>CAYGBW010000188.1:0-11060 GCA_964348185.1 uncultured Thermodesulfobacteriota bacterium | reverse complement strand
TCGGCCTAGCGGCCTCAGACAGCGGAATCTCGCCCCTTCGGGGACACTCCCTTCGCCAAGACGGGTAGCCCCAAAAACTCCGTAATGTTCGCTCCAGGGACATTTTTCAGTGACGACTACCTAGAGGATTGAGGATATGAGGATTCTCAAGCGGAGTGAAACGTGGATTCACACCCACTTCCTGACGAACGGGCAGAGTCTGACCCCTGCCCAACAGCGTCTGATAAAGACCGAAATGGAATCCTTTTTGCGGGCTGAAGGAATCGTTTTTGGCATTCACCTCGAAGAAGCAGGGTCGGAGGAAGGTCTGAAAATCGTGCTGGAATGCATCCCCCTACCCACAGTCAGGGAACGGATTCAGGCCCATTTGGAGAGGCTCGTCCGAGATATTCCAGCCCGCAAACCGACCCTGAAGAGAGTTCGGTTTGAATGAAGAGCGAAAACCCGGGGGATATTCATCACCTCCGCCACGAAAACCCGTCTCCTGTCCTCAGACCGGATTGGGGACATCGAGAAATCTGACCGGTACACCGAACCGCTTCCCGACCTTCTCTCCAAGAGCCTGGATGCCCAGCCGTTCAGTGCGGTAGTGTCCCCCGCCAACATAATTGATCCCCCCCTCAAGGCAGATTGCCCGAGTCGGTTCTTCTGCTTCCCCGGTTAAGAACAAATCCAGCCCCAGGTCAATTGCCTCATAAAGATCGCTGGCTCCTCCGCCGGAAATAATCCCCATCCTGCTGATGTTTTCCCTGCCACCATCGAAATGGAGCAGGGGCCCCCCTAAGACCGCTTCGATCCACTCCAGTAAGGTGGCGCGAGGAGTTTCGGTGGCAAGATAGCCATGCCAGCCGATGGGTTTACCCCCATGGTAACCAAAGGGCTCGAGACCCTGGACCCCTAGCGCTTTGGCCAGAAGAATGTTGTTGCCGATCTCGGGGTGGGCATCCAAAGGGAGGTGATAACCCAGGAGATTCATCCCGTTTCTCAGCAGAAACTCAAGGCGGCGCTTGAAAACCCCTCTGATGACCCAGGGAAGCCCTTTCCAGACGAGGCCGTGATGGGTAATCACCATTTGCGCACCCTTTTGGAGGGAGGCCTCAAAGAGGGCGAGGCAGGCACTGACCCCCACGACAATCTGGTTGATCTCCGATGCGCCCTCAACCTGGAGGCCATTCGGACAATGATCGTCAAAGCTTTTCACATCGAGGTACTCATCAATCCACTGGACGATGTCGTCTCTTCGAACCATAGGGGCCTTCCTCCAGCCATCTTGAATTTCACCGCAGAGCTCTGCGGTGAGTCGTCTTTTTGTATTTCAAAACATCTTATGAATCATCAACAATAGGCCCTCAGCCATCAGCAGAATCAAGATGAAAAAACGATCCCTCGACCCCCTCCAGAAGAGGCGCCCCAAAATCGTCTGGGCACGGGCTTTGCGTACTCACCCTCACCGGTTCTTAACCCGTAACCAATTCAGACGATTCAAATGGGGATAACCTCTTGAAGAGAAATGTTTTTTTAAGGATTCCTTCCTTTCGTTCCCTTTTCCTGCTCCCTGTCCTTTTCTGCCTACCCCAGGCAAATTTTGCACGGGATTGCGGAAAGGAAACCTCAATCCTCCATCGGGTTGCTCCAGGCGATTCCCTTTACAAAATCGCCCGCCGCTACTTACCCCAGACAGAGGCTTACACGCTCCATGCCCTGATTCGGGAGATTCAGGAGCTCAATGGGATCCAAGGGAACCTGATCCGCCCGGACCAGGAGCTCCGGATCCCCACGGTCCGATCTACGCCTGTCGTATCCAGGCCTGTACCAAAGCCGAGAGATTTCGAGGCCAAGGGAATCTATGTCAATCGGTACTCCATGGCCTGCCAGAAGATGAGGCGGCTCAACCGCAGATTAATAGAGCTGGGGGGAAATACCGTCATCATCGATGGCAAGGACATGTCGGGGAGGCTCTCCTATCCTTCAAGCGTCCCTTTGGCCAAGACGATCGGCGCGGCTGATCCTCTGATCGGCGATCCTGCCAAGCTGCTTCATCACCTCCATGAAAAGGGGCTCCACGTTGGCGTCCGTCTGGTTCTCTTTTATGATCCCCTCTTGGCAGAGAAGAGACCCGATCTGGCCGTTCGCTCTATTTCCATGGGCGACGTGTGGCGGGAGAAAGGAAAGATCGCCTGGGTCGATCCCTCTCAGCCTGCGGTTCAACGGTACAATCTGGATATCGCCAAGGAGCTGGCAGAAATGGGGGTGGATGAGATTCAATTCGATTACATCCGCTTCCCCGCCATGGGAAACGTGCAGGACGCTGCCTACAGCTTCGACGAAGAGAAAACGCCAAAGCACCAGGTCATTACGTCCTTCCTCTCCAAGGCCCGTGGAGAATTGGCTCCCTATGGGGTCCTGTTGTCGATCGACGTCTTCGGCGTTACCGCCTGGAACCGCCCAGAGGATATCCAGATAACGGGACAGAAAATCGAAGACTTGGCGCGGTCCTGTGACGTGATCAGCCCGATGATCTACCCCTCCCACTTCTATGGACCTTTCCAGTCGATTGCCAAACCAGGAGACCAGCCCTTTCTCTTGGTCTCAGAGACCTGTCGACGGATCTCATCGCTTCTCGAGGATACGCCTGTGACCCTTCGACCGTGGATTCAGGCTTTTCCATACGGGACGACCCGATTTGATGATAACTACGTCCTTGAGGAGCTTCGCGCTTTACACCTGTCCCGGGCAAGGGGTTGGCTTCTCTGGAGTGCGGGCAACGCCTACGACCGAGCCTGGAAAGCCTGGGGGCAGTGGAATTCCCGGTCTCTCGCTCACCATATAATCGCTCCTCAGTGGACTGACTTCACGATCCCTGTCGAAATGCCCCATCGAGCCGTCACGGCAGACGCCCACAAAAAGCCGCCTCCTGTCTCTGCCTTAAATCCGCATGGAAGCGAGAAAAAGACCAATGACGGTGAGGGCGTCCTGAATTCTTCCGTCCCGGGCCATGAGTAGAGCCTCGTCCATCGGTAACCTGACCACCTCGAGGACCTCATCCGGATCGAGGTTCTGAGCAGCGGGCTCAAGATCCCTGGCCACAAAGATGTGGATTCTTTCGTCTGAATACCCGGGGGCCGGGAGAATCTCTGTCAATTTCTCAAAATGATGGGCCCGATACCCCGCCTCCTCTATCAACTCCCGTCTGGCACCGTCGAGCGGGTTTTCATCGGGGGCAAGGGTACCCGCCGGGATCTCCCAGAGAAACTGCCTGACGGAATGGCGGTACTGCTTGACCATCACCACCCGGTCATCGGCCAAGAGAGGGACGATGGCGGATGACCCGGGATGATGGATGACATCGAGCGTTGCTGTCCCCCCATTGGGGAGGGTCATCGTCTCCCGACAGAGGCGAAACACCCGTGCCTCATAGATCGTTTCAACGCGTTCAGGGTGAGAATAATCCATCCTGCCTCCCTTGTTTCGAATTTGGGATTTTGGGCATTTGGTTCTTTTCGGATTTCATCGTTCTTGGTTCGAATTCATTAAAGATCGATCAAGTGAGCAAAAGGTGCTGCTTGAACGGCTTACGCCGATCAATGACGTCGCCCTGGGGTGACTGATCAGGGCCTCTTGACGGGCCACAGAGGATACGTTAGAAACATACATCAAAAGGGGGTGCTTTACAAAGGTCATGCCATTGGGCCGAACAGAACCCCATGGGTTGATCGAGCCAAGACCCAGTGAGAACCCCCAAAAGACGGCAGAGGGTCGTTCGATGATATAACCGGAGAGGGGTACCCTTTGGAGATCAGAGCCAGGGAGGTATCTAGAAGAAAACCGCAAGGAGTGAATCAAATGAAACGGGACTTTCTCCATGTAACGGATTTCAGTGGCGACGAGATCATGGCGACTTTTGATCTGGCTAGGGAGGTCAAAGCAAAACTCAAGAATCGCGAGGATTATAAGCCGTTTAAAGATCAGAGCCTGGCAATGATTTTTGCCAAGCCCTCTGCCCGGACACGGGTCTCCTTCGAAACGGGTTTCTTTCGCCTCGGTGGACATGCACTGTACCTTGGCCCCAGTGATATCGCCATCGGAAAGCGTGAAGCGGTGAAAGATATTGCTCGCGTCATCAGTCGGTATAACGACATGATCATGGCTCGGCTCTTTGATCATGCTCACATTCTGGAATTGGCAGAATATGCCTCCGCACCCGTGGTCAATGGCCTGACCGATTTCAACCACCCCTGCCAGATCATGGCAGACATGTTCACGATTTGGGAACATCGAGGACATCTGGATGATTTGAAGATCGTATACGTCGGGGACGGCAACAACATCGTCCATTCTTGGTTGAATCTCGCAACACGGCTACCCTTCCATTTTGTGTGCGCCTGTCCAGAGGGGTATAGTCCCGACCCCGAGACCTTGAGAAAAGCAGAGAATGCTGGCCTATCGACGATCGAAGTCTCCCACGACCCCAAAGCAGCGGTCAGTGGCGCTGATGTGGTTTACACCGATGTTTGGGCCTCCATGGGGCAGAAACATGAGATAGATGAACGAATCAAACGTTTTCAAGGGTTCCAGGTAAACGATGACCTCATGTCAGCCACGGGAAAAGCATCCTTTTTCATGCACTGCCTGCCAGCAGAAAGGGGATTGGAGACAACGGACGCGGTTATGGAGTCAGAAGCATCGATCGTTTTTGATGAAGCGGAAAACCGAATGCACGTTCAGAATGCGATTATGCTAAAAATCGCCGGAAAGGGTTAGTTTGCTCGGGCAAGACTTCTTTGCATGTTGTGAAGAAGTCAAAAACAGGAATCCTGAATTTCGAAACAAGGAGCGAAATCCGTGTGTCGCCAACGGCGACCCGTGCCCGATAACCCGTTTGCGGTCTTTGGGGCTCCCCGTGCCCTTGGGTGTTAACCCTGTGAGATCGGAAGTCCATATGATTAGGCCAGAAAGAGGTTAACATGGTTGAAAAGGTCATCATCATGGGAGCTGCGGGACGGGATTTTCACAACTTCAATATATATTTCAAAGACAACCCCCGGTACAGAGTCCTTGCGATCACAGCCGCCCAGATCCCAGACATTGAGGGACGTCTCTATCCCCCTGAGTTAGCAGGAAAGCTCTATCCAGACGGCATCCCCATCTACCCTGAAGACCAACTCCCCGATCTCATCCGGAAACACAAGGTGGATCTAGTCGCCTTTTCCTACAGCGATGTTTCCCACGTAGACGTCATGCACAAGGCCTCTATTGCCATGGCAGGAGGGGCGGATTTCATCCTTATCGGTGCCACCTATACGATGCTCAGATCTCAAAAACCTGTCGTGTCGGTTTGTGCGGTGCGAACGGGAAGCGGCAAATCCCAAACCACTCGCCACGTGTGTAGGATCATGAAAGAGCAGGGGAAAAGGGTTGTCGCCATTCGCCACCCCATGCCCTATGGGGATTTGAAATCTCAGGTGGTACAGCGTTTTTCCGGCTATGAGGATTTTGAAAAGCACCACTGCACGATTGAGGAGCGGGAAGAGTACGAACCCCTGGTGGCTGAGGATATTGTTGTTTATGCCGGGGTCGACTATGGGCAGATTCTTCAAGAGGCAGAAAAGGAGGCCGATGTTATCATCTGGGACGGAGGAAACAACGACACCCCCTTCTACTACCCTGACGTACAAATCGTGATTTTTGACCCCCACCGGGCAGGGCACGAGTTACTGTATTTTCCGGGCGAAACGAACATGCTCATGGCAGACATCACGGTCATCAACAAGGTGGATAGTGCCGCACCAGACCAGGTGGAACAGGTCCGAAAAAACATAGAAAAACATGCTCCCAACGCCGAAATCATCCTGGCAGAATCGGCGATTCTTGTGGACGATCCCGACCGAATCCGGGGGAAACGGGTTCTTGTGGTTGAAGATGGCCCTACCCTCACTCATGGAGAGATGCCATATGGCGCCGGGGTCATCGCCGCTAGAAGGCATAAAGCGGCCCGTATCGTTGATCCAAGGGGCTTCATCACTGGAACCCTAAAAGAAACCTTTGCAGCCTATCCCAGAATTGGTGCCTTGCTGCCTGCCATGGGGTACGGGGAGGAACAGATTCGCGACTTGGAACTCACCATCAACCGCACGGACTGTGACCTGGTTCTCTTTGCCACTCCGATTGATCTCCCTAAGCTCGTCTCGATCAACAAGCCGACCCTTCGGGTTCGCTATGAATACAAGGATCATGGCGATCCAACCTTGAAAGAAGCCCTTCTAAAACGGTTGCAAAAGCTGGACAAGTAAGGCAACTGAACACGAGTTCTTATTACTTCACTTCAGTGAAACAAACTCGATGCCTGAAGATGACGCCATAGGCGGCATCCATAGTCTATCCGGAGCTTTAGGAACGCAGATGAACCTCACCAACCGCTCAGAACAGGCGAAGGATAAGCGAGGTGAGCCGATGCCGCAAGAGCTTTCTCCGCATCTTGACGATTCCAAGGGTAGGCGGAACTTCCTTGGGGCAAACCCTCATGCATTCAAAGACCGTGTTGCACCCCCAGAGGCCCTTCTGGGAGTCCACGGTCTCGAGGATCTCGTCAAACCGCTCCTCTCGCGAATCGACCAGAAAACGATAGGCCTTGGCCAGGACAGCAGGCCCGAGGGATTGAGAATCTCTTCCAAAAGCTGGACACACGCCGTAGCAGATTCCGCAGAGGATGCAGTTCATGTAGGGGTCGATCTCTTTGCGTTCTTCCTCGCTCATTCTGTTTTCTAAGAGGGATTCAACGGGTCTTCCGTGAAGGTAGGGTTCGATTTCCCGATAGTGATTGAATAATGCGGACATGTCCACAATGAGGTCTCGGATGACCGGGAAGTTCGGGAGAGGTTCAATGAGCGACTTTTTCCCCAGTAGGTTTTCGACCGGAGTTCGGCAAGCCAAGACGATCGCCCCATTGACCCGCATGGCACAGGATCCGCACACGGCCCCCCGACAGGAATAGCGAAAAGAGAGACTCCCATCGATCTCGTCCTGGATCCGGAGCAGTGCCTCCAAGAGATTCATTCTTCCCCAGCACTGAATTTGGAACGTCTCCGTCCATCGAGAAGGATCTCGCTGTGGATCGAAGCGTTGAATTTTCAGGGTGAGAAGGCGGTCCATCTAATACGTCCTCTCCTTTGGAGGATGAGCAGTAATCACCGCATCTCTGTATTCAAGCCTGAACCCGTCTTGAGTTTTGTAGGCCAGGGTGTGACAGAGCCATTGGTCGTCGTTCCGATTCGGGTAGTCCAACCGAGAATGGGAGCCCCGGCTTTCCTTTCGCGCCAGGGCCCCTTCCACGATCACCTCTACCAAGTGAAGCATTCCCTCTAGGTTCAAGTATCGAACAAGCTCATGATTAAAGGCGAGTCCTCGCTGTGCGATGCCGACATTTTTTAGCCGTTCTTTGTATTCTCTTATCCTCTCCTTCGCGACCCGAAGGTTTGATTCTATTCGGAAGAGCCCCACATGGGAGGTCATCAACGCCCTCATCTCATCCCTCAGCCGGGCACAGGGCTCCTTACTTTTTCTTTCGAAGATTTCTGCCAGCCTCGATTCAAAGGTTTTCAAATGATCCTTGAACACCCCTTGTTCCAAACGGTGTTTCTCCTTTTCGACGGTTTGGGCTGCTTTTCTACCGGCCCGAGTGCCGAAGACGATAGCCTCCAGCAGGGAGTTTCCACCCAGCCGGTTCGCACCATGGACACTCACACATGCGCACTCTCCGGCAGCCAAGAGCCCGGCAATCGATGTTTCTCCATCCACGTTTGTGGCAACACCTCCCATGGTATAGTGCTGGGCCGGCTGAACCGGAATAGGTGTTAAGATAGGATCAACACCGGCAAAGTCCCGGGCGATCTGGCGAATACCGGGAAGGCGCTCCATGATCTTCTCCCTTCCCAAATGCCGAAGGTCGAGGTGAACATATCCTCCTTCAAAAGCACGGCCTTCGTTGATCTCGGTCTGGATTGCCCTGGCAAGCATATCTCGAGGACCCAGTTCCATGAGGTTGGGAACATAGCGTTCCAAAAAGCGTTCGCCCTTCGCGTTGATGAGAAAACCTCCCTCTCCCCGGGCACCCTCTGTGATGAGGATGTTGGTTCCATAGAGGCTCGTCGGGTGAGACTGGACAAATTCCATATCCTCAAGGGGAACGCCTGTCTGATAGGCGAGATTGCAACCACTGCCCGTATTGATCAGGGCATTGGTCGTCTGGAGATAGACCCGACCGCAGCCTCCTGTTGCCAGAAGGACTGTCCTGGCTTGAATCGGCACGATCCGTCCTTTGAAGAGGTCGTACCCGAGGAGTCCCACACAGCGTCCATCCGTTACGACGAGGGAGACGGCATGCCATTCCTCATAAACCGGAATCTGAAGGCGTGCTACCTGCTCGTAGAGGACGTGCAAGAGGTTATGCCCCGTCCGGTCGGCCGCATAGCACGTCCTTGGGAAATCCGCTCCTCCAAAAGGTCTCTGGGCAATCTTCCCATCCTCTGTCCGAGAAAACAGGGTTCCCCAACGCTCCATCTCGACGACCCGCTCTATTGCCTCCCGGCACATGACTTCAACAGCATCCTGGTCTGCCAGATAGTCGCTTCCTTTGATCGTGTCAAAAGTGTGATCCTCCCACGTGTCCTTCACAGGGGTCGGGGCGTTTCCCAGTGCGGCGTTGATCCCACCCTGAGCCGCTACGGAGTGAGATCGAAGGGGGTGAACCTTTGAGAGAACCGCCACATCTCGGCCAGTCGTCTTGGCCTCGACAGCCGCCCTCAAACCCGCCAATCCACCGCCAACGATCAGGGTGTCATGGGAAAGAAGTTCCACTATACCTCCAACCATAGAAACACTGAGGACGCCGAGAACAGAGGGCCTTTTTTCATGCCAGGAGATCCGGCACCCCTAGTAAAGGTAAAGAGAGGAAAAGGCAAACAAAACCAAGCCCATGACTGTAGCCGCCCAGAACAAGAACCTCTCTTGGGTCATCCCGAGATCGAGCAAGAATAGCCGAACCCCGTAGAAGGCATGAAAAATGAAAACAAAGAGAAGAGACAAGTCAAGAGCCCGATGTTCATGGAGGGTTGAAAGCCAGCCGATCGCTTCAATCTTTCCTACAAGCGAATAGCCTGAGAGGATTTTCATCCCAACGAGAACCAGGAGCACCGGACCGCTCAGTCGTAGGAAATAGTAGGGGAACATGTTCTATCCCGATGTTAAGAGGTAAGTACCCACTATTCTAGACCCTTGGAACTGAAGTTTGCAATGGGTTTGTCGATGCCTTTAGACCCGGTCCCTGTCCGGGTCTTCTCTCTTGACATCCAATTCTCGATGAATACGCAAAAAACTGGGGAGAGCGATGTTGCACCTCGTCCTGCGTCTTCCCGCAGTGATTTTGAGAACACTACGGGGAGTCGGTTTTCATGGGGCTTAATTGTAACAACCCCCCGATTTCGTTCCTAGGGCGTCGCCCAGAATGCGTGGCATGAGGAGGCAAATACAGTGACAAAGTTCGAGAAAGGCATGACCGTCAATGCCCCAGTGGAGAAGGTTATCGCTCATAGGGAAGGCTGAGGCTCGCCGACCTTTCCAGCGAGGGACTTCCCTAGCCGTCTCTCCTCAACTCCAGGTTGGAGGATCGCTGAAAGGCAGCAAAGAAGACTCCCCTGCCCATCATGGGAGTCCTCTTAAAGACTTTACCAACCGCCAACCCTTCCACATGAGCATCTTGGACGAAGGCCACCGCTCCATAAGAAAGCAGACCCGATTCAGGGCCTTTCCCCAGGGACGATTCAGGTTCAGCTCCCAGCGCCCCTTCTTGATGGCCGAGACCTTCCCCAGGACTTGGACCGCCTCGACAGGCGCATCCAAAACCTCAGTGGCATCTCCTTTGGTGAAAAAGATGCACTTCCCGTTGGCGAATCGCTTCTCCATAATTCGA
This sequence comes from uncultured Thermodesulfobacteriota bacterium, assembly GCA_964348185.1. Lineage (GTDB taxonomy): Bacteria > Desulfobacterota > BSN033 > WVXP01 > WVXP01 > CAYGBW01. Next base: position 1,096 of record CAYGBW010000188.1, on the reverse strand, counting down.
TGGACTCTCTTGGGGGACACGGTGGGGTCCGATGAGGTGGCGTAGAGAATGATATCGCTAGGTTTTAGGTCCTTTGGGGAGCAGGGTGTGACGATTACCAATTCACCACTGCGGATGAGAGGCGACATGCTACCCCCCGTCGCGATGAAGCCCACCGGGTTTCCCTGCTTCAACACCTCCAGGGCGATCGACCAGAACGTGGCCTCATCGAAATTCGGGCTCTGAGGTCCCGTGTTTTCGTTCACCGGGAGAGACGAATTCTGCGTCCCCGCGCCGCCGATGCCGGTCTGGAGCCCTTCTGCCATTCTTCTGGGTTCTTCTCCAGCTTGCTTGATGTGAATGATTCGAGGCCCTTTGCCAAGCGTTTGTTTCCCGGTGATTCTTAAGCGTTTATTCACTCCGTTTATCACTTTCCGTCACTCGAATCCCTCAATCCTCGGTCCCTTGAACCCTTAATCGCTACCCACTCTCCTGGAGAGGATCCTTCTCTGTAGACGGAAAAGGCTGATCTCTGATCCTCAGGGCGGAAAGGATTAGGATCCTGGGGTAGAATCGTTCCCTCCCTGCGCAACCGAGCAAGATTTAGGCCAAATCCTTATCGGTAATGGGTGGCTGCCTTAGGTTCTTTCACACTTTGCTGCGAAACTCGTCCCCGACCCCGATCGGGGGTGCGTCCCGGACTCCGATTAGGGAGCAGGAATCCATGAGGAACCCTAGAACACCTTAATTTCCAACGGTTACCGGCCCTAATGTCTGACCTCACAGGCGGGTTAAGTCCCCCAATCCCGGACCGAATTCTTGCCCCTTCCAAACGCTTCACGCGCCCCCCAAAACAGGACCATCCCTCGCAGCATTGACTGAAACAAACACCCCAGGTGCAAAGCCCCACTGGATGACTCCATCCCACCCAGCCTTGTAACCCCAAATCTTGCCCAACAGCACATGCATGCCCCGTCGTGTCTGAATCACAAACGGTATCTCTTTCTTCTTGACACCCAATTGCATTTCTCCTATACTTGGCCTGTCAAAAGGCGATTTCTTATCACTTAAAGGAGGTGATCTTGGGCGGGAAACCGGTGGTTACTGGGCCACATCG
>CAYGBW010000187.1:0-15385 GCA_964348185.1 uncultured Thermodesulfobacteriota bacterium | reverse complement strand
CAAAGACCAGAATTGCATGGAGATGAGTAGACATGAGGACATACCAGTCTATTCTTAATCCAGAAAATCGCTCCGGCAAAGAGAGTAAAATCCGCTCTACAACGTTCCTATGTCGCTTCCGATTAGGTTTTCCTCTATGAGGGCAAATCGTAACAAAATAGTAACCATTCGATCTATAATCGTAGCCTTTTAGCCTTATCTCTTTCCTCTTTAATGATTTCCTTACGGGTTCGATAAATCGAACCCCTACATTTTTGCCTTCATCCATCTTCTTTGATTCTGTGAACGGCTATTCGGATTTCTCCTGAGTTCTAGATGCCTGAGATAGGTTTCTCTTGAGTCCCCTTGCCCTCTCGATAGTCGCTGTGGCAGCTAGGATTTTTCTCTTTTCTAAAGCTCTCCTTTCGTTTACTCGCCCAGAAAAGTCTTTCTGACGTGTTCATCATTGAGCAGATTCTGACCCGTCCCTTCCAATACGATCCGTCCGATATCGTAGACGTAGCCATGGTCGGCTATCTGGAGCGCTTTCCTCGCATTCTGTTCTACTAGCAAAAGTGTTACTCTTTTTCTTTGGATCTCTTTTATCTTCCTGTAAATCTCGTCCACCACCAGGGGTCCGAGGCCAAGGGAGGGCTCATCTAGGAGTAGGAGGGTTGGCCTGAGCATTAGGCAACGGCCAATTGCAAGCATCTGTCGCTCTCCTCCGCTTAGTGTACCCGCGAGGCTCCGCTGTCTTTCTCTGAGAACCGGAAACATTGTGTAAACCATCTCAACATCTTCATCGACCTCCCTTTGGGATTTGCGGACGAAAGCTCCCATTTCCAGGTTCTCACGGATGGAGAGTTTTGAAAACACGCGACCCCCCTCCGGAACAAAAGATATCCCTCGACGGGCCCGCTTGTGGGCCGGTTCATTTTCGATACGCACCCCCTTGAAAAGAATTTCCCCTTTTTTCGGCCTCAACAGCCCAAATATTGTTCGCAGGGTGGTTGTTTTTCCCGCTCCGTTAGCCCCAACGATTCCGACTATTTCTGACTCTTTTACGTGGAGACTAATTCCATCGAGAGCTTTCATGCCACCATAGTAAGAGTCAATGTCTTGGACTTGGAGCATAGATGAGTTCATTGCTTAACCACGATCCTGACAAACTTCGTTGGCCTATTGAGGGCAGAATACACAGCAAATGGTGGCTTTTCCGCGAAGCAAGCGTCTCTTTGATTCCAAAGGGCATCCTATAAAAACGAGACCCATCTGTCAATAAATCCTGACCGAGGTTTCGCGAGCTAACTCCCGATCGAGCTTCTTTCTAGCGGCATGAGGCGATCTAAGCCGTTTCGAGACCGTCTTCTCTGTTGCCCACAAGGGTAAAAGAAACGACAGGCATTACTTTATAAAAAGAGGTCCTTTATTTGTCAAGAGAAAATCCAGCTGGAGGCAAGACAATCCCGACAGATGCGCCGTGGCTCTTCCTCGTTGAAACATCCAATGTCCCTCTATGAGAGAGAAACCCAAAAAAAGGGTTTCTTCCATACTCCAAACGTGGTTAATTCTAACTCGGAAGGTTTCCCCCAGTCATCGCAGAACGGGGCTCTTAGGGTAATGAGAGCTTCTTAGACGACGGAAGGAGGTCAGAAAGATGACCGCTCAACAAAATGAGGGAAGAGGACCAAGAAAAGCCTATTCTCCACCCGAAGACAGTGCGTATAGACGCTACTTGAAATTGATGAAAGACAAACCCTCTGTTCCTGGAGACGTAAGAAGCTACCAGTTTCTCCCCCCTCGGGGGTATTGGGGTGGCCTGGTCGAGAAGGGGCAAGTCGTCAGGGTCATTGATTTGGAAGGGGGTCAGTGTTTTGACACGATCATCTACGATGCGCATGATCTTTATAATCGGGTGAATTGCAGCCATACGATCGGCAAAGAGAGGAAGTGGGATAATTGGAAGCCTGGCGATGGAATATGGTCGAGAAACGGAGACAAACTGGCCATGATTACCGAGGACACCTCAGAGGGTCATCATGCTTTTGCTGGAGGTTTCTGCAACGAGGCGTGGGGCCGTATGATTCGTGGAATTCCCAATCAGCACACGTGCCACGATAACTTCGTCTCTGCAATGAGAATGGCCGGATTCCCTGAATTCTCTGCTGAGGAGATCGACTGGGGCAGCTGCGTTTCCTTCTTTATGTATATCATCTATCACCCTGATGGAACGCTGGGCATGCCTCCAGTCAGTAATAAACCGGGGGACTACATTGACCTGATGGCAGAAAGAGATCTGGTCGTAACCATTTCCAACTGCCCTGGTGAAACAGGCCAGGTTAATAATTGGCAATGCACGGCGATGTATGCCGTCATTTTTAGCCCGAATCGGGAGTACACCGCCAAGGCGGATATCCTGAGGGAAGCGCGAGAGGCTGAATATCGTCGATGGCTTGAGTTCTCAGGGGGATTATGACAGGCGCATCGTCGGAGTCTAGGTTAAAACATAATCCTCCAAACGAACCGTGTCAGCGCCAGGCACCACTTTCCGCTCGAATTCCTCCCACTGGTTGAGAGGGGCCGTCGCATCGATCCCGAGTTTTGACTGGTGAATGTTGAAGGGATCGCGGGGAAACCCCAGGGCATTCTGTATCAAGAGAAGCCCCGTCTCGGGTCGGCTTCTCGTTGCCATGGCCCACCAGACGTCATTCATGTCAAACACATTGACGTCGTGATCGACTACGACACAGTACTTGAGCCAGGAGTAGGCCCCGAAAGCCGCCGCGGCCACGTTCTTCGGCTCCCCTTCGAACCGCTTCCTTATGGATATGGTGCAACTCATGATCGTCGGCGCCTGGCAGACCGCCTGAACGTCGGCAACCTTAGAAACCGCATCATAGATCTTCGCTTCCCGAGAGGGAGCTTGAAGATGAATATCCTCCAGGGAGCTGGCCTGGATGGTCTGGTAGATGGCGTCCGCCCGGTGGGTGATCGCCGTGACCTCGAAGACGTGGTTTTCCATCACCGGTATGTAGTATTGCATGACGTCGCCAAAGGGGCCTTCCGGCTCCCGTACCCCGGCAAGGACCTTCCCTTCGAGCACGATTTCTGCGGTCGCGGGAACTTCCGCATCCACGGTCTCGCATTTTACGAGTTGAAGGGCCTCTTTGCGGAGCGCGCTCGAGAGGGTGAACTCATCCACCCCATACGCAACGGTCGTGGTGGACACGAGGGTCTCAAAGGGGTGGGTCCCAATCGCGACGGCGATCTCGAGGTCTTTCCCCGTTTTTTCACATTTCTCGTGGATTAAGCCGAGATGCTGGGGGGGCATCATGCGAATCCCGAGTTTGGCTTTTCCCTTGTACTGCATGCGGTTGATCGAGACATTCCGGATACCCGTCTCTGGATCCTTTGCCACCACGACACCTGCCGTGATATAGGGGCCTGCGTCTTTGTTGCAGTGGGTTACGATGGGAAGGGCCTCAAGATTGACGTCAGGCCCTTTCTGGATCACGTCTTTCACCGGACCTGAGGAGACGATTTCGGGTTCAATAGGGTCCTTGATCCGGTCGATCCATTCGTTGACCACCCGCTGGGGTGTCGTTTCAAAAATGAGGGCCAGCATGTCTCTTGAGGCCAGCAGGTTGTTAACGACTCGGAATTTCGACCCCTTTACTTTCTCGAAAAGGATAGCCTTTTCCACCTTTTCCGCAGATTTCATGACTGCCGGGATTTCGAATCTCGGATCAACTTCCCGGTCCGTGGTCAAGAGTCGGTTGGCCGATTGGAAAAGCTCAAGACAGGATCTCATGTCCCGTTGCACGATTTGTCCTCCGATACCGTTTTGGCTCCATGGCCAGCCCTTGCTCTGCTACGTGGCCCATGACCCCCTCTAAACTCTGTGAGTCTTGACGGTCTCCACCCTGGCTGCCCCATTCTCAACCTTGGCGTCGAAATTGACTCGCCTTACTTCATAAAGTAGGTTTCTTTGTTTGTCAAGATGGTTCTTCGACTTCCCTCTGTTTGCGGCGGTTCGCTGATCGCTCAGCCGGGGAGAAGCAGAATCGACAACGCCGCGAAGGCGCAACCAAATCTGAGACTCGAAATCTCTTGTGATAGATTAGCCGCAGACCCACGCAGACAGATCTTTTCCCTGGCCGACACTGGCCAGGGAAAAACCACTCGCCCTGCGGGATCAGCGTGAGTCTGCGGCAAAAAATAATCACTTTTAAGCACTTGATAGTAACAGGGCGGGTGCATTAAGATTTTGATAGAATTTCAAAAAATCGAAGGACAGCCGCATGGGGAGGATTTCGTCATGGGGGACGTCGGGATCGATAGGATCCTCGTTTCTGTATTTCAGCGACGATTCAAATCGATCACCGAAGAGATGAGCATTGCCCTGAGCCGCACGGCTCGGTCCCCGATTCTCTGCGAGGCCAAGGATTTTGTGACTGGACTGTACGATGGGAAGGGAAAAATGTTGGAGCAGACCGAGAATCTTCCCATCCTCGCCTTTTCTCTCGGTCCGGTCTGCGAGTATATCGTCGAGTATTTTGGAGAGGAGATCTAGCCGGGTGATGTGATTTTCCACAACGACGTGTTCTCCATGGGGAACCAGAATAATGATGTGGCTGTCTACAGACCGATCTTCTATCAGGGTCAACTGGTCGCCTGGTCGGCTTGCAAAGGCCATCAGGCTGACATTGGGGGAGCTGTGCAGGGGGGGTATAATCCCCAGGCGACAGAGGTTTTTCAGGAGGCATTGCGAATCCCACCCGTCAAAGTGGTCGAAAGGGGAAGACTCCGAAAAGACGTCTGGGATCTGATCTTTGCCAATATCCGCCTCAAAATCGTTGAGGAAGATATGAAGGCAGAGAGTGGAAGCTGCGTGATTGGGGAGCGTCGGATGCTCGAGGTCATGGACCGCTACGGCGTCGATGTCTATGAGGCCCACAAGGCGTATCTCTTCGATTCGACGGAAAAAATGATGCGCTCAGAGATCCGGACGATCCCCAACGGCGTCTACGATGGAGAGGCCACGGGGTACTATGATGGGAAAACCCCGGGTTCCACATATACGATCCGGGTGAGAATCGAGGTGGAAGATGATCATATCACCTTTGATTATTCAGACACGAATCCCCAAACCCCGGGTTTTGTCAATGGAACGTATACATCGACAGCGTCGGCCGCAATTCTCACCTTTCTCCAAATGGTCAACCCCGATATTCCTCACAACGATGGGATGGTCCGGCCCGTGGACTTTATCATCCCTGAGGGGACGATTCTCAATGCGTCTTACCCGGCAGCGACGACCTATGGAAATCATCTATGTCCCATCAATGCGAACGCCATTATGCGGGCCCTCAGCCCGGCCATTCCGGAGAGGGTGACCGCCGAATGGAATGCCCTGTTAGGGGGCCTCACGACGGGAATCGACCCGAGAAAGAACACCCCTTATGTGGACATCGACTTCATGGGGCAGAAAGGGGGCTCAGGGGGCATCAAGGGGACTGACGGTTACGACCACATCGGTATGATCGATGCCTCGGGCGGCGTATTGGACCAGGATTATGAGATGTTCGAGCAGCAGACCCCTCACTTTCTTCTCTACCACGAATGCTGGAAGGACTCTGCTGGCGCCGGGCAGTGGCGGGGAGGGCTGGGAACGGTCCAGGCCTTCAGGATTGGGGGCGAAAAAACCAAGCTCGTCACTTTTGGAGAGGGGGACGGAGAACCAGCCCGAGGCTTCCATGGAGGAAAGTCGGGCACATTAAACCGAATCGAGTTACGATACCCGGATGGCAGAACCTATCGCTGTACCACGAAGGATCTGGTAGAGGACATCCCAGAGGGGACAGTCTACTATCAGGACGCAGGAGGCGGCGGGGGGTACGGCGATCCCTTCAGACGGCCTGTAGAGAAAGTCCTGGAAGAGGTTCGAAACGAGGTCCTGTCTGTGAAAAAGGCAAAAGAGGCATACGGGGTGGTCATCGATCCCGTGACCCTTGAGGTCGATATGGAGGCGACTCGCGCGATCCGAGGATCGTCCTTGTCTGAGGAGCTTTCAGTCTAGGATGTTTTTTCGATTCGAGAGGGCGATCATCCCCTATGCCCGTTTGGGACTCAACTCTTCATTGACAGAAAAAGGATCTGGCCATAAGATGGAGAGCTTTCGTCCGTCTTACTCCCTTGCATCCCCGTTTGGGTTGAACGGACAGTCGGGAAGAATCATCGCAGGGCCGTGAGAAGTGGGGGTCCATGATGAACAAGGATCGGATGATTCAGAAAGCCCTTTCCCATCTCGATGAAAAGTGGCTCGTTTCAACCCTCCAGGATATCATCCGAATCCCGAGTTTTTGTGGAGAGGAGAGAGCCCTTGCAGAGCACCTCGGGAAGGCCATGGACTCCCTGGGGATGGAGGTTGACCTTCCGGAAGTGGAACCGGGGCGGCCCAATGCCATTGGATGTCTGCGGGGACGTGGAGGAGGGAAATCCTTCATGTTCAACGGACACATGGATCACAATATGGTCTGCGAGGGGTGGGTCAAAGATCCCTTTGGCGCTGAGATTGAGGATGGATGGTTGTACGGGTTAGGCACGGGGAACATGAAATCTGGGGATGCCGCCTATCTCGGTGCGGTGAAGGCGATCCGTGACGGGGGCTTGAGGCTCGACGGGGATATCTGGATTACCTATGTGGTGGGGGAATTACAGGGGGGAAGGGGAACCCGGCATTTCTTGGATCACGGGATATGGGCCCACTATTTCATCGATGGGGAACCCACCGAGATGCACGTGGTCGTTGCCCATGCCGGGGTTGTCCAGTTTGAGGTGAGCGTTCAAGGGCAGATGCGGCATTTCTGCTCTGAAGGAGGCGTGAACCACGCCATTGAGCATATGATGCGTATTGGTCAGGCCATCGGAGAGAGTTATCACCCGATCCCCCCGGGGGGATGGCTCCGCTACGAGCCGGATTCTCAGTTAGAGGGGATCCCAACCTTTAATCTGGGCGTTATTCGGGGGGGAATCTCGAGAGAATTTCATGAGTGGCGACCCTCTCTGGTCCCGGATTACTGTAAGGCCATTCTTGATTTTCGAATCGTGCCGAGTCAGACGATCGAGGGCGTGAAACGCGACCTGGAAGGGCTGATTGAACGCGTCAAGGAGGAGGTCGGACCCTTGGAGAGTGAAGTCAGATTACTGGAATCCAACCAACAGATGTTCATGCCCCCTTTTCGGAATGAGGTTTCCGATCCGGTTGTTCAAAGCGTCATGGCGGCCCATGAAACCTACTCGGGTCAGAAACCCCAACTCGGGGGTCGGACCCGGTTTGCAGGCTCTGATGCGGCCCATATGGCGCAGGCAGGGATGAAAGGGTTGCTCTACGGACCGAGTGGAGATTCTACCTCAACGCCGTGGGAGCGTGTCCGTATCGCCGACTATGTTCTGGCAGCAAAGGTCTTTACCCATGCGGCCATCGAGATGGCCAGCATGGCGGTCTAAAGGCTATATTGTCCTGAAAGGAGGAGGATGAGATGAAGAGACTTGGCGTTTGGGTGATGGTTTTCTTAGTCCTCATGTGCCTCCAACCGCAGAGTGGACTGGCTCAGAGCAGTGCGCCCCGGGGTTTGCATGTCATCGCGAGCGTGGACCTCGATACCCTGGACCCCCATGCGGTGTGGGCCCTGACCACGTATGTGTACATGTTGAATCCTGTCTTTGACTCCCTTGTCACCAAAACGGCTGACCTGGAGATCAAACCCGCTCTGGCCGAGAGTTGGTCGGTCTCCCCAGACGGGAAGGAATGGACCTTTCCGTTACGGAGGGACGTAAGATTCCACGATGGAGAACCCTTTAACGCCCACGTCGTGAAGGCCAACGTGGATCGAATCACCAATCCAAAGAAGTTTCTGGCCGCGAAGATCCTCTATTTTAAAGGCGTTAAGGCAGAGGTGGTGGATGATTACACGGTGAAGCTGATCACGGAGGCTCCTCTCGCCGATATGTTGGACAACCTGGCCAGCATCGGGGCCTGCATGGCGAGTCCCAAAACCCTGGAGCGATTAGAGAAAGGGGAGAAGGTTCATCCTGTAGGGACTGGGCCGTTCCGATTCACTGAGTACAGGACCGGAGAAGGGTGGACCCTGGAGGCCAACGACCGGTACTGGGGAGGTAAGCCCTACTTCGATAAGATGACATTTACCGTCGTGCCAGAAAGTGCAACGCGCGCCCTTATGCTCGAGACGGGTGAGGCCGATCTGGCCATAAACTTCTCCCCGAAGGATTATGAGCGACTCAAAACGAGCGAAGCCTTGACGGCCGAGGTGATTCGACCCACGGTGAGCCGGCTGTATTTGGGTCTCAATACGCAGAAAAAGCCCCTGTCCGATGTTCGGGTGCGGCAGGCTTTGAACTACGCGGTTGACAAGGAGGCCATTCTGAAGAGTGTGTTGTCCGGTATTGGCCGCGTGTCGGATTCTCCCATTGCCACGGGTCAGGGCAAATACCATTTAGAATCAAAGGGGTATCCCTATGATCCGGAGATGGCGAGAAAACTCCTTGCGGAGGCAGGGTATCCTGACGGCTTTGAGGTGACATTGCGATACACCCCCGGTCGCTATATGGCGGATTCGCAAATCGTCCAGGCGGTTCAGGCCTACCTTAGCCAGGTCAAAGTCAAGGTGAAGCTCATCTCTCTGGAGTGGGCCACATACATTGGGACGATGAAGGACCCCAAGAAATCGCTTGACACCGAGTTGTTTCTCATGTCCTGGGGAAATCCCGGGCTGGATTCTGATATTGCTCCCCCCCTCCATTCTTCGAATTGGCCGCCTGGCGGGAATTACACGCGCTACAAAAACGTCGATGTGGACCGATGGCTGGAGGAGGGGAAGGCTGAAATGGATCCGGGAAAGAGAAAAGAAATCTATGACAAGGTCCAGGAGCAGGTCATGAAAGACGCGCCGTGGCTCTTCCTCTTTGAACGATCCAATGTGGCCGGGTGGAAGAGAAACCTGAAAGGGGTTTTCTTCCAGATTCCGAACGTGGTTAATTTCAACAGTGCCTATTTTGATTAACAAGAAGGGCTCACATGGGAGATGAGAGCCCCTTTTCCCTCCAAGAGGTTCCTCAGATTTGCCCTTAGGCGAACGGCCGCGATGATACCCGTGCTTCTCGGTGTCTCATTGGCGGCCTTTGCCTTGATCCGTTTTATTCCAGGGGATCCTGTCACCCTTCTCGTTGCTGAAAGCGAGCTTTCCAGCCCGGAGGAGATCGAGGCCGCCAAAAGACGGCTCGGTCTGGACCGGCCCCTTATGGTCCAATACGGTTACTATCTCTACCGTCTCACACGGGGCGATATGGGGCGCTCGATCCGTTCGGGAAGACCGGTTTCCGAAGAGATTGCCCTTCGCTATGCCAATACGGTTTTGCTTGCAGTTGGCGCTATTGTCGTGACGATCATCGTGGGAATTCCCCTGGGTCTTGTCGCAGCGGTCAAGAAGGACTCCTGGTGTGATCGATTGGCCATGGTGACCGCCTTGATCGGGATTTCCGCCCCGATCTTCTGGTTGGGGTTGGTCCTTCAGATCGTTTTTGCCCTCTGGCTGGGGATTCTGCCCTCGGCGGGGAAGGGGAGTTTTGCCCACCTTCTCCTTCCTGTGGTGACATTGGGCCTCTTCCCCGTGGCAAACGTCGCCCGTCTGGTCAGAACGAATATGCTCGAAGTCCTTGGACAGGAGTATATGACCGCGGCCCGGGCAAAAGGCCTTCCCGCCCCCATTCGACTCGTCCGACACGCTTTGCGAAACGCCTTGATTCCTACCGTGACGATCATCGGTCTGTCTTTCGGCTACATGCTCGGGGGGGCGGTGATCACCGAGGTCGTCTTTGCATGGCCAGGGGTGGGACGGTATCTTGTCCAGGCGATCTTCGCCCGTGACTACCCGGTGATTCAGGGAGTGATTCTCTGCATTGCCCTGTCTTATGTTGCGGTGAATTTCGTGACCGACGTGATGTATACGCTCATAGACCCCCGAATTCGGATTCATTGACCGTGGCTTCAAAACTCAACAGAAACACAACCTCGCCCCCTTCCCCTCGGCCCAGGATCTTTCCCTTCCATCGATTCCTGCGGAACCGGACCGCTCTGACGGGGTCTGTGATCGTCATGACGTTCTTGTTCATCAGTCTCCTTGCCCCCTTTCTCACCCCCTATTCGCCGGTGGCGATCGACCTGGGGGCGGCCTTTCAACCCCCTTCTCTGAAGCATTGGGCAGGAACGGACAATCTGGGAAGAGACATCCTGACCCGAATCGTTCACGGAGCTCGCATTTCGATCTCTACGGGGGTTCTGAGCGTTCTCATTGCCCTGTTGATCGGAATTCCCCTCGGGCTGGTCGCAGGCCATTGGAGCGGACGGTTGGACATGGTGCTCATGCGCTTGATGGATATTATGCTCTCCTTTCCCGGTATTCTTCTTGCCATTGCGATTGTTGTCGTTTTGGGTCCAGGCCTGGGTAACGCCATTATCGCTGTGGGGATCGCCTCGATCCCCCTATTTGCCCGATTGGTGCGGGGACAGGCCTTACAGATCAGGGAACTCGAGTTTGTGGAAGCCGCTCGGGCGATCGGAGAGGGGAGTCTCAGCATCATGTTTCGCTATCTTTTGCCCAATTGCCTTCCCGCCATCGTCGTTCAGGCGACATTGCGAATTGCAACGGCGGTCCTTGTTGCCTCAGGTCTCAGTTTCCTGGGCCTGGGGGCTCAGCCTCCAGTCCCGGAGTGGGGGGCCATGCTGAGCGAAGGGCGGGAGTTTATCCGTTCAGCCCCCCATTTGACGATCTTTCCCGGGTTGGCGCTCATGCTTTTCGTCCTGGCTTTTAACCTCTTTGCCGATGGGTTAATCGATGTCCTGAATCCCAGGTTGCGAAATGGATCGTGAAAATGTGCTCCTCAAGGTCGAAGACCTTTCCGTCTCATTTGATACCGACACGGGTGTAGTCTGGGCGGTAGACGGTCTCTCCCTATCCCTGCCCCGTGGGCGTATTCTCGGTATTGTGGGGGAAACGGGGTGCGGCAAGTCGGTCACAGCCCGAGCCATATTGCGGGTGCTTCCGACGGGGCCATGGGTCCATATCAAGGGAAGGGTCTATTTTGAGGGGCAGGATTTGCTCGGGCTGGATGAAAAGGCCATGGATGACGTGAGAGGGTCAGCGATCTCGATGGTCTTTCAGGAACCGGGCGCTGCGCTCAACCCCACCCTCAAGATCGGGGTGCAGGTTGGGGAAGTCGTGGCGGCCCATCTGGGCGGTTCGCGGTCGAGTGTTCGCAAGGAGGCTGTTGCATTGCTCGGCCGGGTGGGAATCCCCAATCCTGATGTGAAGGCCCACCTCTACCCCCATCAACTCTCAGGGGGCATGAAGCAGAGAGCCATGATTGCCTCTGCCATTGCGTGTCGTCCCGGTCTGCTGATCGCCGACGAGCCCACCACCGCCCTGGACGTGACCATTCAGTCACAGATTCTCGATCTCATCACCGCCCTTCGCAGAGATACGGGGATGTCCGTTCTCCTCATTTCCCATGACCTGGGGATCATCGCCGAGACCTGCGATGAAGTCGCAGTCATGTATCTGGGGCGAATCGTTGAGAGAGGTCCGGTGGAGGATTTTTTCGCCCGTCCCCTCCATCCCTATTCCAAAGGGCTCCTCGAGGCGATTCCCCGCCCCCATGAGACAAGGCCGTGGCTTCCCACCATTCCAGGGAGTCTTTTGAATCGAGGGCCTGTGGAGGGCTGCAATTTTGCTGAACGGTGTCCCCGGGCAGGGGAAGTGTGTTTTCTCAAATACCCAGAATGGTTTCACAAGGGGGCACAGGCTGCCCTCTGTTTTGATCCCCTGGTGTGATGCGATGTTACTGGAAGCCGACAGCATTGAAAAACGATTCCATCGGCAGGAAGGGGACTTCGTCCGGGCGGTCGATGGCGTGAGCCTCTCCTTGTCAGAGGAAGAGACCCTGGGGCTCGTGGGTGAATCGGGCTCTGGGAAAAGCACATTGGCCCGGTGCCTGTTGATGCTGATTCGCCCAACGTCAGGGAAAATCCTTTACCAGGGCAGAGATGTGGGGACGTTGAATCGAAGGGACATGCTATCCTTCAGAAAACAGGTCCAGATTGTCTTTCAGGACCCCTACAATTCCCTGAACCCTCTGATGACGGTGGCCAGCACCCTGTCCCGCCCCCTGAGGATTCATCGTTTGAGCCCTTCGAAAGGGAAAACAAGGGAAAAGACGAAAGATCTCATGGAGATCGTGGGCCTCGACCCCGATATGATCGACCGTTTTCCCCACGAATTCTCCGGGGGTCAGAGACAACGGATCGCCATCGCACGGGCCCTCGCGGTCGATCCAAGAGTCATCGTTCTGGACGAGCCAACATCCGCACTGGATATGTCGGTTCAGGCACAGATCCTGAATCTGTTAAAGCAGTTAAAACGACATAAGAAACTATCCTACCTCTTTGTATCCCACAATATTCACGTGGTAAACTTCTTGAGCGATCGGGTCGGGGTGATGTACTGCGGCAGACTCGTGGAGATCGGCCCCAAAGAGGTTGTCCGGGACACTCCGGGTCATCCCTACACCCAGAGCCTCTTCCGTTCGATCCCATCGGTCGATCCCACTCAGCGATCAAAAGGTGAGGTGACCCGGGGGGAGATAGCCGACCCGGCCAATCCCCCTCGGGGTTGCTCATTTCATCCCAGATGCCGGTATTTCCAGGAGATCTGCCACAGGGCCGAACCCGATCTCAGGGAGATTGCCCCCGGCCACTTTGTCGCGTGTCCCCTGACATGACCATCGGAATGAATGGCCGAACCCCAATCTCCGGTTGACCGGACAGACTGCCCAGCCTTTTGAAGGTAGGCTTAAAGGGGATAACGCTAACAGTCGTTATCGACCAAGGTAATCGATAATTCTCCGCGTTCCGCCGCGTCGACCACCATTGGATAGAACCGCCTGTAGGCGACTCGACTCGCGGTGACCATCATGTCCCCAGGCTCGGTAATGGCTTGCGAGCCGACCAGCAGGCAACCTTTCGTATCTTCATCGGTGTTGCCGCAATGAATCAAAATCCATTTGAAATTCGGGACGTTTCTAATGTGCAGCATGCCCCTGTGAAACTCCGGAAACCGACGGGCATATCGTTGATGGAATCTACCCTCCGTGCGCAAGGTGACCCCATAAGTACCGGCAGGAATCCGAGTTTCGCCGACGACTTTTTGTTCCCGATATTCGTCTTCGAGGCCGAAGCATACAAATCGGCCGTTGACCACCACCCTAGCATTACTTAACTGATTGCGGCTGCGGAAGTTTGCTTCAAGACTTTTTAATACCCGAGATAGGGGTTCTAATCTTTTCGGAACTTCAGCTACAACATCTTCTCTTGTCTTATCTCCTTCTCTCGTTCTTCCTCTATATCGACAAAGCTTTTTATTCTTTCTTTGGACTCACTCACCCAGAATTCGGGATTGGGAAGCTGATTACGATTTATCAGCAGATCATTGGCATGATTTGTTTCTTTTGGCTTTTCACACACCCGAAGCCGATGCACGGCATTTCTCTAAACCCAGTTTTGTTTTTCCAGAAACGTCCTGTGTTTGAGCCGAAAGAATGAGTTCTGGATTCATGTAAAAGAAGCCTTAGATCTATCAAACAGCGTTTGAGGAAGGCGAGAAGCAGTTTGGACAAGAACAAGTGATGTCAGAAACGGCGTGGGCAATGTTTACGGAGGTGCTGGACCAGGAATTGTTAGAATCTCACATGGGTACAGGATCGTGTTCTTGACCTTTGAAGCGTAAATGAAAGATGCGTTGCAAGTAAACAGGGTAAAGACAGTATTTCTAGGTGGAAAACAGAGTATTTTGGTGGTGTTAGTGTCAGGTCTTGAAATGAGACATAATTCGCGCTATATAGGAGAGTACTATGGCAAGGCCGTTACGAGTTGAATATGAGGGGGCCTTTTATCATATCACGGCCCGGGGTAACGAAAAGGCATCCGTTTTTCGAGACAATCGAGACTACGATCGATTCCTGGATCTCTTGGGGCGCATGCATGAACGCTATGGCATCCTGGTCCATGCTTATGTGCTCATGACCAATCACTATCACCTTCTCATGGAGACGCCCCGTGGTAATCTCGTTGCTACTATGCACGACCTCAATACGGCCTATACGAACTATTTCAACCGGAAGTACGAGCGGGTAGGTCATCTCCTCCAGGGCCGGTACCGGAGCATTTTGGTGGAGAAAGACGCTTATCTATTGGAGTTATCTCGGTACATCCATCTCAACCCGGTCAGGGCGCGCATCGTTCGGTTCCTTGAGCAGTACCCGTGGAGTAGTTATGGCGCTTACAAGTCGTCAAAGACGTCGCAAGAATGGCTTTTTACGAGAGAGATTCTGGGACAAATGGATGGTAATGTGAGGAAAGCCCGAAAGGGTTATCGCCAGTTTGTGGAGCAAGGACTGAAAGAAGATCTTCCCGACCCCCTAAGAGAGGTGATCTCCGGAATAGTCCTTGGTGGGGCACGTTTTTGGCAGGAGGCCAAAGAGCGTTTTCAAGAGGTACGCAAGGACCGGGAGATTCCGACACTCAGGCAGGTTCACCAAAAAAGGGATATCGAGGCTATTGTAAGGGAGGTCGCCACATTCTACCGACTCTCCCACGAAAAGATCTGTAAGAAGGGTCGTCCCCCTCATCCAGCCACCCAGGTGGCTATGTACTTGTCCCGAAAGAAAACTGACCTCACCCTTAACGAGATTGCTGTTTTTTTTGGGGGGAGACATTACACGGCGGTCAGTGTCGCCCATCGGAGGATTGAAGAGAGGCGCCGAAGGGATTCAAGGTTTAGTCGAGAATTGAATCAGATAGAGAAAAAGATCTCTTGACCTAGAGGCATAAGAGTCCGATGTCTCATGCCAAGACCTGCCCCTGTAACTCTAAAATGAACTTGCAGGGAGATTGATGGATGTGGCGGAGAGAGGGGGCTTTCTCTATGATGGACGTCTCACTCACCCGTTAATTTGCACACTCCTCACGGTGGGTGGCGAGGTGGAGGTGATCTGTTTTCTGGATAGGCTGCTCGGCTTCGAATGGAAAGGGGTCTATGGGGATTCTGAGCTTCGGGACATTGAGGCCGTTTGAGACCCTGAGCTTGGAGACTAGGGTAACCGACAGAGAATCTTGATGGAGCTATCCTCCCTTGAGAACCAGGTCGTGGAGTGGTGGTTAGTGTCAGGTCTTGAAATGAGACATGACCTCGTCGGAGACGCTAATCAAGAAACCCCGTTGTTTGCCTGACTCTGGCGTTCAAAAGTGCTCGTTGGACTTAGCAGACCTTTGTCG
>CAYGBW010000186.1:0-9804 GCA_964348185.1 uncultured Thermodesulfobacteriota bacterium | reverse complement strand
AAGGAAACCGCCCCTTCAGGGGTAAGGGTGAAAGGGTGAGGTAAGCGCTCACCAGTGTCCCGGATGACCGCGACAGCTTGGCAAACCCCACTTGGAGCAAGACCGAACAGGGATGGCCGGGTTGATTCCGGCGTTGGTTGCCCGCCAAATTTCCCGGGTCGGGTCGCTCGAGCCATTCAGCGATGGATGGCCTAGATGAATGGCCACCCTCCTTCAGGGAGAAATCCCTGAAGGAGACAGAATTCGGCTTACATGCCTGCTCTGGCCTTTTCATGAGCACCCATGTGTCCATCTCCCCTGGGCTCCCTCTCCAAACTGTGGCATTCCTATCTCAGTGAGACGTTTTTATCACACGCGATCGGCCCCCAATGTCTTAATGGCTGAGCTGAGTTTCTGATGAAGGAATCATAACCATTTGGAATTATTGAATAAGAAAAAAACATCTTCTGTAGAGCTAGACTGGCACCTAAATTGCTTTGTTAACGTTGAGGTTGTTGAAGCGATTCCGGAAGCTGAGGATGGAGAGCATGGTTTTCCAGAAAACACTCGGATCTGCGATTCACTGTACGGGAACAGGAATGCATTCAGGAGGAGAGGTTTCTCTGACACTGAGGCCGGCCTCTCCGCACACGGGCATTGTGTTCATCAGGACAGACCTCCCCGAAGCTGTCAGTATTAGAGCGGAAATGAAGGCTGTATCGGCCTCGACCTTCGCCACAAAGCTGGAGAACAGGGGTGTGTCCGTTACCACGGTTGAGCATCTTTTGGGAGCCATTTCAGGTCTGGGCATTGACAACGCGACTATCGAGGTAGACGGGCCAGAAGTGCCTATTATGGACGGGAGCGCTGCTCCTTTTGTTTCCCTGATAAGAGATGCCGGTGTGGTCCGACAGGATCAGTTTAGAAAGTGTATCGTCGTCCGAGAGTCGATCAGGATTTCAGAAGGTGACAGATGGATAGAGCTCCACCCTTCAAATAATCTGAAGATCTCCTGTACGGTTGATTTTGCTCACCCCCTGATTTCAAAGCAGTTCTACCAGGTGTGTCTGCCCGGCGGGGCCTTCGAGAAGGAGATCAGCCCGGCGAGAACCTTCGGGTTTCTGAATGACGTCACCGAGCTGAGGTCAAAAGGATATGCTCTGGGAGGTTCTCTACAAAATGCGATTGTGGTGGGTGAATTCGGAGTTCTCAATGAGGAAGGTCTTCGTTTTCCAGATGAGTTCGTGCGGCACAAAATCCTGGACCTCCTCGGGGATCTCTCCCTTCTGGGAAATCCACTCCTCGGCCACGTGATCGCTTACAAATCTGGGCATGCCTTGAATCATAAGCTACTCACTGAGATTCTCGCCAGAGAGGAATGCTGGGAGATAACTGAGTCGCCTGAAAAAGAGACTCAACAGGTCCCACAGATCACGGTATCCTCCCGCCCATCCCAGGAAAGGGCGCCTCTTTAAAAGCTCGGTCCTGCCCTTCCAAAAGAAGAGGGGCCGCTTCAACGGGTCTTGCCATTTTAATGGAAATCCCCTAATATTTCTTTACCAGTCTCTCCCCGAACATTTGGCCGCGAGATAGCAGGAAATGTCTCATGAAGCAGACATTTGTCTGGCTGCTCCTATCCTTCTTACCTTTTGGCTACGCCGTTTCTCCGGTTCTGGCAAAAGAGAGGGCAAGGGTCAGAGATCTCACCCTCCGCATTGACAGGGAGAGCGTGGGGGTGAGCTTTTTCGTCGAAAACCTCATTTCACCGAAAATTGAGAAGACCATCCAAAACGGTGTTCCCGCGAGTTTTACCGCTCACCTAAAGCTCCACCGGAGCAGACGTATTTGGAGGGACAAGCAGCTTGGCTCCCTTAAGGTGACTCGCCGAATCCATTACGACAACATCAAGAAAGAGTACCAGGTATTCCTGGAGGAAGCCAATTCACCCCTCGTGTTTAAGTACTTCTGGGAAGCAAGGGACAGGTTGGCCCGGGTGGAGAATCTGATCGTAATACCTGAGGAGCCTTTGAGCGAAAGACGGACCTTCTATGTCAGTGTACGGGCTGAACTGGAGCCGGAGGGACTTCCTTTTCGGCTGAAGAGTTTACTCTTTTTCGTTTCGAGGGGGAGCACCAAAACCGACTGGCTTGTCCAGAAATTCAGGATTGGATCTTTTGTTCTGCCGAAACAGAGGGGGGGCGCCAGATGAATAAGGCCCATCACACAAGAAGAGCAATGAGGTACGAGAGGCGGAAGAGGAGGAATGAGTTTCTCATCATCGGTATCACTGCATTGGTTCTGGCCGTCCTGTTTATCTTTGAATGGCACTTGCCACAGGTGACGGGAAATCTTTCGACCGGCAGGAACATCTTTTATCTGAGTCTGATCAATCTCAACGTCATTCTCCTCCTCCTCATGCTTTTCCTGATTATTCGAAATCTCGTCAAGTTGATCTTCGAACGGAAGCGGAGGATCCTGGGTTCGAATCTGAGGACCAAGCTTGTGGCTGCTTTTCTAGGTCTTTCCCTGGGCTCTGCTTTTGTCCTGTTCTTTTTCGCAGTGGGACTGATAACAAGCGCTGTAGAAAAGTGGTTTAGTATCCAGGTTGAGAAGTCTCTGGAAGGATCCCTTGAGGTGGCCCAAACCTATTACCGAGACTTTGCCAAGAATGGCATCGCCTATGCCATTGGTATGGCGAATCAGGTGTCCCAGGACGGTCTGATGAGCCCGTCGCGGAATGATCGGCTGGAACGGGTACTCGAGAAGAAGCGTTCAGAATACAACCTGGGGATCGTGGAGGTCTTCTCTCCTGACATGAAGCTATTGGCCCGCGTCACGGACAAGGAAATTCCCGGGAATCCAATACCTCCCCCTCCGGTAGAGGGTCTGAAGGAATGTCTTGAGGGAAAGGAGGTGTCTAAGACCCAGCCTCTGGAAAATGGTGAACTCATTCAGGCTCTCGCGCCGATTCGGGATAAGCAGAATCCGGACGTCGTCCTGGGCGCTGTGAGCGCGAGCTATCATCTACCCGAGGATATCAGGGCCAAGATGGGAAAAATATCACAGGCCTATGTGGACTACAAGCACTCCAAGATGTACAAGCAGACAATCAAAATGACCTATCTCATGTACATGCTCATGGTTACCCTGTTGATCATTTTCTTGGCCACGTGGGTTGGTTTTTATCTGGCCAAGGGAATTACCGTTCCCATTCAGGAACTGGCGGAGGCAACGGAAAAAGTGGCCCAGGGGAATCTCGATTTTCGCCTCGACACGGAAAGCCGTGACGAAATCGGGACCCTGGTCCAGTCCTTCAACCGAATGACCCACGATCTCAAGCTCTCCAAGTCGGAGATCGAGAAAAAGACCCTCGATCTGGAGCGGACCAATGTTGAGCTTTTCCAGAGGAAGAACTACACGGAGATCGTCTTGCAGAAGATTGCTGCAGGAGTGGTTTCCCTGGACAGGGACGGTCGGATCAGCACGATGAACAAATCTGCCGAAAAAATGCTGGGAATCACGAGTGAAAGGATTCTGGGAAGACACTTTCGCGAGGTCCTGGGACCGGAACACCTCCGGATGGCCCGGCGGCTTATCCGGGAACTGAGAGGATCGAAGCATGAAACCATCGAGAAACAGATCAGTATCAGTCTAAGAGACCAGACGCTGACACTTCTGATCCACCTGGACCTCTTACGTGATGAGGAGGGAAACAACATGGGGATGGTTGCCGTGTTCGACGATCTGACCCAGCTTCTCAAGGCTCAGAGAATGGCCGCATGGAGAGAAGTGGCCCGCCGCATCGCTCACGAGATAAAAAACCCCCTTACGCCCATTCAACTGTCCGCCGAAAGATTACGGAGGCGGTATCAGGATCGGTTCGAGGAGGACGGCGACGTTTTTGATGAATGCACAAAGACCATAATGAGAGAGGCCGATGGATTGAAGAATATGGTGAACGAATTCTCTAACTTCGCTCGAATGCCTGCAGCAAGACCTGTGCCGAGTGATCTGAACCGAATCATCAGAGAGGCTCTCGTGTGGTACGAGGCAGCCCACAAGAACATCCACTTTGGATTCGAGGGTGGCGATGACATCCCGACGCTGGACCTGGACAGGGACCAAATGAGACGGGTGATGATCAACCTGTTCGAGAATGCCGTGGCCGCTGTTGACAACGGGGGGGAGATCAGGGTGAAAACCGAATACAATCGGGAACTCAACATGGTCAGCATATCCGTGAGTGACACGGGGCATGGGATTCCCGAGGAGGCAAAGGCCAGGCTGTTTGAACCCTATTTTTCCACAAAAAAGACTGGAACAGGGCTGGGACTTGCCATCGTGAACAGCATTATCGCCGATCACAACGGCTACATTAGGGTCAAAGACAACGAAGCCGGGGGAACGAGATTTATTATCGAGCTAGCCGCAAAGGGATGAGGAAGTCAGGAGAGAAATGGCTGTCACTGTTCTGATCGTAGATGATGAAGAGAGCATCCGCAATTCTCTGAGCGGCGTTCTTATGGACGAGGGTTTTTCGGTCCTGAAGGCAGAGGACGGTCTAAAGGCCCTTCAGATCATGAAGCGGGAAGTCCCGGAGGTCATTCTTCTCGATATTTGGATGCCGGGAATCGATGGAATCGAGACCCTGCAGCGGATCAAAGCGCGATACCCGGAGATTGAGGTCATCATGATTTCTGGCCATGGAAACGTCGAAACCGCTGTGAAGGCGACAAAACTCGGGGCCTTCGATTTTATTGAGAAGCCCCTCTCCTTGGATAAAGTGATGCTGACAATCAGCCACGCCCTCGCGTTCCGGCGATTGGCCGAGGAGAACCTCCTGCTCCGGCAGGAGATTGATGAGCGGTATGAAATCGTTGGGGATACCCCCGTAATCCAGGCCCTCAGAGAGCGGATCGCAAGGGTCGC
Organism: uncultured Thermodesulfobacteriota bacterium; assembly: GCA_964348185.1. Classification (GTDB taxonomy): domain Bacteria; phylum Desulfobacterota; class BSN033; order WVXP01; family WVXP01; genus CAYGBW01. The sequence continues at coordinate 4,896 of CAYGBW010000186.1, read as the reverse complement.
GCCCACCGATAGTTTGGTTCTCATTACCGGTGAGAACGGTGTAGGCAAGGAGCTGGTGGCGCGGGCGATGCATCGTGAAAGCGACCGCCGGGCAAACCCCTTTGTGGAGGTCAACTGTGCGGCCATTCCAGATGCGTTGATTGAAAGCGAGCTTTTCGGACACGAGAAGGGGGCGTTTACCGGGGCGACATCGCGGAAGAAGGGGAAGTTTGATCTGGCTGATAAAGGGACTCTGTTTCTGGATGAAATCGCTGATATGAGCCTCAAAACTCAGTCGAAGATTTTGAGGGTCCTCCAAGAGCAGAAGTTTGAGCGGGTGGGGGGAGAGAGGACCATTGATGTGGACGTGAGGGTGATTGCGGCCACCAACAAGAACCTGGAAGGGGAGATTCAGTATGGGAGGTTTCGCGAGGATCTCTACTACCGGCTCAATGTGATTCCCATCCACGTGCCGCCCTTGAGGGAAAGAAAAGAGGATATTTCCTTGTTTACCGAGCACTTCTTGCGTGAATTCTCCGTGCGGAGTGGAAAGGAGAAAAAAGGGATCTCTCCTGAGGCGCTCCAGCTGTTGATGGGGCACAACTGGCCTGGAAACGTGCGAGAATTGAGAAACCTTGTCGAGAGGCTGGTGATCATGACAACCGGAAAAACCATCGAAGTCAGCGATCTGTCGGATTCCATTCGAAAGAAAAGCCCCAGCCCGGCGGAGGGAGAAGACTTACTGGAAGGGGAGAGTCTCAAGGAGGCCACTCTGAGGTTTGAGAGAGTATTCATCGAAAACAGACTCACACGCAACGATGGGAACATCTCCAAGACGGCCGAGCAGATCGGAATCGCACGGAGGAATCTCCACCGGAAGATCCGTCAGCTCGGGATTCGGATCGAACGACAGGGAGAGGCTTAGTGGCTGAGAGGATCATCTGTAAGAATAAGAGAGCCCGTTTTGATTTCTTCATCGATGAAACCTATGAGGCCGGGATTGTCCTCACCGGTACGGAGGTGAAGTCCCTGAGGCAGGGGGCGGTCAACCTAAAAGACAGCTATGCCAAAATCAAGAACGAAGAGATCTTTTTGATGGACGTCCACATAAACCCTTATACCCATGGAAATCGTTTTAACCACGATCCCGACCGTCCTCGCAAACTGCTGATGCACAAGCGACAAATCAAAAGGCTGTATGGAAAGTCTCAGGAAAAAGGATTCTCCTTGATCCCCACGAGGCTGTACTTCAAGGACGGCCGAGTCAAGGTGGAGATCGGACTGGGGAAGGGGAAGCGGGCTTATGATAAGCGGGAACTCCTAAAGCGAAAGACCATGGAGCGCGAGGTGGAGAGGAGTTATCGAGGGGCTCGAATTAAGGTCTAGATTCTTCTCACCTCCATCGTGGGGTATTAACGTGATGGACGGTGGAAGCGCGCCCGCCTTCGGCGGGCTGGAGGCTAAAGGCTAAGAGTCTTTCACCTTGTCCTTCAGCTCATTCCTTTTCAGAGTAAATTCAGCAATCCTCAAGTTGATTCCACGGAGTGGCGGTAGGCGACTCGAAAGGACAAGTACGTGTAAACCCGCAGTCAGGTTTTTCCCTTTGACTCCCCACTATTCCCGCATTCTATTACTCCATGGACCATAACAAGATATACAAAAAACCTCTTGCCTTCAATAAATTCTGAGAATTCCGAGACCTAAATCCTCGTCTTTCCTCCTCTTTCGAATTGAAAAGCCTTGCGCCTTTGGGTTATATTGCGAAATAAAATCAGTGACTCTCCGTCAGGAGAGTAGAAAAGACTCATGATATCTTGGATGTGAGGTGATTGCTATGGAAGAGAAATCCCACCTTATCGAATTCTACGGAACAGAGTGCACCCACTGCCGGTCCATGGAGCCCCTGATCGCCAGGCTTCAGGATGAGGAAGGGGTGGCCATCCAGAGGCTTGAGGTGTGGCACAACGAGGAGAATGCCAGGCTGATGCGGGAGTACGACAGGGGCTATTGTGGAGGGATTCCCTTTTTCTACAACACGGAGACTGGAAAGTGGCTCTGTGGGTCTGTGAGCTATGAGAAGCTGAGAGAATGGGCTGCGGGAAAATAGCGTTCCCTTTCAGGAGGTAAAGGTTCCATGATCGAGGCGTTTGATCCCCTCAAGGGGAAGGTGTTGAACATTCTCCATCCAGACGGTCGTTGCGAGGAGGAGCTCAAGCCGGACCTGAGCGACGACACGGTCCGAACCCTCTACCGGAAGATGGTTTTTATCCGTCTGGCCGATCAAAGGGCGCTAGCCCTTCAGCGCCAGGGGAGACTCGGAACCTATGCCCCCGTTCATGGCCAGGAGGCAGCTCAAGTCGGAAGTGCCCATGCTCTGGGCGACGAGGATTGGGTCTTCCCCTCTTTTCGGGAAATGGGGGTCTGCACGATGAGAGGGGTGTCCCTGAGGGATGTCTATCTCTACTGGATGGGAAACGAGGTGGGTCAGAGAGTGGCTGAAAGTGTCCATGTATTTCCCATATCCATCCCTGTGGGCAGTCATCCCCTCCACGCGGTCGGTGCGGCATGGGCTGCGAAACTCAAGGGGGATAAGATCTGCACGGTGGCCTATTTTGGAGATGGGGGAACGTCTGAAGGGGATTTCCATGAGGCCATGAACTTTGCCGGTGTCTTCAATACGCCGACGATCTTTTTCTGTCAAAACAACCAGTACGCCATCTCAGTGCCCCGAAAAATCCAGACCGCCGCAAAGACGCTGGCCCAGAAAGCGGTGGCCTATGGGTTTGACGGGATCCAGGTGGACGGGAATGATCTTTTTGCCGTCTATGCGGCCACAAAAGAGGCCCGGGAGAAGGCCCTTTCGGGTGGCGGGCCTACCATGATCGAGGCGGTAACCTACCGGTTTGGTCCTCATACCACAGCCGATGACCCGACAAAGTACCGCAGCGATGCCGAGCTCGAGGAGTGGAAACCCCGGGACCCCCTGGTGAGGACGCAACTGTATTTGCAGGGAAAGGGGCTCTGGACCGAAGAGTGGGAAAAACAGATCAAGGCGGAGGCCGAGGCCTCTATCAGTGAGGCCGTTAATGAGGCAGAAGGTTTCCCTGCTCCAGAGGCAGGAGAGTTCTTCCGGTACACCTTTGCGGAAATGACACCCAATTTGAGAGAACAGATGGACGATTTTCTCGCATTCGTGAAAGAGAAGGGGAATTGAGCGATGGCAAAGAGGAACATGGTCGAGGCCGTCAATGCTGGTTTGATGGAAGAGATGGAAAGGGATTCCGCCGTCATGGTTCTCGGAGAGGATGTGGGCAGAGAGGGTGGGGTCTTCCGGGTGACCGACGGACTCCAATCGAGATTCGGACTGGAGAGGGTCGTGGATACCCCTCTTGCCGAGTCGGCTATCGTTGGGGTCGCCTTGGGTTTGGCAGTCAAGGGGTTCAAGCCAGTGGCTGAACTCCAATTCATGGGGTTCCTCCCCCCAGCCCTCGATCAGCTCATCTCTCACATCTCCAGGATACGAAACCGTTCCAGGGGAAGATATACCTGCCCCATGGTCATCCGAATGCCCTATGGGGGTGGCATTCATGCACCAGAACACCATTCCGAAAGCATGGAGGCGATTCTGGCTCATATCCCTGGAATCAAAGTCGTGATTCCCTCCACCCCTTACGATGCGAAAGGACTGATCGTATCGGCCATCAGAGATCCGGACCCTGTGCTCTTTCTGGAACCCAAACGGGTTTATCGGGCAATTAAGGAGGAGGTCCCTGATGGGGAGTACACGATCCCAATGGGAGAGGCCAAGGTTGTCCGTGAGGGTAGCGATGTCACCGTCATCTGCTGGGGTGCCATGGTGCGAGAGGTGCTCCGTGCCGCGGAAATGATCAAGGAGGAGGGGATCAACGCGGAGGTGATCGATCTGAGGACGGTCTCCCCTCTCGACGATCCTGCGTACTTGACATCGGTTCAGAAGACAGGGAGGGTCGTGATTGTCCATGAGGCTCCAAAGACCTGTGGTCTCGGTGCAGAGATCATTGCCCGCATCAACGAAAAGGCTCTGCTCTCCCTGGAGGCCCCTGTGGAGAGGGTGACGGGGTATGACACGGCCTTCCCCCTCGCAAAGATGGAAGAGGACTACCTGCCCGATCCTGATCGGATCCTGCGGGGGATCCGAAAGACGATGGCTTTTTAAGGAGGGTCTCATGGCTTATGAATTCAAACTCCCTGATCTGGGAGAGGGACTGACCGAGGGAGAGATCGTCAAGTGGTTGGTCAAGGTTGGGGATCCCATTGAAGAAGGCCAGGCGTTTGTCCAGGTCGAAACGGATAAGGCGGTTATCGAAATCCCCTCTCCCAGGAAAGGCGTGGTTCTTCAGGTACTGGCAGCCGAGGGGGAGAGCGTCCAGGTGGGGCAGATCATTCTCGTCATCGGAGAGGCGGGAGAAAGAATCGAGGCCGTGGCTGAGCGCGAGGCGGTCCAAAAGGCTGTATCAGTCGGTGTGGTGGGTGAGTTGGAGGAGGCCCCTGAGGAGGAAGAGGAGAGGGTTTTTGTCAAGGGTCCCGAGCCCTCTCGGGCAAAGGTTGAGGTTCTGGCGACACCGGCCGTGAGAAAACTGGCTCGGGAATTGAACGTCGATGTGAGCGCCCTCAAGGGCTCTGGCCCCAAAGGCCGCATCACCAAAGAGGACGTCCAGAAAGCAGCCGAGGAGAAAGAAAAAGCCCCTGCAATTGCGATCAAGGCTGCCCGGAAATACGACATGTTTGGTTTCATTGAGAGGATACCCCTCAGGGGGATGCGAAAGACCATCGCCCGCGCCATGGTGAAATCGAAGTCTACAGCACCCCACGTCACGGCAATGGATGAGGCGGATATCACGAGCTTGGTGGCATTGAGGGAAAAAGAAAAAGAAAGGG
>CAYGBW010000185.1:0-19537 GCA_964348185.1 uncultured Thermodesulfobacteriota bacterium | reverse complement strand
CCACGAGCTTGCTTTTTGGACCTTTGTTCATTCCTGCCTCCTTATGCGCGTTATTAAGGAGAAACCTGAGTGTAGATCCAAAAGATTTGGGATTCTGAGGTCCCTCGATTACACCACCGATGAGGGATGTCCGATTTGAAGTGGAGCGTATCCCCGGGTGTCAATCGATGTCTATCTTCAGGGGTTTGAACCTCAACCTCCCCTTTAAGACACAGGATTATCTCCTCCCCGGGATGGGAATTCATTGTGTTCCCGCTTTCGCCTCCCGGCTGAGCAGTGAAAATCCCTCCTTCCAGGACCCCATCCTCCAATTCTCCTACAATGTATTCGTGGAGGCACTTCGATCCCTCACTGTAGAACCTTTTCCTCATTCCCCGTTTGACCAAGGCGATTCGATTCGCAGCGTCATTCTCTTGGATGAAGAAGCTCACCTTCTTTCCGAGGCCCCGGGAAATCTTCATCAATGATATAATTGTCGGAACCATATGGTTGGTTTCGATCTTCTGAATCGCTGCGGGGGAAAGACCTGAGAGTTTGGCAAGGGTTTTGATGGAAAGATTGGCTTTTTCCCTGGCGCTTCGGATCTTTTGCCCTATATCAATGACAAAATCCTCTTCCATGGTGGTTCTCCATGGTAACCCAAGTTTGGGGATTGTCTGAGTCGATTTACTATAGTAAATTCGAATGTATAATAATATATATTACAATGTCAAGGGATTCTTTTGCCGCGATCTGAACCTCGGAAAAGTTCTCATGACCCCTCCTTAAGGATGTCATGCGACTTGGGAAAGAGTCCATTGGGAAGGGTTTACTGCCTTGTTCTTTTGATGAAGAGCGACTGGCGAATAAAACTCACAGGGAACATGGACATCAAACCAAGGAGGTGAAACCCCATGGACCAGATAAAGAGAGTTGTCCGGCTTGAAGACGTTCCTCTCAAGACCAACGCGGAAACAACCGGAAATCCGAAAGACCAAGGCTGTTGGAAATCGCTCATTGATAAACAGAAAGGCTCACGGGATCTGGTTTTGGGTATGGGTTGGATGAAGCCTGGAGAGGTTCATCTGCTTCATCACCACATCGATGCAAGTGAATTCTATTATATCCTGGAAGGATCGGCGACTATTACGATCGCTGACGAAGAGGTCAAGGCAGAATCTGGAACTGCGATCTATATTCCCGCCGGTGACAAACACAGGATTGTAAATGATGGGGAAAGAGAATTAGTTGTCCTTTTTGGATATAGTAAACCTGAGTGGGAGAGCGTTTGGGATGAATAAGACTGTGAGAAAGACCTTGTTGGAATTCTTTAGAAAGCAAACTCCCTATTAGACAGACAAAAAGACCGAGGGAGGCGGTCTTACGAGACCATCGGAGTCGGTGGGAGGAAGAGGTGAGGAAGAATGCCACCTGTGTGATCATTGGGGCAGGCGTCATGGGGTGCTCCACTGCCTACCACCTTGCGAAATGGGGAATGAACGATGTCATCGTGCTGGAGAAAGCGTTCATTGCCAGCAAGGCGACGGGGGTATGCCCTGGAGGCATCCGGCAGCAGTGGTCGAGTGAGATCGGCTGCCTCTTTTCAAAGGCTTCCGTGCGGTTCTTCAAGGAGTTGGACGATGAACTTCATCCAGATGCCCCCCTCGAGTTTCGCCAGTCAGGCTACCTCTTCCTCGCCTATTCTGAAAGGGTTCTGGAAGCCTATCAAAGGAATGTCGCCCTTCAGAACGCCCTCGGGATCCCTTCGAAGATCGTGGACGACGAAGATATCAAGTACCTGGTTCCGGACATTCATCGCTCAGGCGTTATCGGTGGAGCCTATTGTCACGAGGATGGATACCTGGAGGATTGCCATGGGTTCACCCATGCCCTCGCATCCAGAGCCCGGGGAATGGGGGTGCGTTTCGTCTATGACGAAGCCGTAGAGATACTTCTCGATGGGGGTCGGGTTTCAGGCGTGAGGGGGAAAAAGGACAAAATATCTTGTCAAATCGCCGTAAACGCGGCTGGGTGCGATTCTCCTCCCCTGGCAGCGTCCATTGGCGTTGAACTCCCCATTGTTGCCGAAAAAAAGCGGCTCCTTTATACTCAGAAGGTCGAGGACCACTTCCTGAATCCCTGCGTGGCGAGCCTGGAAAAGGAGTGGGGGGCGAAACAACTCCAGGAAGGACATGTCTATATGGCCTATATCGGAAAAGGAGCAGAGGTGCTGTCCAACTATGCGTTCATCGAGAGGTCCGTCGAGTTGGGAACAGAGATCATCCCAAGGCTCGGTGAACTGCGAATCCATCGACTCCAGGAGGGCTACTACGACACCACACCCGATCATAATCCGATCCTTGGCGGTGTTGAGGGGATAGTGGGATACTATCAGGCGGTCGGTTTCAGTGGACACGGTTTCATGCTTGCCCCGGCTGTTGGCAAGGCGTTGGCACAGCTCATAGCCGGTGAAGAACCCGATGTTGATCTCACGGGTTGGCACCTGGACCGCTTCCGCAGGGGAGAAATAAAGTCAGAAGAGATGGTTCTTTAGACAACGGCCTTATCCCCTTGATCGAAGGGGTTCTGGGATCGAGACAAATGAGAAAGCTTCTCATCGGAACCAGCGGCTATAACTACTCTCATTGGGGCGGAGGGGTGTTCTATCCTCAGGGCGTTCCTCAGCGTGAATGGTTAGAATTCTACACCCGCCATTTTGATACGGTAGAACTCAATGTCACCTTCTACAGGCTCGTCAAGAAAGCGGTGTTCGAGGGATGGCACCGGAGAACCCCCACGGATTTCCTTTTCGCTGTGAAGGGAAGCCGTTACATCACCCATACCAAAAGGCTTGTCGATTGTGACGACGCGGTCCAAAGATTCTCGGAAAACGCCCAAGGCCTCGAACAGAAACTCGAGGTTGTTCTCTGGCAGCTCCCCCCCCGTTTTGTCTGCGACAAGAGGCGGCTCGCGACTTTCTGCAGACTCCTGGAAAGGTGTCCGGTGATGAGGGAGACCCGCCATACCTTTGAGTTTCGACACGACAGCTGGTTTGTTCCTGAGATTGCCCAACTGCTGGAGAGCCATAGGTTTTCCCTGTGCATCTCCGACTCCCCCAATCTTCCTTCTGGCGAAATCGTCACCACGGATTTCATCTATCTCCGATTCCACGGAAGTCAGTCCCTCTATGGCTCAAAGTATACAGATGAGGAACTCGCTCAATGGGCCCAGAAGGCTCAGGCCTGGTTGGACCAAGGCCGATCGGTTTACGCCTATTTCAACAACGACGTCTCGGGCTATGCCATTGAAAATGCCCGACGGCTCCGTGAGATGCTCGCGGCAGAGTGAGCAGACCCTCTACTCCTCCTTAAGGCCTTTATCTTCCCAAGAAATGAGTGTCTGTGGAAAACCCGAGGGCTTGACCCCACAGGGGAAAGAGGATACTTTTTCTACGTCTTGACGGGATCGCCCCTTTTTGTCTTTCCTCTAACGACGACATTGAGAAGGGAGGCGTGGTTCGCTGGAATCTTGTAGTTCCTGAGGGATTTGTTATGGGTGAGTCAACCAGCAGGGATGAAGTCCTCCGTTCCTTGAGAGAGTGTCAGCTCTTTGCCTCTCTCTCAGATGAGGCCCTCACCAGGGTCATGGAGAAATGCACCCTTGAGACCTTTGGACCAGGTTCCGTGATCTTTCGAGTGGATGACCCCTCGGACAAGGTCTACGTCATTAAATCAGGGGTGGTGGAGATCTGCCGGGCGGGTCCAAACAAGCCGAAAATGAACGTTGTGGCCTACCTCGGTCAGCGGGAAGCCATTGGGGAGATGGCGATTCTGACCGGCTCGTCTCGGCGCTCTATCGCCCGTGTCCCGGAAAAGGCCGAGCTTCTTGCCATACCCAGGAAGGCTTTCATGAGTCTTCTCGTCGAGATACCCCCTCTGGCGATCCAGCTCGCCACGGTGCTTGGGAAAAGACTCCATGCATGGATTATGAAGGAGAGACTCCAAATAAATGGACAGGAGCTTTCCGGAAGTCTCGAGTATTTCGATCCTTCTGCGCTGATTCAGACGCTGTCTCACACCGATCGGACAGGGCTCCTCACCCTGATGGATCAGAACAATGAGATTGTGGGGGAGATATATTTTGAAGACGGAGAGGTCTGTTATGCCCATTTAGGCCATCTGAGGGGGGTTGAGGCGTTTTATCAGGTCTTTCAATCGGTTCGTGGCAAAGCCTTTACCTTTAAGGTCGGTCAACTCGAAGCGATGAGACAGGAAGAGAGGATTCCCTATCGGACCATCGCCCTTGTCTTTGAGGCGAACCGACTACAGGACGAACTGAACAAACTGAAGCTGAACATCCCAGATGCCAACAGAGTCTTTCTCCCCAAGGTCCAGGAATTCTCCTGGAAAGACGAGGAGACAGCAGCCCTGGCAAAGGAGATCTGGGATCTTATTCATCAGGGGAAATCCCTGAGTGATATTCTTGGAATGGTACCGGTCTCCCACTATTCAGTGTACAAAATCGTGACGCAGATGCTCGACCAGGGGCAGATCGCCTCCTGAGACCCTCTGTTGATATGAAGGGCTGACCGAAGGAAAGGAAAATCACCAGGAGGCGACCTTGAAACGCTTTCTCCCCTCGTACGAGACCTGTTTTGTCTGCGGCAAGAAGAATCCCATCGGATTGAGGTTATCCCTCTATGCGGAGAACGACCGAGTGATGGCTGAATTCGTTCCCAGGGAGGAACTCTGCGGATTTTCTGGAATTCTCCACGGGGGAATCATCTCGTGTGTAATCGATGAGGCCCTCTGGTGGTCCTCGGCTGTCGCTTCTGGTCGGTTTGTGATGACAAAGGACTTAAAGGTGAACTACCTGAGGCCCGTGACCACCCGAAAGACTTATCGCGTGGAGGCAGACCCTCCTCACGCTCAGGGACGGACCTACGGATGCAGGGGTCGAATCACTGACAGCGCCGGGACCCTTTGCGTAGAAGGAGAGGGCACCTACTTCCCCTTGCGAGGGGGAAAGAATCGCAATCCCCAGGAAGTCCTCTCCTATGTCGACGAGAGGGGAAATCCCCTTCCCGAGAACAGGATCTATCGATTTGAAATGGCTAAACCAACAGACAGACCTCTGAGGGGAAGAGAGGGATAGGGCTCCGCGACTTTCCTCCTCCCCTGGGCAGAGGCCACAGGGTGCCCCGAGATTCGCTCCCGTCCTCGCTCAGGGTTTTGTGGTTTTCTGCCCCCCTGCAAGAGGCTGCGCCAAGGCGATACGGTATGGGTCAGCCACGACCCATCCATCCAAACCAGAAGATCGCGCTCACCTCGCCGCCCTTAAGCCAACCCTCTTGAGGGAAGAATGGAATCCTCTCAGGAACTGAGAGGCTCTTTTTTCAGGTCTTTGACCTCATATGTGAGGCCAGCCGCACATTTCAGAAAAAGCAAAAGGGTCTCCAAATCCTCGTCACTGGCTAGATAGACCTCACAGTGCCTCTCTGTTGATGGGTCGGTAATCTTAACAGTGTAGCGCATAGGCTCCACCCTCCCCGTTACTCGAACCCCTCTTTTGCGAGGGAATGACCGCTTGCAGGAGTAGGAATCCCTCCCCTGATCCTTCTCAACCCTCAATCTCAGCGGAAATCGCTGTCAGAGTCCATGGCCACACCCTATGGGACATACGCTTCCTTTGGGGAGATCTTAGATCGTCAGCGGGGGCACCCCATCACCCGAATATGGATCAACGTAGCCAAATGCGTCTCTTTCTCATCCTGTCTTGAAGCTGAGGTCCGAATTGCTCATCAGAGTAAGGGTCTACGATAGAAATCATGATGTCGTCTCGATATCGTTCGATGAGATAGCCCAGCTCATGGGACACCATGAGGTAGCCCCTCTCAATTCCGTCGAGATCCAGGATTCTAATGACAGAACCGAACCCCTTGACCCTCCGTTCAAATTCGTCCACATAGGGTCCGGGTCGACCCATGCCCAGCCTTTCGGTTCTGTCCGTATGGCGCATAAAAATCCGTTTACCGTCACTGGGAATATCCAGTACAACCGCATAAACCCCGACCGTTAGACTGTGACGGTAGATTTCATAGACCCTATCCGGAATCTCAGCCGCAGGCATACGCTCCACAGTGGCATACCGGTAGCATCCTACCAAAAGGAGGGACAAGAGGAACATAAAGGTCGCCAGTCGCCGATTTCGAACCCTCATTTTCCGTTTCCAGTCCCCCGTGTTTCCCAATCTATTATACCTGACATTGCTGCCAGGTTCACACCCGAGGGATAGGTTGATGGCTACACAGCGAGGTTCGATTGGGAGGTTGATGGGGAAATTGGGGAGAGAGGATCTCTGAATAAGCAGGCTTCTCTACAGGGGCAGCAGAGCCTTATCATTCTTCCAGGAACCGAATGGCCAGTCCCCTGATAGAGATCCGCTCTTTTTCAATTGGAACAGGTTCTGGATAGGGTCGGTATTTCTTTGAGGCTCCGCCAAAGAGATCGTTTCTTACCCCGGTTTTTCCGACTTTTGAGACCCTCTGGGCGGTCTCAACAACAATAACCCCCTGGGCTCCAACTTTCCGCGCCTCCTCAAGGAGGCGCTTCTCCAATGATTCCTCCCCTTCATCCGGCCTTCCCAGGATCATCACCTGTCCAATAACCCGGTGAGGCTGCCCCAAACCCTTCCTGTACAGCCTGGCTTCTTGAGCCTCGGGAAAAGTCATTTCCCCTGAGGGCATAAATGTGAAATCCCTGGTCTGACCATTCGAGGCACAGCCCCAAAGGAGAAGGCCCAGGTAGAGAATACCCCATCTTAGGATAGATCCATTCATTGCCACCGCTTCACTGTGAAACTCGGCGTCCCTTCCCTCTGATAGATCTCTCTCTTCGCCATGCGATCTCCGGATGGCACCACTCATAGTATGCTCAAATTCTCTCATTTTGTAAAGTCCCCCTGCGGCACGCCCTTGCAAGGCCACTCCGTGCGCCGAGCGTAGCGCATTCCCTCCAAAACAGGGCACGCTTTTTGCAGCAGGACGAGGGTGAATCATCTCGAAGGAGGCCGCCGTGAAAAGAGCCCAATTGTTTACCCCATTGATCCTCCTCACCCTCGCCTCGGTTGCCCTGGCAGCCGATCTGGTTTTCACCGAGGGGAACAATTTCACAGAAAATGGATCTTTCCTGGTCCTCGGTTTTGTCAAGAATACCTCCAACTACACCATGAAGGACATCACGATCACGGTAAAATACTATGATAGCGAGGGGAATTTCCTTCGATTCGAAACCACTTCCGCCGACCCTTCTGTCCTCCAACCGGGTGAAGAGGCGAGCTACCGGGTGGCGATCCGGGAAGACAAGCGCATCGCGTCCATCAAGAAAACCGTCAGGTGGGCTCCCAAGGAAGGGAGCTGAGGGGCTGGCCCAATACGATTTCCCTTCTTCCTAATTGATTCTCTTTCCTCTCAAAGCTCGTGAAGCAAAAGGAACACGCCAGCAATGGGGAGCATGCGATTCTCCCAAAGAATCCCCTGGAAAGCTTCTTGATCGCCTTGGGAACTGAACCTTTTAAGATAGGACGGTATTTGAAGAGAGGCCCAGAGGGATTTGGCACTTACCCAATTGGAGAACAGTTTCAATTTCCATTGCTTCCGTGGTTACCTGCATATTTTCTGAGGAAACTCCGGTCAGTTTTCTCTTGACAGCGAAAAGAATGAGCATGTAAGATAGACCAAATCGAGATTTGAGATTATTACCCAGGAACTCCCAAGACTAGGAGGTGTAACGATGAAAAAAAACCTGGCACTCTTCCTTCTACTGGCTCTGGTTTTCCCCTTCTTGCCAGTAACCTCTCTTCTCTGTGGAGGAACAACGGAGGCAAAGGCGCAACAGTTTCCATCCAAACCGATCGAACTGATTATCCCTTTTGCCGCGGGGGGTCGAACGGACCTCAATACGAGGATGTTTGCGAGTGTCGCCCATGAGTACCTGGGTGTACCGATTGCCAGTATCAACAAGACTGGCGGACGGGGAGCTCCAGCGGCAGAGTATGTCCTCAGAGCGCGCCCTGATGGCTATACCATTTTTGGAGCCACCATCGGGACAAACATTTTGTGGCCCCTTCAGGGCATCGGAAACTACCAGATCTTCGACTTTACCCCGATTGGCCGGATCGGCACGAGCACCATGGTACTCGCCTGCGCAACCGAAAAGCCTTGGCAGAGTATCCAAGAACTGATTGAAGATGCAAAACGAAGACCGCGAGGAATCACTTACGGTGCGGTAAAAGGAGCTATGTCACAACTCGGGTTTTTGGTTTTTGCCCGTGCCACAGGAACGAGGTTTCGTCATGTCGCGACCCAAGGGGATGCTCCTGCGTTATCGAGCGCGTTGGGTGGGCACATTGATCTGTATGTTTCCACAACAGCAGCAACCGTGATACCTCATGCGAATGCAGGTAATCTGCGAGCTCTAGCCGTTTTCTCGGATGAGAGAGACCCGAACCTCCCCAATGTGCCCACCCTTAAGGAGCTCGGCATCGATGCCGTGGCTGCACCCTGGACTGGGATTGCCGTGAGCAAAGATGTCCCAGAAGAAATTGTCAAAATCCTTAGAGACGCTTTTGATAAGACGGTTCGGGACGACAAGAAATTTGACACGCTCATTACCAAGATTGGCGAGCGGGTAGTCTACATGGGCGGTGAAGAATTTGCCAAAGAATGGGCGAAACAGGAAGAGATGTACGGAAAGATACTCAAAGAGCTCGGTATGGCGAAGTAGATTCAGGCGTATTGAGTTTGGGACAACCGAAAACGGGAGGCGAGAGCCTCCCGTTTTTTAGGACAAACATCCCTCTTGGACGCAAACATTGAAGTATCAAGGACCTATTTCCGACAGGATATGGGAATCCGAGGTATTTGACTCTGAGCTGAAAAAAAGCGAATGTACCCCAGAGAAAATCACTCTTCTGCCCGAGGAGAGAAACAATGAGCAGAGTATGCCTCGTTGGAGCAGGCAGCGTGCTTTGGGCACCAAAAATCCTGGGAGATTTCTACGTTGCAGACAGCCAACCCATCGAGCAGATATGCCTGATGGATATAAATCCTGAAGCGTTGGACCCAATCCTGGCTCTCACTAAACTCATGGAAACAAAGACAGGACGTCGGTTTAAGATTGCTGCCGAAAATAATCTGGAAAAGGCTGTTGAGGGCGCGGATTTCATCGTCATCTCAATCTCCGTGGGCGGTTTGAAGGCGATGGAGAGGGACCTGGTAATCTCGGAGGAACATGGAATCCTGGCAACTGTCGGAGACACAGTTGGTCCTGCCGGGTTGTCCCGGCTGCTCCGGAGTGTCCCTGCATTTCTAGACCTTGCCAAAAGGATCGAAAGAATCGCCCCAGATGCCTGGCTGATCAACGTATCCAATCCCCTAACACCGCTTACATATTTAATCAGCCAGGAAACCGCTTTGAGAACCGTTGGACTCTGCTCGGGCATTATCAATCATCTGTGGATTCTCAAGGATCTCCTCGGATTCGAAGCGCTTTCTGAACTTGATTTCGCCGTGGGAGGAATCGACCATTGCTCTTGGTTTCTCGATCTGAAAGTCCGGGGAAGGGATATTTATCCGGAGCTAAGACAGCGCACCGTTGAGGAGCTTGAAAACCAAGCATCGTTTCGCTACTCACGGGATGAATGGGCTAACATCGACTCCCTTACGGCTGGATTTAGGCTCTTTAGAGCATTCGGGTTTCTTCCCGCGATCAGCGATCGTCATCTCTGCGAGTTTTTCCCGTTCTTCATAAATCGCCATGAAACGTTGAAGCACTACAACATAAAGAGAACGACTATCGGACACCGTTTAGAATGGGGTAAAAACGCCCGAGCCGATCTTCAGGGTATTCTCTCTGGAAAAAAGGTTCTCCCTCTCTTCAAGAGTCGGGAGATTGTCGTCGATGTGATAAACGCTCTAGCAGGGGCTGGAGCAATCAGAACGACAATCAACTATCCAAACGAAGGACAAATAGAGAACCTGCCTAAGGGATCCGTCGTGGAAACAACGGGAGAGATCTTTGCGGATCAAATCAAGCCGGACCCTACGGGGCTTCTTCCCCCTCAACTGCTTCCTGCAGTCTATCCGCATATCGTCCGGCAGGAACTGGCTACGGAGGCCGCAAAAACCGGATCCCCCGAACTGTTCATCGCCGCGCTCACAACCGATCCGACAGTCCAGGATTTATCCAACGTCCAGACTCTGGCCGACCAAGTGCTTGACGCAAACCGAGAGTTCCTGCCCCAATGTTCTTCCTAAGAGGGCGTCCATGAAAGCCCAGCAAGAGGTTATTCCTTTTCTCTCTCAGGATGAAATGGAGACCTTGCATCAGAGCGCTTCGTATCCTGGTCCATGGGGGAATGAAGGTCGACCATGCCGAAGCCCTTGACTTCCTGTAGGAGGAGAAATCGATGAGATTTGCGCTTTGTAATGAGTTGTATGGAACATACGATATCTACACGGTTATTGACCGGGCGGCCGAGCTTGGCTATCACGGAATCGAACTTGCCCCATTTACATTGACGCAGGACGTCCAGGGCTATCCGGTGGAGGAACAGAAAAAACTTGCCAGGTATGCCGGAGACAGGGGAATCGAGCTGATGGGTCTTCACTGGCTTCTGCGGGCGCCGGAAGGGCTGCACCTCACTTCCCGGGAACCCGCAGTCCTGAAAAAAACCCTGGATTTCTTCAAGAAGTTGATTGAAATCTCTGTCAATACAGGGGCTAAGGTCCTTACCCTGGGGTCTCCCCAACAGCGGAGCTATTCCGCAGAGGACACCAAACCCGAGGCGACGGAAAGGGCGGTGGAATTGTTCGGCAAACTGACCCCGGAGCTCGAATCAGAAGGGCTGTATCTCTGTCTAGAACCCCTGGAGTCCGATTTCACGAACTTCATCACCCGGACTTCCGAGGCGGTGCAAATCGCAGAGACCCTTGGCTCGCCGTCCATCGGCATCACGCTCGATACGCATTTCCTGCGCTGGGAAAAGGAAGAACATGGTGTTGACGCGCTTCAGGCATTCCGGGTGGCCGGTGCGCGGCTTCTCCATCTCCATATCCAGGATGAGAACCGCCGCGCTCCCGGCATGGGACACGATGATTTCCGTGAGTTCATTCATGCAGTGCGGGAAATAAGGTGGAAACGATATATCTCCATGGAAACCTTTGTTAGCGACGACGAGCAGGAAGCAGAAGAAATCGCTCGAAAGGGTATCCGTTTTCTAAAAAAAACCTTCGATTGAACAAAAAGAGGGTGGACCGGGATCAAACCCATACTGGGCTGGCCCAGGCAACGTTCCCGTCCGCCTGGACCGCTTTTAAATAGTAGTAGCTGGCTTTCCTGCCCTGATCCGACCAGTCCTCCCATTCTTCAGCAGCAGTTTCTTGATTCGGAGAAGAGGTGTGGGCTATCTCACCGTCCCGGATTACCTCGACCCGCCTGATAACATCAGATCCGAGAATCATGAACCGAACCGTGTGTCCATCCCGTTTCCTTTCTGCGGGAATCACCTCGCCCATGAAGTGTCCATCTACCCAGAACTCGACGATGATTCGCTCCCCGGTTGTTGCGTAACACCTTCTTGCCCGAAGGGCATCATAAATGGAGTGACGCGACAGCAAGTCGGTCCAGACAGCGGTCAGTCCGGCTTTGGAGGGTACGAACTTGTAACGGTCGCCGTCGGGAACGCTCCTCCCCACATATCCGGTGTGAGAATCGCTTCCACCGACAAAACCCAGCTTATACCCAAGACTCAGGGCGTAGCGAACGGACCGCTTTTCAGGGGAGGATTTGCTCCAAAGCTCATTATGGCGGTGCTCCGAAGATCCCCAACACGAATATATCTCAACCAGTCGATCGAGTTCCGGGTCGTGAACGTCCCAATTCATCCAGGCCATGGGGTGGTGCGGAATGAGCATCACGTCCTTCCTGCCCTGGTAGTACTCGAGTGCGCTCCACATCCCTTTGGTGCCTGCAGAACTCCACACGCTCGCCGCTTGGAACCCCTCGGCCTCGATGTGCGGCTCGATCTCCGCTTCACGGTAGATTACGTTTCTGTGGCCATCCAGACCGAACTGGACCTCCCACCCTTTGAGGGTTACCAGCTCCCCCTCTTGATAGTTGCCGATCACTGCCTTCTGCGATTCCTCCCAGCCGATGTTGTCTGGCAGCGCACCACGTCCATCCGTTAAGGCCACAAAGTCAAGATGAGACACATCCCTGGCATACTGGATTAATTCTTCGGGACTTGTACAGGGATGACCGTATCCCAGCTTCGGATTGAACATGTGGTAGAAGGAATGACAGTGCAAATCGCCCCAGTAGAGATTCAATCCCTCCGACCTGCAAACAGCCGGATTGGATTGACCGGTAACGTCCCTAGACTCCCCGCTCCTTACCTCGATCGAATACCGGGCATCTGCCCGGGAGCGCAGCCCTTCTACTCGGTCCTGAGAGGCACGTTGGAACAAAAGGGGCGTTGAGATTGCTTTCCCTTCGTTGTCAAGGAGACGCGTTTTCGTTACCTGCAGGTCAGAAACCGGATCGTGACCCCAGTCCGTAAGGGCTAGCTTCAGCTTGTATGGTTGATCAGGTCGTATGACGGAGGGGATGGTCATGGCACAGCGGTCCACTTCCCCCGGTACGACGCTACACGCTACCGGGGACCCCGGGACCTCAACAAAGCCACCGTCACCCTTGGAGTCGACAAAAGCGCTGAAGTAAACCCGCTCCCTCTCGGCCCAGGGTTGAACAAATGCGCCATTCTCACCGAAGCGGGTATCCCCATAGGTAACGATGATTCTATCTCCCTCGGTCAACGTCCCCGCCTCGATCACCGCTGTGATCCACCAGCTCCAGTTATCGTATTTCCCTATTACGTTCTGGCTGTTTCGGTGATGCAGATTCAGTTCCCCATTCTGTTTGCTTTTTACCTCCACCGTGGTGTTACACCTGGACCAACCGGCAATCAACCGCTTCTCCCCTTTATATAGCTCCGGGCAGCCTCTGGGGTACGGAGTCAAGGGCTCACCCCACCCATTGTTGGGAAGTGCAAACTTCACCACACTGCCCGGTACAAGCCCTTCCAGACCGACCGTATACGTGAGCGTTATCGTCGTGTAGGAACAGGCTTTGAATGGACCCGGGGGAGATATTTCAAAGAATCCTTTGGGAGTTTCGTCAGTATGCATAGAGTTTCCCTTTTTGCTGAAAGGACTAATTATTCAGAGGTCTTTGTCGTCGACCGATCGATTTATAAACATTCCAGAGGATAAACAGGGCAGTGATAATCACAAATACGAGGGAGATCGGCTTCCTGAAAAAAATCAGATAGTCTCTCTGGGAGATAACCAGAGATTGCCTGAGGAACGTTTCCAGCATAGGACCGAGGATGTAACCGAGAAGCATGGGGGCGAGGGGGTAAGAGAGCTTTTTCATGAGATAACCGAGCAGACCGAACAAGACCATGACGAGAAGGTCAAAGAGACTGCTGGCACCTGCATAAGCACCCACGAAACAGAAGGCGATAACGACAGGGAAGAGGACGGCCCTGGACACACTGATCGCCTTAATGAATACCCGCATCCCGAAGTACCCGATGACGAGATGAAGCAGGTTGGTTACGAACATACCGAGGAACACGGCGTATGTCGTGACCCCCTGGCTGGTAAAGAGGTCAGGGCCCGGCGTTAGGCCGTGGACGAGAAATGCACCCAGCATGATGGCGGTAATCGCATCGCCCGGTATCCCGAGAGTTAACAGGGGGATGAGGGTTGCCCCCGTCACCGAGTTGTTACCGCACTCCGCCGCTGCCACCCCTTCCAGGCTTCCCTTACCGAACTCTTCCGGACGCTTCGATCCCGTTTTTGCCATCCCATAACTGACGAACGCAGAAATCGCAGCCCCCGTACCTGGAAGGGCTCCGATGCTGGTGCCAATGAGACTGGAACGGATCAGGGTCTTTAGAGTTCTCCGGAAATCTCTCCAGGTAACAACATTGTCTTCCCTCTTTTCGGATAACCTAACGATGGATGTCGTTTCTTTAGAAGTGATTCGCTTCTCGATCTGGATCAATGCCTCAGAGATCGCAAACAGGCCAATCACAAAGGGAAGAAAAGGGATCCCACCTTGTAGCTCGGAAACGCCGAAACTGTATCTTCTAGCCGCTGAGAGATCATCCAACCCCATGGATGCAAAGAACACACCCATCAGGCCCGCGATGATTCCCTTCAATGGCTGATCGCCTGATACCAGCCCGATAACGGTGAATGCAAAAAACACGAGGGAAAACTTTTCGATAGGGCCGAACTTGAGTGAAAAAATCGCTATCGTCGGGGCGATCGAAAAAAGCACGAGATCACTGATAATCTCTCCAAATACCGAAGCATAGAGGGAGATTTTCAGGGCTTTTCCTCCTTTCCCTTGCTTGGCCATGGGATAACCATCTATAGCGGTAGCTGCTGCAGCGGGAGTACCGGGAGTGTTGATGAGAATAGAAGAAATCGACCCACCGTACGTCCCGCCCTTGTAAATTCCGATCAGAAGCAAGATTCCCGCAATCGGGCTCATCCCGTAGGTTACGGGAAGAAAAAGGGCGATCGTCATCGGCACATTCAAGCCCGGGATGGCTCCGATAAAAATGCCGACGGCCAAACCCATACAGATATCAAGAATGTTACTAATCGAGAAAAAGAGAGCCGCGGACTGACCGATGTACTCTAACATTACAGAATGCCTCTCGGTAAGAAAATGTGAAATACGCGAATGAATAGAAAATAGATTAGAGGCGGGAAAATGAGAGCCAAGGCCAATAGCTTAATCCAGTTCTTGTTTCCATAGTACCAACTGAGAAAGAGCATCAACAACGATGTCGAAATGATGAACCCCAACGGTTTAAACAGAACGATGTAGAGGAGCATGCTGGCAAACATGCTCGCCATCCGGCCGACTCCCAACCAGCTGAAGTCGACTTCAATTTCTGCTTTTCCCCGGATGGCTTTTGTAACAACTCCCACAGCCAGCACGAAAATTACCGAAAGGATAAGCCGGGGGAAAAAGATCGGAGGGATCTCTTCAGGTTCTAACAGGACTTGATCAATGAGGCGGGGCGACGCAAGAACGAGGTACAGGGATGTCAGAGCGATGAGCCCGGCAAAGCCCAACTCAAACCACCCCGATCGCCTCTTGCTAGAGTCCCTAGAGTTGTTTTTCGATGGGTTGGATTTCTTTCTCAAAAAACCTGGTCTTTCCTTATTCATCAATCCCCCTCGAGATGCATGCAAGATTTAGATTGTCATTTTTGTTGACAAAATCAAAACTCGTTCTCAATATAGCGGCGCAATCATGAGGAATCAAGAAAACGCCTGAACCTTTTCCCCCACTTTGAATACAAGATTAATTCACCGAAACAGCCCCAGTGCCGATTATGCCATATTTCTGTTCAAATCGATAGGATCTGAGGGTGGAGGCGCAGCCCCCGCGCTCCCGCACGGGGCATTCTGGCGAGGGCGGGTAAGAGAGAAACCCAACAGGGTGAAAAAGTGGCCTCATGGGGACATTTGGGCTCATTTGGGGTTACAATGAGACGGTTGTTGACAGTCAATATCTAGCGAACTCATCGAAAGCTTCGTTGAAAAAATGCGCCGGTACCGATATAGTATCGGCGTTTTTTCTGTTTCCTGGGGGGCAATCGCTAACCAAGGATCAAACGATTTCTTGCCAACGATTAGCGTATGAAAGATCACCAAATTCATGAGGCCGTTCGGATTCTTCGCCGGACGGTAAGCGAGTGGGAAGACCCTGCGGTGACCCAGGTCTCTCAGAAACGAGATCCCTATCTCGTCCTCGTTTCATGCATTCTCAGCCTGAGAACACAGGATGAAACGACTCACCAGGCCTCAAAGCGTTTGTTCAGGCTTGCCCGTCGGCCTACAGAAATGATCGCATTTTCCCCTGAAGAAATAGAGAAGACGATCTATCCGGTGGGATTCTACCGGAACAAAGCCAGGACCATTCTCCAGATCTCACGGATCCTTATCGAGAAGTATGGGGGTCGCGTCCCCGAGGAAATCGATGAAATCCTCAAACTCAAGGGCGTGGGAAGGAAAACCGCAAACCTTGTCGTCACCCTGGGCTATGGCAAGCCCGGCATCTGCGTAGATACCCATGTTCACCGGATCACCAATCGCTGGGGCTACGTCGCAACGAAAACTCCAGAAGAGACAGAGTTCGCCTTGAGAAAGAAGCTTCCCCAACCCTACTGGATCGATATCAACGACATGCTGGTCTCATTCGGCCAGAACCTATGCCGCCCCATCAGCCCCAAATGCAGCACCTGCCCCCTGAGTAAATACTGTGATCGGGTCGGCGTCACACGGAGCCGCTAAAGACCCTTGAAAACCTCTCCTCACCTTGGTAGGATCGAGAATTGCCCGAGGCTGAACCGCTGCCCTCCTTATCAAAGACAGAGACAACCTCTCCGTGGCGATATGCCCTCTAAGACCCTCGAAGAAGCCCTCAGGGGTCAGAGATCGGCTGTCAGCACAGTCGCGATGAACAACGGATAGCTGATGGCCACACCGTTGCTCGAGAATGTATGCCTCCAGGGGTGATTTGGAGCGATCCGGTTACAGGCTGAGGTGCAGTGGGGCTCCGAGAATCATGAAGAAGACAGAAGGGAGCGTATCATGGCAGTCGAACATGAACAGCAGAAACCGGAGTTTCCCTTTCCCGTTCCGACCGATCGTTTCGACCAGAAAAACGAGATGTTCAAAAGAAGCATCTGGGATGAGAAGATCCAGCCCCACTCCCAGCGGTTCAGGGAGGTGAAATACCAGGAAAAGGCCGGATATCAAAAGCTTGACTACGCCTTCCGGAACGCCATGTGGAACCTGGAGTGGGGCTTCGGTCTCGGGAACTCCCAGAGCAACTTTGGACTCTATTCGTGGGATGAGATCCCGGCCAGAATCCGACCCTTTGTCGAAACGGGAGGGGCGGTCACCAAATCTCCAGGGGAGATGAGCCACATCGTCAAGAAAGTGGCCAAATTCCTGGGGGCGGACCTTGTGGGTATCTGCAGGCTTCATCCGAACTGGGTTTACTCTCATGAATTCAATCTCGTGAGCAACGAGCATTCACCAATTGAAGTCCCTGAGGGATGCGATAACGCGGTCGTCATGGCCGTTGAAATGGACTATGATGCTATCCGCTCCTCCCCCACTGGGGTCGCAGCAGGGGCCACGGGCCTTGGATACTCCAAAATGGCCTTTGTCGCCAATCTCCTGGCCACGTTTGTCCGGGGTCTCGGTTACCGGGCGATTCCCGCGGGAAACAACCTGGCCCTCAGTGTCCCCCTCGCCATGGCCGCTGGACTGGGAGAGTGGAGCCGGATGGGCCTTTTGATTACCGAGGAATTCGGTCCCCGGGTCCGCCTCTGCAAGGTGTTCACGGATCTTCCCCTAGAGCCTGATACCTATCACGCCTTCGGAGCGGTGGAGTTCTGCAAAACCTGTAAGAAATGTGCCACGGACTGCCCCTCTCAGGCCATTCCCCATGGGGATACGACCCCAGAAGGTCCAAACATATCCAATCAGTCTGGTGTCCAGAAATGGTATGTGAACGCTGAAAAATGTTACGCCTTCTGGGCGAAGAACCGGATGGACTGTACCAACTGCATCCGGGTCTGTCCCTTCAACAAAGCCCCGGGGATAATCCACGATGCCGTCCGTGGCGTGATTAGGAGAACGACCCTTTTCAACCGCAGTTTCGTCTGGGTGGACAGCCTCATGGGATACGACAGACCCTACCCGGCAAAGCGCTTCTGGGACGCTCATTGATGGGGGCAGGGAAAATCCTGGATCGGCTTCGGCTGAATGAAGAAGCGGCGATCGGCTAAAGGCCGGGGGTCTATTCACTTAAGAGGAGTTGGACGTGCTTTCCCAGATGGGTTTGGAGGAGTGCATCATGGGACTGCCAATTCTCCCGGAGGATCGCCCGGATTCTTTCCCGAAATCGATATCCCCCATCAGCGGTTCTTGCGGTCAGCACGGACCCAAAGGTGACATGGAGAATCTGGCGTCCAAAATCGTGGTCCAGGTAGATGCTCTCCAAATCCTCATCTCCAAGCTCCCCCGCTTCAGCGACAAGGTCTAACCGAGCCCCGATGTGGTAACTGGCCCGATCCCTCTCGAAATGATCCCTCGCAAATTGAACGATTGACCGGAAAAACGCCTGGTCTGCCCGACAGACCACCCGGAGGGCTTCTAAGTAACTGGTCCCGGCGGTTTTGACATGGAAAAGCCCTCTGCAGATCTTTCCGAGGCTGGGATAGATACTGAACTTGTCACTGCCGCTGTGAACCCCGATCTTGTACGGACCAAACCTCTCTGCAATGGCCACATGCTGTTTCAACGACGCCTCAAAGGGGCCAACATCGCCTTTATAGTCGATGCCTTTCTCGAAATCCCCAACGAATCTCGGGGCCAGGCTGATGATGGGAATACCGTGCCGCTTCAGCTCCAGAGCGATGAAGAGGTGTTCCAGGACGGATGTGGGCTGAGGGGTTTCATCGACAGAGAGTTCGAGTTCGAAGGGCCTCGAACCCATGAGTTTTGCGACATGAGTGGCCATCTGGTAAGTGTGGGCCAAAGCCCGGGCGTATTTCACTGCTGCCCGTTTCAGCGCAATCCTGTCAAAGGCCACTCGAAAGGACTCCGAGTCCCGTTCAATTTCAAAGGCTTTCCCCAAATAGAGTTTGAGAAAATCAGAGGCCCCTTCCACCTTGCCGTCGATGAGATCCTGAAATCTCTCTTCGATTTGAGACGAATCATAGTCGTCGGCGCGTTCATCCACGTATTCGGAAGGATCGATGGTGAAAAAAACGAAACCTGCCCCGACCGATATCTCGACATCCTCTTGGGTCTTCAGATGATCCCCATCCGCCCCATGGGGCGAGGTCCATCCCGATCGGAAGACCCCCCACGTGGCATCGTCCATGACCTCCCTGGCTGTCCGGTCTGTACGGGACATCTCTCGCATGGATTGCTGCGCAAAAACCGGTGCGATCCGTCCACCGGCATCCTCCGCAGCCATGACATGGCCAGGGGTGGCAAGACCGATCCGATCCCCAAAGCCAAAGGAGGGGTGTAACCCGAGCGTCCGGGGACAGATGTGTGGCACGGTCTCTCGCAAGGCGGCAGCATTCTCCTGGCTTAATCCAGCCGTCAAGAATCGCAGCCCCTCGACCTCAACCCATTCGCCCTGAAAAACGGTCAGCCACGGCGCGGCCCGCCCAGCTTCTGAAACACCCAAAAGGACGTCGCCCTCATCTCGGTGGGCCATTCCCAGTACCCCATTTGGAAGACTCCATAGGGACCGGGGCAATACTTCTCCGCCCCTGAATACCGCTTCCAAAGCGCGGGCCACCGACTCTTGCTTTTCTCCCTCCAGGTGGTTTGCACCGTGTTCCCCGAAACCCTTGATCACCTCATCGATACGAGACATGA
>CAYGBW010000184.1:0-10342 GCA_964348185.1 uncultured Thermodesulfobacteriota bacterium | reverse complement strand
CGAACGAGGCTGAAGAGGTCGTCATCCCCGAGGAGAAGGATCGACCGACCCTCCAGGTCACCCCGCTGATACATAAACGAGGATTTCACCGCGAGGTCCCTCGGCTCGATGATGCCTTGGTTGTATTCGAGGATCGGTGGGGGGCGATCGGTTGTGAGCTGGACAAAGCGATCCAGGGCCTCCTTGAACCGACCTTCGAGGATGAACCCTTTCCCCTGACAGGGGGGGCAAGATCGGATCCTTTCGTGTAGAACCCCTGACGGATTTCCGAGAGAGAAGGTTCGACTCTCCTCGTCAAAAATGATCCGCTTCTCGGCAAGGAGGAGGCCAACCGTCCGGGTCAAGTCGGACAGGGGAGCATCCTGGGAGCGGACAAGCGACCAGAACGACATCGGCCTCTTTTCAAGGGCCCTGAGAATCTGATATTCCGTCCTCTCCATTTTGCCTGTCCAGCCGGCAGTGAAGGCTCCCCGTGAAGGCCATCCTTCTGGAAAGGGGATTCTCCCTTCAGACGAGCACACAGGGGTCAACGTGAATCTGGGGGAGAAGACCCTTCAACGGTCCCGACCATCTGCTTGACAAATGTGGGCAAACAGAAGGCGCCACGGTGAACCCGGTCGTTGTAATACTGAAGCGAAAGGTGGAGTTCGTCATAAGTGTTCTGTCGGAAGTCGCTCTCCGGGTCAAAGGTTTTCGAAGCCAAAGCAAAGGCCCACATTCCGCCCGGATAGACAGGAATGTGGGCCAGATAGAGCTTGACCGTGGGGAATAGCTTTCTCAGAGAGGAGACCGTCTCCCGGATCGTGGATTCATGGAAGAAGGGGGATTCGCACTGGGCTGAGCAAAGCCCGTCCTCTCTCAAGGCCCCGCGAAGGTTCTCAAAAAAGGAACCCTGGAAGAGCGCGGCTGCAAACCCGATTGGATCCGTCGAATCGATGATGGCCACATCGTAGTGGTTTCGGACCGATTCCACAAATCGGGCCCCATCTTCGAACCTCAGGTTTACCTTGGGGTTCCCAAATGGCTCGGCAATTTCCGGAAAGTATCTTTTGGCCGTCTCCACCACCATCGCATCAATCTCCACCACGTCTACTTTCTTGACTTCCGGATGTCTGAGCACCTCCCGGAGGGTTCCCCCATCTCCTCCTCCGACGATCAGGACCTTTTCTGGATGGGGATGCGTGAAAAGGGGGACATGGCTGATCATTTCGCTGTAGATATACTGGTTGTTCTTCGCGAGCATGATGAGTCCGTCATGAATCAACACCCGTCCGAACTGAGGATTCTCAATCACGTCAATGGTCTGGTAGGGGCTCTGTCCATGAAAGGGTGTGCCTGAGACCCTGAGGGAGAGGCAAACATCCTCTGACTGCATTTCGGTAAACCACAGATCCATTCCCTTTTTCTCTTCCATTCCCTATTCCTTCCTTTGGCTAGGGGAGACGATCTAATCTATCCTGAGTCTCGTAGAATTTCAATGTCAATGCCTGGCCCTCTCGGATTCACTTGGGGTGCTGGATGAGGAAGGCGAGATCCTGACGGGCAGGCTAGGGGTGAGGAGGAGAAAAGAGAAGGGTTTGCTTCACCGTCGACAGAAGAGAAGGATCATTTCTCGGACCAGGATGGAAGCCGTGATAGCCGACACACGCGAAGGGTCGTAATCCGGGGTGAGTTCGACCACATCAAACCCGACAACCTGAAACCGACTCAATTGCATCATGAAAGCGATCATCTGGTCGAAGGTGAGCCCCCCGGGCTCGGGTGCGCTCGCCCCGGGGAGAGAACTCGGGTCAAAGACATCCAGGTCGCAGGTGACGTAAAGGGGCCGTTGACTCAACACGGGTTCATACGAAGCCAGCGTTTCCTCTCCAGGAAGCCTGATTCTCTCAACCCCTCGGATCTCGAACTCCTCTCTCGTCCCTGAACGGACACCGGCCTGGAAGAGATTTCCCTCTCCCACAACATCGAGGATTCTTCTGGCAACCGTGGCATGAGAGTGGGTCTCCCCCATATACTCATCCCGAAGATCGGCGTGGGCATCCAGGTAGATAACACCGAGGCCGGGAAAGGTTCGATGGAGTTCCTGAACCACAGGGAGAGAGACGAGATGCTCACCTCCGAGGACCACAGGGAACTTCTTTCCCTCGGTCAGGGGTCGGATGACATGGCGGATCTTTTTGAGGGCGGGGACTGGATTTCCAAAGGGAAGCTCCAGGTTTCCCAGGTCAGCCATCTTGAGGTCGTGGAGGTCCCGTTTCACTCTGGGGCTGTAAGTCTCAATTCCCCACGATGCCTCTCTGATCGCATTGGGTCCGAACCGGGAGCCAGGCCTAAAGGACGCAGTTCCGTCAAAGGGCAGTCCCACGAACACAATCCTGCTCCCTTCATAATCATGATCGGCAGCAATAAAACGATTCTGCCAGAAGGCTTCTCTCCTAAACACAGCCTCCACCCAAAAACACCAGAGGTTTGCCAAACAATTTATAGAGCCATGTCCTTAGGGCGTGGTCAGTCCAGCCCTTGGCGAGATTGACTTTGCCTCTAATAGTCCCTAGGAGTGTTGGAGTAATGGAGTACTGAAACCGGACAGAAAGATCCAATTTTAATAGAGAAGAATATAGCGGATTGCATTATTCTCTGTTTTCTGCCCCACTCGCCTTGACGCGGGGGGCTTCACTAAAGGCGCCAGTGAAATCCTCAATTCCAACACTCCAGTACTCCCCTACTCCATCACTCCAGCAACAAGTCGAAACAAGCAGCGGAAATGTAACCCCTATTAAAGAGGACGTCAAAGTCACGTCCTTGGGGCATGGCTTCTTTACTCATCCCACAGAACAACGGCAGCCAGAGCCACAGCGATGGTCTTCACCTTGTGCTCGGCAGAAATCGACTCGATACGGGCAATCTCCAGGTTTCGATACGCCATCCCCTCGCGAGCCATATTCCTGGCGATCTCTTCGATATCTTCTTTGTGCCCTCGAGCCGAATATTCCATGATCAGCCCCGGCTGCCTGGAATCCTTTGGGCAACCCACCGCCACGGCAGCGGAAATAATCTCGCCCGGTATCTCGCTACTGATAGAAGCATAGGCCGAGGGAATCAAAACGCCCATGGGGAGTTTCACCGGTTCAATTCGCTGAGATCCAGGAGGAATAATGCTTGATATTTTAACGATATTCGTATTCCCAATACCTGCATTCAGCAGTGCCCCATCGAACGCGTTCAACGGCGTATAACCCGAGGAGGACCCTGCGACGATGAAATAGCGGGTGGGGGTTCTAAAGATCATCCGACACATCTCCTTTTTGAATCTGGGTCCAACGTTTTCCTATGTCTCCGTCACAATGTGCTGAACACAGCGAATACTATGCATACAGACAGTCCCTGTCAAGGAGCAATGAGGGGAAGGGAGGGCCTTTGAAAGTCACCTTTTCTCACATCGAACGGGAGAAAGAACTGCCTGGTAGACCACGTTGATGTTTTCCGGTCGCATCCCTCCGACAAGGCCCGAACTCGTTCCGAAGATAAACCCACCGCCGCCGGTCGCCCCTTCGATGATATCCTGGACGCTTTTTTGGAGGTCTTCTGCGTTTCGGTCCATAAAGAGATCTCCGGGATCGAGGTTTCCCCACAGACAGACGCGCTCCCCATAGGCGGCTTTGAGGCGAGCCAGATCCATCCCGGCCTCTGATTCAATGCCCTGGAGCCCTTGAAACCCGATGGCTACGAGATCATCAATGACTCCGTTGAGATTGCCGTCGGAGTGGAAAAAAACGGGGACTTCCAAGGGAGCGATCCCGTTGACCTGGCGAGCCAGGGATGGGAAGAAGAGTTCTCTCAGGAGAGTGGGACTCACGGTTGTGCTTTGCCGATAGGCGATATCGTCCGCGATCAGGATGCCATCTGCCCCTGCAATCACCGCATGTTTGGCTAAAGTGATGTTGAAGCCTTCGACCTCATGGAGCAGATCAATTAGATTCTGCGATTTCCTGAAGGATGCGGCCAGGAATTTCTCAAACTCCATGAGCCTCATGCCCCAACCGAAAACGCCATCGAGCACGGCAAAAACGAACCGGTCTGTTTGAGTCGCCCAGGCGTAGAGGTCCTTCCACCGGACCTCTGCTGGGTCGGGGAGACACGATGGCTGCATCGGCCATTCTGGAGACGCACACACAGCATCTATCCCGAGACGGTTCACAACCTCCACGCGTTCCGAGAATCCGACCCCTTCAACCCCGAGAAAGGCCCGAACAACCTCATCGGCGATGGTGATTTCACCTGTAGGAATCCGGTCAGCCTCACGATGGTTGATCGCCAGGAATACTCGCTCTTTCGACTTCATACCGCCCTCTCAGTCTCCCATATTATCCTAAACGGACAAAAAGAGATACTCGGTCGATGTAAATTCTCTTCACCTGACTGAGCTTCTCGTTCTGTCATTCTTGCAGGACCGGTTACTTTGTGGATCGCAACGGATTGCCCCTGGAAAACCGCACTGGCCTGTGATAAAGTGATTCCGCTCTGTGCGAGGAGGCACGGACCCTTTGAGCAGGAAGAGAGGAGGCGTGATGCGAGGATTCTTCGGAAAGGTCCTTCGGATTGACCTATCCACCCAGACCTATAAAGTTGAAGCCATCGATGATTCCCTATTCCAACGCTACCTGGGAGGGAAGGGGCTGGCCACCCATCTCCTTCTCGAAAACAACCCCCCCGGGGTGGACCCTTTTTCCGGGGAGAATCATCTGATTTTTGCTTTGGGATCGGCCACGGACACCCCCGTTCCGGGTTCCAGTCGTTACGGTGTCTTTACCAAGTCGCCTCAAACGGGGTTTTATTCGGAATCCTACTCCGGTGGAAAGACCGCAGAACCGATGAGCAGGGCAGGGTATGATGCCATCATTCTCCAGGGGAAGAGCCCCAGTCCTGTCTATTTGGAAATCACCGACACGTTTCTCACCTTTCACGATGCCAGCAGTCTCTGGGGCAGAGGAACCTATGAGACCGAGGATGCCGTGGTGAAGGCCGTGGGTGTTCAAGGAGCCAAGGCTGTTGTCATTGGACCGGCAGGGGAAAACCGAGTCTCCTTTGCGGTTATCGAGAACGACTACTGGCGGTCTGCAGGACGGACAGGGGTTGGGGCGGTCATGGGATCGAAAGGGGTGAAGGCCATCGTTTTTCACGGCAAGGCAAAAAGAGAAGTAGCCAGCGAGGATCTCGTAGAGGATTTTCGCAGAGAAACCGTGGCCAAGGCCAAGGACAATCCGGGCGTTGCGGCCTACAAGAATCTAGGAACCCCAATGATGGTGGCCCTGTTGACCACTGTGGCCTCCTTTCCCACTCGGTACTGGGCACAGGGACGGTATGAACACTGGGAGAAGATCAGTGCTGAGGCGATGAACAAGAAACTCAGAACCAAGCCGCGGGCGTGCCACAAATGCTTTATGGCCTGTGGGAAGCTATCGGTGGTCCAGGAGGGCCGCCATGAGGGCCTGAAAATAGAAGGCCCTGAATACGAGACGATCTATGCCTTTGGGGGGCTCTGTATGATCGATCGGATCGAGGAGATCGCCTTTCTCAACGATATCTGCGACAACCTCGGCATGGACACGATCACGGCGGGTAACCTGGCCGCCTTTACGATCGAGGCTTCTCGGAGAGGGAAGGTTGGAGAAAAGCTCGATTATGGGGATGTAGACGGCATCGCCCGACTCCTCCACCAGATTGTCAAGCGCGAAGGGACCGGCGGAGTCCTGGCTGAGGGAATCCGGTTTGCAAGCAGGGAGTGGGGGCTAGAGGATTTGGCGATTCATGTCAAGGGAATGGAACCCGCCGGGTATGATCCGCGATCTCTCAAGGGCATGGGACTCGCCTTTGCCACATCGGACCGTGGGGCGTGCCATCTCCGTACCACTTTCTACAAGCCGGAGCTAGCCGGAATCAGCCCTCCAGACCAGATGGAGGGGAAGGCGAGGATATTCGTGGACTATGAAGATCGCCTCAACATCTTCGATGCCATGATCTTTTGCCGGTTCTATCGAGATCTCTATCTCTGGGACGACTTGTGTCGGGTCATCGAGGCGACCACCGGGATGGAACTCGGGGAGGCAGACCTTCGGAAGATCGCCGGAAACATCTCCAACGAGACCCGGACTTTCAATATCCGGGAGGGGTTGACCCAAGAGGACGACATGCTTCCAAGACGGTTTTTCGAGGAACCGATTGAGGAGGGAAAGATCCTCAAAAAGGAGGATTTCGATCGACTTCTCCGGGAATACTACGAACTGAAAGGCTGGGACGAGAAGGGGGTGCCCCCAGTTACCATAGAATAAATGGCTATCGCTGAAAGGTGATGGCGTTTTGTTCCGGCTGGGAGCCGACGAATGATCACAAATCCTAAGCATCCAATCCGAAATACGAAACAATTTCAATCCCGCACTTCGCGGGACAAAGGCTCCAAACTCCCCATCGATTTTCTGCGTGCCCCGTGAAATGCCCAGCTTGTTTGACTGGGGTCATTTGATATTAGATTTTGTTTCGGATTTAGATATTCGGATTTCGAATTTATCAAACCATGGAGGGTGAAGGGAGAGGTCTCTTTTGCGTTTCTTAAGGAAG
This sequence comes from uncultured Thermodesulfobacteriota bacterium, assembly GCA_964348185.1. GTDB lineage: Bacteria > Desulfobacterota > BSN033 > WVXP01 > WVXP01 > CAYGBW01. The sequence continues at coordinate 3,727 of CAYGBW010000184.1, read as the reverse complement.
ATAAGCCTGTGCTTAGTGAATTATGGGAGGATGAATCCATGTCGAAGACCGAAGATCTGTTGAAGGCGCGAGAGGAGAACGTTCCACGGGGGCCTTTCAATGTCACGCCTTTTTTTGCGGCTGAGGCCACGGGGGCGATCATCAGGGATGTAGAAGGCCGGGAGTTCATCGACTTTGCGGGAGGGATCGCGGTCATGAACGTTGGTCACGGTGCCAGGCCGGTGGTGGAGGCCATCAAGGATCAGGTTGAGAGGTTCATCCACACCTGTTTCCACGTGGTTATGTATGAGCCCTATGTGGAGCTTGCCCGGAAGATGAACCAGATCACGCCGGGTCAGTTCCCCAAAAAGACGATGTTTGTGAACAGCGGCGCCGAGGGCGTGGAGAATGCCGTCAAGATAGCGCGCTACGCCACAGGACGACCGGCCATTATCGCCTTTGAAGACGCCTTTCACGGCCGCACCCTCCTTGCCATGACTCTGACGAGCAAGGTCAAGCCGTACAAATTCGGATTCGGTCCCCAGGCACCCGAGGTCTATCGAATTCCCTATGCCTACTGTTACCGGTGTGCTTTTGGCCTCGAGTATCCCGGTTGTGAGCTTCGATGTGCCGACTATCTCAGAGAGGTCTTCCACACCCACGTAGCAGCGGAAAATGTGGCAGCGGTCCTGGCAGAGCCCGTGCTTGGGGAAGGGGGGTTTGTGGTACCCCCGGCGGGCTGGCACAGAAAGATCAAGCAGATCTGTGAGGAGAATGGAATCCTCTATATTGACGACGAGGTTCAGACAGGGTTTGGCCGCACGGCCAAGATGTTTGCCATCGAGCATTTCGGGGTGGAACCAGACCTCATCACCACGGCCAAATCCCTTGCCGGAGGACTTCCCCTGAGTGGGATCACAGGAAAGACGGAGATTATGGATGCGCCTCATGTGGGGGGTCTTGGGGGGACTTTCGGGGGCAACCCGGTGGCCTGCCGGGCGGCTCTGGCCGTAATCGACACGATAGAGAAGGAGAATCTCCTCGACCGCGCCGAGGTGATAGGCAAGACGGTGATGGATCGGTTCAGGAAGATGCAGGAGGATTACGAGATCATCGGAGAGGTTCGAGGGGTGGGGGCCATGGTGGCCATGGAGCTTGTCAAGGACCGAGCGACCCGGGAACCTGCCAAAGATGAGACTGCCCGATGGGTGAAAAAATGCTATGAGAAGGGAGTCATCACGATTTCGGCGGGAACCCATGGAAACGTCATGCGCCTCCTGATGCCTCTGGTGATCACCGATGCCCAACTCGACCGGGGACTCTCCATCCTGGAGGAATCGCTCGGAGAAATCTGCTGAAAGGCTGGGATTCATCCAGAATCTGTTTCTATCTCTCACAGAGCCCGCAGAGGCAGAGAGCTCTTGAGCTGAATCCTTGAGAGGAGGATTCAGCTCAAATCCTGCTCCGGGAGGACTGTCGCGGGACATGTTCACTGGCACAAATGCCTATGCTGGTGAACAATGCTGACCGAACTCAGGTTCCAAATGCCACTGAAGGGGCGGAGACTTTTGTCTGATTTTTCCTCTCAAAAAATCAGACAAATGGTTTATCTCTGAGACCTCTGCGCACTCGAGCGATTTAGCCGGAGGGCGGGAGAGGGCAATTTTCGGACTGTTCGAATCACTCCGTAATCCCGTATAGCAGAATTTGGATCACCAGGTTAGTTGAAGGTTTAAGGTATTGATTCACTGCCGGAGGTTTTGCATGCTCTTGAGAGAGCCTTTGTCCAAGGCTGCCCGGTTCTTTTCCCAGAAAGAGGCGATTGTCTGTGAAGGGGACCGATTCACCTATGGCGCGTTTACGGATCGGGTCTATCGATTGGCCAATGGTCTGAGGGGTCTGGGTGTCGGTCAGGATGGAAAGGTGGCCATCCTTCACCCAAACTGCCATGTCTTCATGGAGGCATACTACGGTGCTGCTATTGTCGGAGCCGCCCTGGTACCCATCAACTACCGTCTCTCCCCCCGGGAGATCGCTTTTATCCTGGAGGACTCTGAGAGCCAACTTCTCATTGCTTCACCGGAGTTCAAGCCAATTGTGCAAGAGGTTCGAAGGGCTGGAAAAGGCCTGTTAGAGGTCCTTTTCAGTGGAAAAGGGGGATTGTACGAGAGGTTTCTTTCAAAATCTTCGGGAGAGCCAGCGCCCCCGGTTTCGATGGATGGAGGTGCCCTGGCCCAGATCTATTATACCAGTGGAACCACAGGACGACCCAAGGGGGTGATGCTCAGCCATGGGAATGTGGCCAGCCACGCTCTGGGAACGATCGCAGAGCTCCATCTCACGGACAGCGATGTCTGGGTTCACGTGGCTCCCATGTTCCACCTGGCCGATGCGTGGGCCACGTGGGCGATCACGTGGGTCGGGGGAACCCACGTGATGGTTCCCCATTTTGAATCCAAAAAGGTTCTTGAGACCATTGAACGGGAAAGGGTGACCCTCACCAACATGATCCCGACCATGCTCAATCTGCTGATCAACGAGCCCGGTGCGGACCGCTATGACTGCAGCAGCCTGAGGGTCCTGTTGAGTGGCGGCGCCCCGATTGCGCCGGAGGTGGTTCGGAGGATTGTGGAGACATTCAGGTGTGACTACATCCAGACCTATGGCATGACCGAGACGAGCCCCTACCTGACCCTGTCGATTCTGAAAGAACACCTGAAGAAACTCCCCTACGAGGAACGGTTGAAGTACAAATCGAAAACGGGACGGGAGTTTATCGGCGTGGAGTTAAAAGTGGTCAGAGAAGACGGCACAGAGGTAAATCCCGACGATCAGGAGGTGGGAGAGATCGTTGCCAGGGGAGAGATCGTCACCCGGGGGTATTGGAAACTCCCCGAAGAGACGGCCAAGGCGATTCGCGATGGCTGGCTGTATACAGGAGACATGGCTGTCATCGATGGGGAGGGCTACCTCACCATTGTGGATCGGAAAAAGGACGTGATCCTCACCGGGGGAGAGAATGTCTACTCCACAGAGGTGGAGCACGTGCTTTACGAGCATCCCGCGGTTCTCGAGGCCGCGGTCATCGGGGTTCCCGACGAGAGATGGGGGGAAGCGGTCAAAGCGGTGGTGGTCTTGAAACAGGGGCACAGGGCCTCGGGGCAGGAGATCATCGAGTTCTGCAGGCAAAACCTGGCCCGGTTCAAGAGCCCGAAGTCCGTGGACTTCGTCGATTCCCTTCCCCGGACGGGTTCAGGCAAGATTCACAAAAAGAACATCCGAGACCGCTACTGGGAAGGATACGACAAAAAGGTGCACTAGCCTGCATGATTCACGAAACCCGCGGCTTCGTTAATAAGCGCCTCCAAGAAAACGACTCCAGTACCCCTTGGGCCGCAGTCGCAAAACCCTCCCACAGTCCCGACAACGGTACCTCCGAAGCCAAACAGCCTCATCGAACCCATCAAAGTACGCACCAACAAAACCATGACCCCAGATCCTGCCTCTACACCAGGGACACCTCTTGGGCTTGGACCCGGGGCAAAGGGAAACCTCTGGCCGCTGGAATTTCCCCCCCCTTCCATACTGCGAAATCTGAGAAAAGCTATTTCTTAATTCATTGAGTTTGGTGCTCCGCTCGGAGCAAGTCGTTTATGGTCTTGACCGGATTGAACGTGATGAGGGGGACTTCCACGAAGATCGTAATCCAATGGGCCATAGCCCCGTTCCAGAGCCCCGGGAGCTCGAG
>CAYGBW010000183.1:0-7667 GCA_964348185.1 uncultured Thermodesulfobacteriota bacterium | reverse complement strand
ACGGCTGAATTGGAGTAATGGAGTCGTGGAGCGTTGGAATCCAGGATTCCACCACTCCAGGACTCCATCAACAAGTCCAATCAACCAGAGCAGTTGTAACCCCCTTTAAGGAGGACATCAAAACCCCCTTCTATGGGCGTGGATTCTTTACTTTCCCCCCTTCTCTACTAACCGATTATGTGCTCTCATCAATTGTCTGAGACGGTCATGGGGGATTGCCATCACCCTGTGATTGTCAATTCCCGTCATGGTCTCCGCTGCAACCAGGGCATTAATGATGGCTTCTTCAGTTGCCTGCACGACTCCCTCAAAAACAGGATCGATCCCCTCGTTGACGAGCATCTTCACCTTGACAGTTCCCGATGCTTTCGCAGCATGCGGATTTGCGGTGGAAAAGGCGACAAAAATGTCACCAGAGTCGTTGCTTGCAATGCTACCCGTTCTTGCAAGCCCCAGAGACGCGCGCCGAGCCAGTCGTTTCAATTGATGGGGCAAGAGGGGAGCATCTGTCGCAATGACAATGAGGATAGACCCGTTCTCCTTAGCCGAGATCGAGTTCTCAGTAATCTCCTTTCCTATGGGAATCCCTGCGATTTGAAGTTGATTCCTCTGGCCCTGATTCGCCTGCACGAGCACCCCCACCGTATAGCTCTCCGTTCTCTCGCCGACCCTTCTAGAAGCCGTTCCTGTACCCCCTTTGAACTCGTAGCAAATCATTCCGGTTCCACCACCAGCGTTTCCCTCTGCTACAGGCCCAGACCTGGCGTTGTCCAGGGCTTCAAACACATGGTTTTTTTTGATATGGAACCCGTTAATGTCGTTTAGGAAGCCGTCATAGGTTTCGCCTACCACGGGCAAAGACCACGGTTGGACAAGTCGATCCCTTTTCAGCTGCCATTCAATGACGGCATCTCGCACAATCCCCACACTGTGGGTATTGGTAAGCATAATGGGTGTTTCTAGATGACCCGATTCTTCAATCCAGGTGGTCCCGGTCATCTCTCCGTTGCCATTTAAGGAAAACCACGCAGCAAAGACACGGCCCCAAGCGTTTTTGCCTCGAGGTAGAATCGCCGTTACCCCTGTCCTGACCGGTCCATTTCCCACCTTTAGCTTACCCCTGCCCGAAATAAGTGTGGTGTGGCCAACCTCAACTCCATGAACGTCTGTGATGGTGTTCATTTTGCCAGGTGTCCCCTCAAAAGGGATACCCAAATCCCTTGCCCTGGGTCTTTTTACCAAAATACTCTGCACGATTGGTCACCCCCATTCGAGCTTTTTGAGAATGAGGAAAAAGCGATTGTTGGGATCATAGCAGACAGAGAGATGTTGTCAACTATTTGTTTTTCCATTCGCCAGGTTTAAAACCTTCGTCTTTAGACGAACAGCTTTAGCCTCTCTTCCATTTTGAATGTCGAATACCCGCCTGCCATAGCGAGTGCTTGGGAAAAGAAAAACAACGGCTACGTCAAAATCAACGTTGCGGCGCTATCCCCAGTTTCCCCGAAGGCGCGGCGGGCAGGTCGAAGAAGGAATTTCGAATGATGATCTTTTTCCTTCGACATTCATTATTGCTTGTTCGATATTCTGCGGTTCAAAAGAATTGACTTTCAGTCATGCTAGAAATCTACCTGCTTTAGCAGGTAGTGGTTTAATCCATCGTGAAAAACCACGTCCTCTGCGCGAGATCGGAGTCCGGTGGCTTTGCCCCAGAGGAAGGGACCCGGAGTGTGGGGGTATTGAAGAGTCGGCGTATTGGGATAGGAAACGAAGATTCCGAGGTTTTCTATTTTCTGAAAGGGGTCTCCGAATCGGTAGATTCGCCCTGCCCCTTCCATCGCGGGTTGGTTCGTTCTTCTCTCTCCTGAAGGAGAAAAGGCCTTGCGACAAGGCGATGGTAGACCATTCCTGTGAGCACCACCCCCCCTGTGATCAGAAATATCATCGTGTAGCTCGTATGGCCGAGAACAAGGGACAGCAGAAGTATAGCGAGACCTGTGCCCCCATCAAAAGAGCCGGTGAACATACTCGTGGCCATTCCTCTCCCCTCAGGAGGCAGACCCTCAACGGCCAGTGCGTTGAGGGAAGGATAGAGAAAACCATGGCCGATTCCTCCAATGAACCCTGCTAAAACGAGTCCCGGATAGTCCTTGACCAGGCTGAGGCCCATGCTTCCGAGTGCACTTGCCAGAAGGGCTGGACTTACACAGGTGTTCTTGCCCATGCGGTCTGGAACTTTTGCCCAGAAAACTCGGGTTCCCACAGCGGCAAATGAGTAAGCAACAAAGAAAGGGCTCGCCAATTCCAGGCCTGTCTGCCGCGCAAAAGGGGTCACAAAGGATCCGTGAATGGCCACGGCAAACGTAAAAAACAAGGTGGTCGTGGCAGAGATGACCGTCGGCCTGTTCCTCAGGACCTCGGATACCCCAACAGGCAGCTCTGTTCTGGGACAGAAACGATCCCTTAGAAAACAGACAAAAATAGTCCCTACAGCGGCAAGAGCCGAAGAGGTGAGGAAAAAGAGAAGGAATCCCGAGACGTTCAGAAGAGCCTCCCCCACGACTGGACCCAGGGCCAATCCCAAAAGGCCGGACACGCCAAATAGACCGAGGATTTCAGTCCGCCTCTCCGGGGGAGCTATGTCGACCGCAAAGGTATGAGCTGCAGAGAAGTTGATCGACAAGCCGAAGCCTTGAAGGATCCTCACAAAGAGAATCCATGCGTAGTTGAAAAGGGAAAGGTCCCTCGGGATGAGCAAGAGAAGACAGGAGAGGGAGAGAATCATCCCTCCCACCCTCCAGATCCTGATTCTACCGATTCTGTCGATGAGGCGTCCCACAACAAGGCGAGAAGCGAGGGAAGCGATAAACGTGCTGCCCACCAAAAGGCCCATATCGAAGGCCGATCCGTCCATTCCCTGGACGTACAGGGGAAAGAGAAGGAATTGGCCAAAGGAAAGAAGAAGCAGAAAGTATCCAGCCGCAGTCAGAAAGAAGTCTTTCTTGAAGCTCCTTCTGGTTCCAGTTGAACCCATCGCCTTTTCATCCTCGTGAGGCACTTCGTATCGTGCCGTCTCTGATTCTCCATGGGGAAAAATGAGAAAAGACACGGCGGCCGGAATGATGGTGCTTTGCGGGAAAGGGGGGAAGGGGTTCTCTCAGGGAACGCTCACCCTCCTTGGGAGTCAATCCACACCACTGATCATGCGAATCACTCTTGCCAGGGCCAGTTCAGCATGGGGCTGATCAACCATTTGAGCCAGATCAAAAACCGCCTGAGGGAAGATAATGTAATGGGGCTGAGCCGGATCCTTTGCTGCAAGAGCCTTGGCCAGTATCGAAAACAGCTCCTCCGTGAGTCCAAAATCCTCCAGATACAGGCGGCAATAGTAGATACTGTGCCTGTCGTTCTCTCTGGTCAGACTCTTCTTGAGGGCTCCCAAGGGGTCTTTCGTGTCATCCCTGATTCCTCCAAGTATCTCCTCTATATCCTCCCTGGATAAACGGTCAGATGAGTTTTCCACATTCCGGACCAGCTGAGAAAAGAGGTGTTCCTCACATCGGCCTTCCAAATGATCGACACTCTGAATGATCTTATGAGCAAGAATCGCGTTGTGTCCCAGGATATTGATTCTCTCAAGAGCCATCGGAATAAGGCTGTCCCCTTCTCGACCTTCCTTTTGGAGACAGTCGGCCTCCACTTGGGCCCTGCGGGCCAGGAACTCGGTAAGCTGAAAGATCAACGTCTTGGCCCGCTTGGGCTCTATAAGTCGACAGAGCCGGCCCAGGGCGTGGGTATAGATGAAAACATGTCCAAGAAAGTCGACCTCATGGGCGGCAATCTCCAGACACTGGTGGAGATACTGCTCCAGTCCTTCTTCCTCAACGAAGCGAAGGGCGTAATAGAAGGCATTGTTGACCTTGTGCTCCAGAAGGGAACGGACGTACCCCTTTTTTACATCTTTGACTCTCAGGGAACCGATTTTCTCTGTTTCCTTAAAATCCAGGAACATCTTGGGAAGCCCAGAGAGATAACGAACGAACCATTCCAGAAAATGAAGGCGGTCCTTGGATGGGATCAGATTGAGGAGTTGAAGGAGGGAATCGAGACAAATCATGGCATGAGGGGTGTCGAATCTGAGCTGGAGACTCGCCGCAGCGGGTTCAACAAAACAGGCTGTTAGCTGGCCCGTATCAACCCCTTGTTCACAGATGCTCTGAAGGATTTCAATGGCCTCCTCTCCCTCGGATTCCTGAATCTTTTTCTGCAAATCGAAATAAAGGGACATGAGATTCACCTCCATCCGCTCTTCGGATTGAATCGGTGATTCATCCTGTCGATGACCCTCTTCGGCCCCCGGAAATTGTCGAGAGAATTTGCGATCCCGTTAACGTCCAAAGATCTTGAGGTACCATGGCTTCTTCATTTCCTCCTCGTCTTCAAGCCTTGGCAAAGAAGGAATCAGAGTCGGCTCCGATACAAGGGGTTGTCGCTCTTTGGGTTGTCTCTCTTTTTCGATTTCCCTCGCTCCACGTCTCTCCACTTCCTCACGGGTGAGGAACTCCAGAACGTATTGATCTGGAATCATCTCCCACTGTCCGGTGAACCAGATATGAAGATGAAACTCTCTTTCGATGTCGGCCATTTCCTTTCGTTTGTAGTTGAGAAGATATGTGGCCAACGGCCTTGAGAAAATCCCCTTGACAAGGGCTACATCCCCCTCGATGACCCTATCGAGTATCTTCCTCAATACCATCAAAGCAAGAGATTCTGTGGATTTCACCCTTCCCCGACCACTGCAATAGTTGCAAAAGGTGTAGCTCTCCTCCGCGAGAGGGGTCTTGAGTTTCTGACGAGACATTTCTAAAAGGCCAAATTTGGAAATCCTAGAAATGTCGGTTTTGGCCTTGTCTTTCTTCAAAGCATTGCGGAGGCACCGCTCCACGGCCATGTTATTCTTCTTCTCTTTCATATCGATAAAATCGATGACGATCAGCCCGCCCAGGTCCCTCACCCGTAATTGCCGGGCTGTTTCCTCTGCCGCCTCGAGATTGGTTGTCAGTGCCGTCTGTTCGATACTCTTTGACTTTCCCAGCCTTCCTGAATTAACATCGATTGAAACGAGAGCCTCCGTGGGATCGATGCAGAGCGTGCCACCTGATTTCAAGGGAACCACTCGGGCGTAGATGGCCTCAATTTGCTCTTCGAGATTGAACTTGGCAAAGAGAGGCTTCCTCTCCTGATAGAGTTTCACTTTTCTCTGGTACTGAGACATCACCTGTCGAAAGAAATCCTTGACCTGGCGGTAGATCTCCTTGTCATCCACCAGGACCTCCATGTCCGGGGTAAAGTGCTCGCGGATGGACTGGAGCACGATATGGCTCTCCTGGTACAGGAGCGAAGGAACAGGAAGTTCATGCATTTTGGCCTGGATACTTTCCCAGAGATGGAGCAGGTATGCACAGTCCCTGAAGAGTTCTCGTTTGCCCTTATCTATCCCAGCAGTCCGAACAATAAAGCCAACTCCCTCGGGCAGGTTGAATTCTTTGACAATATCCTTGAGTCGTTCTCGCTGTTTTTCGTCCTCGATTTTCCGAGAGACCCCATGGCTCTCACTTCCGGGCATGAGGACCAGGTATCTTCCGGGGAGAGAGATGTAGGTTGTCAGAGCGGCTCCTTTGTTGAAGGTTTCCTCCTTGACTACCTGGACAAGAAGCTTCTGCCCCCGATTCAATACGTGTTGAATCCGGGGTTTTTCTCCAGATTCGACCTTTTTGTCGTAACACTGAGGGTTGAGTTCGGACATGGGAAGAAAACCGTGACGCCTCGCTCCATAATCGACAAAAGCGGCCTGAAAGCTGGGCTCCACATGGATAACCGTTCCGTGGTAGATATTGCCCCTGGACTTCTCTCGGCCCGTAGTTTCTATGTTGAAATCCACCAGGGTTTCACCTTCTATAATAGCCACCCGGCACTCCCCGGTCTGGGCGGCGTTGATCAACATTCTTTTTTCCATACCCTTTCCTTGACTATTCCCGACGATTCTTCTCGTCCTCCCCCTAGGATTCGATCGCATGGGGACAACACCACAGCTAAGAACCCTTGATCGCCCGTCTTAGAGGGGTGATGGGGGCATCGCTAGGGGAAAGTGCGCCCCTGTGTGGAGAGGGACACTCTCGGCTCTCCTGGTGGGCAAAAGCATGAATCTGTTCGGTCACAGCTTCTTAAATCGTGACGACCGATCTACAATTCAAGGGTAACCATTTCCAGAATCAATGTCAACGAATAAGCCCCGGTCATCAGAGGTTCTTCGATTTTTGACAGAGAGACCTTTGCAGAGGGTGAAGCCTGGTATGGGAGGGAGGCTACGGATGACGGAACTCTTCAACGGCGGGTGATCAGAGGAGGCCGTCGCTGGCACATATAGCATTCCTGAGAGGAATGTCGGCCTCGGTCATAGGCAGGTCCCTTAGCTCTCTCTCAGTCACCCATCTGACCCTATAGCAATCGATAGGCCGGGGGTCCCCTTGGACGACGCGGCACAGATAGGCGAGAAGCAAGAGTTTTACATCCCAGTACGGATGATAGACAATCTCAAATCGGTCACCCACGTCCACTTCAATCCCCAATTCCTCCTGAAGCTCCCTCTTGAGGCATTGTCGGGGATCTTCTCCGGGTTCAACTTTTCCCCCTGGAAACTCCCAGAGAAGCCCGCGGCTGGATTCTGGCTTTCGCTGGACCACGAGAACCCTATCCTCCCTAAACATGATGCCTGCTGTAGCCGCCATGATCATGGGTTCCGACTCGATCGAATTGACACCCCGCTGGACGCGGGGATTTCATCCCTTCTAAGCTGGCACGCTAGCTGATGACCATACGATTTCGTCCCGCCCGCTTGGCCTCGTAGAGGGCATCGTCAGCAGTCTTGACCAGCCCTTCCGGGGAGAGACTCTGGGAATGAAGGGTACTAACTCCGACACTCACGCTCAACCGATCCTCTGGTCGGGTCTTTTTGGAACAAACGCCAAGATTTTCAACAGTCTCTCTGACCCTTTCGGCAATCTGGCAGGCCTCCTCCTGGCTGGTTTTGATCAAGATGACGGTGAATTCATCTCCACCATAACGAGCCACGATATCGGTTTGGCGAACCTCGTCTTTGATCGCATGGGCAATACGTTTCAGAACCTCGTCTCCCGCCATATGGCCATTCGTATCATTGTAGATTTTGAAGTTATCGATGTCTAGCATCATGAGGGAAATCGGATATTCGTATCGCCGGGCCCGTTTCAATTCCAGCTCCAAACACTCCATGAAATAGCGATAGTTGTAAGTTTCCGTCAGTGGGTCTGTTATAGAGAGCTGCGCCATTCTTTCCCTGGCAGCCTTCAGCTCTCGCGCAGTTTCCCGGTAGTGGTCTTTAAGTTCCTTCAGCTCCTTAAGTCCCCGCTTCAGTTCCCGGTTTTCCCCCTCGAGTCGTTCTATTTCCCGCAGGAGCCTTCTTTTTTCTATGGGGTTTTCCGCGGCATTTTTCTCATGCATGGGAAACACGTCTTTCGGAGGCGTGGAAGGGGCCATATATTGTATTTATTAGTCCGTATACACCAATATATAGCATAAGTCAAGGGAAGAGGTTGTGGAGTTTCCTAACTTCTGGCTTCGTTTTGAGG
>CAYGBW010000182.1:0-9961 GCA_964348185.1 uncultured Thermodesulfobacteriota bacterium | reverse complement strand
AACCACGGGGTTAGTACCGGCTCCCTCTTTCTCCTCGTGGGGATTATCTATGAGAGAAGGCACACCCGGATGATCGCCGACTTCGGGGGTCTATCCAAGGTTATGCCCGTTTTCGCTGCCGTATTCATGATCGTCACCCTTTCCTCGATCGGCCTGCCAGGAACCAACGGGTTTGTGGGAGAGTTTTTGATTCTTCTCGGGGCCTTCAAAGCCAGGACGGTTTATGGAGTCCTTGGAGCCACGGGGGTTGTTCTCGGTGCCGCTTACATGCTTTGGATGTTTCAGCGGGTCATGTTCGGCGAGATCAAGAACCCAGAGAACCTGAAGCTCCAGGATCTCAATATTCGAGAAATTGCCTATATGGTCCCCATGATCCTGTTGATTTTTCTCATGGGAATCTATCCGAAACTCTTCTTCCAGAAAATGGATGTCACGGTGAAGCACTTCCTCAATGACGTCCAGAGCAAATACGAGGCGACTGTTGATCAGACGCCGTCAAGGACGCTGTTGGCAGAGGAGATAGGGGAGCACACTGGGGAAAAGCTTGAAATTCGACTATCAAAATCCGAAACAGATTCCAATTATAGAGGATCCCAGTAAAATATGCTTCGGATGCCAGAGGGTAAGCATTTCACAGGGCAGGTCGAAATTCGCGATCTCTTTTGACCGTTGCAATTTGAGGGTTTTGATTTTGTTACGTATTTCGGGTTTTGGGCTTCGAGCTTCTTGATTCTTGGTCAAGTCACGGGCGTGCCCAACGGCATTCGTGGCCGGATGATAGGGGCTTGTGGAGGAGTTAGCAGATGGATCTTTCAGGTCTTCAGATAGATTTCAAAATCATCATGCCAGAGATCATTCTTGCGGCCTTCGGGATACTGATCCTCCTGGTCAGTGTTTTTTCATCTTCAAAAAACGACAGTAGGGACCATCTAGGATACATTGGCCTCTTTGGCGTGATCCTCGCCCTGATCTCTGCACTTCCCCTTTTTGGAAAGGTACAGAGCGGCTTCAGCGACATGGTGGTGGCCGATAGCTTTGCGGTTTTTTTCAAGATGGTCTTCGGGATCATCTGTCTCCTGACAATTCTGATCTCCGTGGGTTACGCAAAGCAACAGGAGATTAATGTGGGAGAATACTATTGTCTCGTCCTCTTCTCCACTCTCGGAATGATGCTGATGGCTTCTGGGACCCATCTCCTGACGATTTTTCTCGGCCTGGAAACCATGTCTATAACCATGTACATCCTGGCGGGAATCATGCGGAATGATCCAAAGTCAGTCGAATCGGCCATGAAGTATTTCATCCTGGGCGCCTTCGCCACGGGCTTCTTCCTCTATGGGGTCGCTCTGATCTATGGTTCGACAGGCTCATTCAGTCTCGAAGGGATTGCTTCCTATCTCTCGGCCAGTGGCACCACGGGGCGAAGCCCCCTATTGATCATTGGAATTGCCCTCCTGACCATTGGATTTGGATTCAAGATTGCTACGGTCCCCTTTCATATGTGGACGCCCGACGTTTACGAAGGAGCACCCACGTCGATCACTGCCTTCATGGCCACAGGGGTGAAGGCCGCGGCTTTTGCAGGCCTTGTCCGTGTTTTCTACTCGGCTCTCGGAGCCTTCCAGCCGGATTGGACGGCCATCATGTGGCTCCTGTCGGTTGCCACCATGACGGTGGGTAACATCGTGGCGATCTCTCAGACCAATATCAAACGGATGCTGGCCTATTCGAGTATCGCTCATGCGGGCTATGTCCTTGTGGCGTTCACTGCAGGAAACGACCTGGGGACCTCTAGCATTCTGTTTTATCTCCTGGCCTATGCCTTCATGAATATCGGGGCTTTTACAGTTGTTATCCTGCTGGGCAAGAAGGGCGAGGAGAATACCCTCATCATTGACTATGGGGGCATTGGATTCAAATACCCTCTCCTGGCTGCTACCATGACCATATTCATGCTTTCCATGGCCGGGATCCCGCCCCTGGCCGGGTTCATGGGGAAGTTCTATATCTTCAGTGCTGCCGTAAAGGCAAAGTACTATTGGCTCGCCATCATTGGCGTACTGAACAGTGCATTGTCTGTCTACTACTATTTGCGGGTAACGGTTTTGATGTATTTTCGGGAAGGGGAAAGGGAAATCACGGGCTTGACATTTTCACCGGCTGCCATAATCGGTTTGATCATTGCCGTGGCAGGGGTCCTCTATCTTGGTATTTTCCCATCCACCGTTTTGGCCTTAGCAAGAGCTTCCATTGAGTCACTCATGTAGCGGTCCGGGTCAGCAGAAGCCCCGGCCGAAAACCGGGGCCTCTTTCACGGGAAGGGGTAGACCCTTCTGAAGAGGGGAGCCAGCCCATGGGTCGGTTGCGCAGGAGTCCTTTCAATCTGCAAAGAAACATCCTTTTTCTGGGCGTGGTCAGTCTCCTCACGGACGTCAGCAGTGAGATGATCTATCCCCTCCTACCCCTGTTCCTGGCTAGTGTGCTGGGGGTGAGTATCCCCTTTATCGGATTGATTGAGGGGGTGGCCGAGAGCACGGCCAGCTTCATGAAGGTCGTTTCGGGATGGCTTTCGGACCGGTCCAGACGCCGAAAACCCTTTGTTTGGATCGGCTATGGCCTCTCCACCGCCATGAAGCCCCTGTTTGCTTTTTCCGCAGCAGGGTGGCAGGTCCTCCTTTTCAGATTCGGGGATCGGGTCGGCAAGGGGATCAGAACCTCTCCCCGGGATGCGATGATCGCGGATAGCTCCCCGGAGAGGGAAAAGGGGAAGTCTTTTGGCTTTCACCGCGCCATGGACTCTTTTGGAGCCGTTCTAGGGCCCCTGGCCGCCTTTGTTTTGCTTCCATGGTTTGGGGGTAACCTACGATGGATCTTCCTCCTTTCCTTCATTCCTGCGCTGGCGGCCGTGCTGGTCATCGGTCTTTTTGTCCGTGAGGCGGATCGAGACGACCCACACTCCACGGAAACATCCAGAAAGGCTTCACAGGGGGTGGCGGCACTCGTTCCAGAATTCAGATACTTCGTTTTGATCGTCTGTCTCTTCACTTTAGGAAACTCCTCAGATGCTTTTCTGATTCTGCGAGCCAAGGACCTTGGCCTATCGACCGCGGTCATCCCCCTGCTCTGGCTGTTTTTCAATGGAATCAATACGATTTCTGCCATTCCCGGAGGGATGCTGTCGGACCGTGTCGGCCGGAAGGGGGTTATGCTTTGGAGTTTCCTTTTCTATGGCGTGGTGTATCTCGGTTTTGCCTTGGCCATGCGACCTTTCCATATATGGGTCCTCTTCGCCCTCTATGGTGTCTATTATGGCTTTTCCGAGGGGGTTCTCAGGGCCTACGTGGCTGACCTGGTTCCCTCACCCCTGAGGGGGACAGCCTATGGAGTCTTCCACACCGCCTCTGGGACAATGGCTTTCCCGGCAAGTCTGGTCATGGGAATACTCTGGCAACGCCTCGGAGCCCCTTGGGCCTTCTCCTTTGGCTCTGCAATGGCCTTTATTTCGGCGATTCTTCTCTTGCGCCTTCCCCAAAGGGGTGATGTTGACACCTCCTGAGAAGTTCTCTCTGCCCTTCCCTCCTGGGAACACTCCGTAGTGTGGTGTCTCAATAATAACTTGCATAATTTGCACGATCGCACGGTGTCTTGAAAGCCCACGTTTTAAATTCGAAATTCGGATATCGAAATTCGAAACAAATCCGAATATCAAATGACCAAAATCGGCTCGGCGACCTGACTGGGCTTGTCGCAGGCCCAAACATGTTTAGAACATTAGAGAATTCGAGTTTTGATATTTGTTTCGAGTTTCGAATTTCGTGCTTCGAGTTTTGAATTTTGACATCTCAAAACGTACGATCAGTTTTAGTACAACCTTTATAAACTACTTTTGGGACGTAATACTAGAATCAACCCCCTCAGCAGGGGATCCCAGGATCGTTACGTCAGATCTGATCTGAACCCGGTGAGGATAGGTCTATTCTCAAAGGAAGCGGCAGGGTGCCTAATCCAGAAGTGCTGAAATCGGGACGAGTTGAACACCGTCCTCCCTGAGGGAGGGAAGAGCCTCACGAATGGCCTGGACCGTGTTGGGGTGGGGATGCCCGATGCCGATGGCTCCCCCGTTTTTCTTGGATAGCTCGATCAGTTCAGAGATTCTGGCTTTGATCTTAGAGACGTCTTTGTCATTGTCGAGGAAGACACTCCGTTGCCCACTCTTGATACCGAGCTGTTGAGCAACCCGAAACCCCACGGTGTTGGGCGTCGTTCGGCTATCCAAAAAGAACAGACCTTTTCTTTTGACGTCTTCCAGGACGAGTCGCATCCGTTCAGGATCTTCGGTGAATTTCGATCCCATATGGTTATTGACCCCCTTCACATAGGGCACGGCGGAGAGGTTCTTATCCAGCTGAGAAAGGAGTTCCTTCTTTGCCATTGTGGTGAGGAGTCTTCCTTTCCCCGGGTCTTGCCTCGGGTACTCTTTGGGTTCCATGGGCAGATGGAGGAGCACGTCTCTTCCGTGCTTGCTGGCCTCTTTGGCAACCTCCCGGGAGTAAGGAGCAAAGGGAAAGACGGAGAAACTCAAGGGGGCATCGAGATTGAGCAAATCCATGGCAACCTGTTTGTTCTGCCCCAAGTCGTCTATCACAATCGCAATTTTCCCCTTTGGGGGGACTTCTGGCCTCACGGTCTTGGGTTCGTAGAAGACCAGGTTATGGGCAACAATGTCCTGGACCTGCACCTGAAGTTCAAGAACACCGCCACGATCCTTCTTTTTGATAACCGAGAAATCTCTGCCGAGGATCTCTATCTCGTGATTCAGTTGTCCGACGAGGCGCCCAAAGGGTATAGGCCTGGGAAGTTGAATTGTGGAGGTGGTCTGGGTCCACTCTTGATCCCCTCTTTTTCGGACCACGGATTTACGGCTGACCACGTTTTCTTCGGAGAGACCCAGCATGTAGAGGTGGCTTTTGACCGCCAGGTCAACGAGGCCGACCTTTTGCGACAAGATGGGTAACGGCCTCTTGGGAGGAGAGGGCAAAATCCAACGGGCGATCAGGAACCCTGTTACGAGGCAAATCACGATCAGGGCAAGGCTGGGCCAGGGAAATCCCTTTACCTTTCGGGCAGGTTTCCTGCGGGCCTGGGCTCCCCTTGAGGTCTTAGACCTCGCCCGGGTACCTGGCTTTCTCCTCGACTTGAATGCTCGCCCCATCGATTCCTTCATGGCACCCCTTCAACCTAGCTCGCCCCTTCTCCCCGCTGGAGAAGAGTCTGAAAGGTTTTCCAGTTTTTCAGTATTTCAAAGGCGACGAATTTCTGACCATCGATCTCCTCGGCCTGTGTCTTCGCCTTGAGTGTTTTGATAAATGCTTCTAATTCAGGGTTCTCTCGTTTCGCCTTTTCATCTGCCGTTTCTTCCTTGATCGGCTCCAGATGCCCTTCAAGGTCCTTTTCCAGGAAATGCTGGGGCTTTTCTTCCCCCTCCCCTTCTTGTCCCTCTCCGGTAGGAAAAGGGGGAAGAAAGATATCAGGCTCAATTCCCTCAGCCTGGATGTCTCTGCCATTGGGCGTAAAATAGCGTCCCGTTGTCAGGCGGAGACCGGACCCATCCCTCAGGGGGTAGAGTGTCTGTACCGTTGCTTTCCCAAAGGTCTGAGTCCCAATGATGACCGCCCTTTGGTGGTCCTGAAGGGCCCCGGCCACGATTTCTGAACCGCTGGCACTTCCGCTGCTCACCAGAACCACGATAGGATAAGTCTCTTCAGTCCCTTGGGCATGTGCTGGAAATGTGTTTCTACTCGATGGGAGCCGTCCCCTTATCGAAACGATGACCCCTGACTCGACAAAAGAATCCGCCACTCTGACCGCTTGCTCCAACAATCCTCCGGGGTTGTCTCGAAGGTCAAGGATCAGTCCTTTTGGTGGTCCTGGGGTCGATGCTTTCCATTTCCTCAGGGCCTCCTCGAATTCCTGGTCTGTTCGCTCCGAGAATTGTGAGACCCTGATGTAGCTGTAACCATCATCAGAAATTTCGGACCGGACGCTTAGTATCGGGATGACGCCCCGCGTGATGGTAAAGGCTTTTGGCCTTTCGAACCCTTTCCGCATGATCGTAATGGTCACACTCGTCCCCTTCGGTCCTCTGAGCCTGTGCACGGTCTCAAAGAGGGTCATCTTTTTAGTCGGTTCGCCATCGATCATCAAAATCTGATCCTTTGGCTTGATCCCTGCCTTCCAGGCTGGTGTGCCCTCAATCGGGGCGACAACCGTGAGAATCCCCTCTTTCATCTCAATCTGTATTCCCAGCCCTTCGAATTTCCCCTTCGTGTCCACTTGAGCCTCTTTGAAAACATCCGGGGGCATGAAGGAAGAATGCGGGTCCAGTGTTGTCAGCATTCCCTTGATAGCCCCATAAACCAGCTCCTCACTCTCGGTCTTTTCAGCATCAACGTAATCCTTCTGAACGATGGAGAGAACGTCCGTGAATACCTTCAGACTCTTGTAGATAACGTCGGTAGTTGCCCCCACCTTGCGACCCTTGACCGTTCCAAGGGACAGGCCCAATAGAAAAACGAGAACGACCACGAATGCAACCTTCAGCCTCAATGACTCCTTCCATTTAACCATTACCCTCTCCTAATTGTCATGTGGTTTACTTTGAATGTAACCTCTGTTCTTTCCTCTTGTCAATTAATGAACAGAAATCCCCGCCAGAGTGTAGAATAACACGGTAGCCCCCTGTCCCTACCTGAGGGCCATTTGGTCTTCCCGAGAAAACCACTCCAGGGGATTCAATGCCTTCTTCCCCCGCCTGATTTCAAAATGCAGGGACGGACCTCCCAGGGAGCCCGTGTCACCCACTCTGGCAACAGGCTCGCCCGCCTCAACCCAATCGTCCCTCTCCTTTAGTAATTCCGATGCGTATCCCATAACCGTATGGAAACTGTCCCCATGATAAATGATCAGAAGATTTCCATATCCCTTTAACCAGCCTGCATACACGACACGGCCTCTATATACCGCACGAATTGTTTCGCCCTGGGACGCCTTCAGGGTGATTGACCGACCCCGTCTTTGGACGTTTGTCTCCAGTTTTCCTGCCACGGGAAGGGGGAGCCTACCCTTAAGAGCTGAGAACCCAGACAGATCCCGCGAGCTCGTCTTTCCCTCTTCGGGTGGCGTCTCCAGCAGAGATTGGAGCCTCTCCGCCTCTTTTTCCAGTTCCTCGACGAGTTTGGCAAGATCGATCTTTTTCCCTCTGACCTCCCCGAGGGCTCTCTTCTTTTGGCGTTCCAGGTTCTCGATTTCCTGTTTTGCGAGACGGGCCTCGTTCCTTTTTTCGTGCAACCGGCCCTGGACTGCCGCCAGCTTCTTCTGAAGCGCCTCCTTTTCTTCGAGTTCTCTCTGAAACTCCGTGAGCAGACGGATGTCGTGGTCCATCATTGAATGGAGGACGGTGAACATCCGCAAAAAATCAGCGTAATTCTCGGTTGATAGGAGGAACGCCCAGGGTCCCACCTTGGAGATTCTGTAGAGGGCGGCCACTCTAGTGCGGCTTTTCTTCCAAGTAATCGCTCTCTGGTCTCGCAACCGGCTCATTTCATTTTCCAAGGAGGCAATGTCTTTCCGAGTTTGGGAGATCTGTCTTTCAAGAGATCTGAGTCCCCTGCTCTTTTGGTCAAGCGTTAGAGCCAAGCGATCAAGACGGTCGAGCAGAGATCTCTCCTCCTTCTGGAGACCTTCACGTTCTTTCTTCTTGATATGGATGTCTCTCGTGACCTCTTCGTAACGGTCTCTGGTTTTTTCATGTCGACTCTGTGAATCGTCTGCAAGAGGCATTCCAAATGAGAAGATAAATAAGAGAAAAGTGACGCCAACGATTCTCTTCATGATGCAATCAGTTCTCCTTGAATTGAACGAGTGACACAAAGCTTCCAAGGAATCCCAAAAATCCGCCCCCAGCTATGATCAGTAGCGCTGCGGCAGGCGTCAGGAAATGAATATCCATGAAAAGCCCATAAAAGCGCACTCGATCAGAGAGTTCCGAAAGAAAAAGCAGGTAAAGGAGGAGCAGGATGAGCAGGGAGACTGAAGATCCGACAATACCCTGCAGCCCCCCCTCAATATAGAAAGGAATCTTGATGAACCCCGGGGTCGCTCCGACCAATTTCATGATTTCCAGTTCCTCCCGGCGTGAATAAATCGAAAGTCGGATCGCATTAGACACGATAAAGGCAATCGTCATCGAGAGTAGAAGTCCAAGCAAAAACGTGGAAAAGCGGTAGATGTCCATGAAGGCCGAGAACCGATCGATCCACTGCTGGCCATATTGTATATCGGAAACTCCATCGATGTTTCTAACCTGCGGAACCACCTGCCGGATCGACCCAGAGTTGCGGTAGGCCCCCCGTAACTGGATTTCAAAAGAGGCCGGTAGAATATCGACCCCGAATCCTTCGAGGATTTGATCCTGATCACCGAGATGCTCCTTTAACATAGCCATGGCCGCTTCCTTGGAAACGAAACGAACCGCTTCCACCTCAGGCATGCTGACCAGGTGGTCGCGAATCGCTTCTATTGCCTCTTCCTTCAGACCATCGGCCAGGTATGCAATGATTTGGATCCTTTTCTCCCAGACGCGGAGAAAGCTGTTGAGATTCTGAAAAAGCAGGAAAAAAACCGAAAAAATGAGGAAAGAAAGGGCAACCGTTCCCATGGCCATGAGATTGATCGCAACGTTTTGACGAATGGATCCCAGGGCCCTTCCGAGAAAATATGTTATTCTGTGCAATGCCATTGGAATCGTTAGAGGCGAACGGTTTCACGCCAGTCGTCCAAACAGGAACGAAGGACCTAAAGCACAAGGTGAAGGATCTCGGCCTTCAGCCTCAAGTCCGCTAGGGGCGGACACTCCTCCAGCTTCTGCCTGAGTGATCCCGACGTCTTGACCCATTATTCCCCTCTTCCAGGATCCCCTTCGAGGCGTGTAACCTACGGGCTGAAGGCCAATTGGGGCGAAGCGAGGATGCTTCAAAACCGATCAACATCTCTATGTCCCCTGTTGACCACCCTACCCTCGAATAAAGCAATGACCCGCTTTCGATACCTTTGAATCAGATCTGTATCATGGGTTGCCACAAGAATGGTGGTCCCCTTGGTGTTCAGCAGGATCAACATATTGATGATGTCAGCCGTCAAGTCAGGATCGAGATTCCCTGTAGGTTCGTCGGCCAAGATAAGGGGAGGATCTTTGCCCAAGGCTCGGGCAATGGCGACTCTCTGTTGCTCACCCCCAGATAGCCTGAGGGGCAAGACGTCCATTTTCTCGTGGAGGCCCACGAGCCGGAGGGCCTGCCACGCTCTTCGTTTAATCTCCTTTTTGCTGTACCCTAGGATCTCTAGAGCGAAAGCGATGTTTTCGAACACGGTTATGTGGTTGAGGAGCTTAAAATCCTGAAAGATCATACCGATCCGTCTTCTGAGCACGGGAATCCTCTTCCCCTGGATTTTGGATACATTGACGCCGTCCACGAGAATCTCTCCGTGAGAGGGCTTTTCCTGGCAGAAAAGAAGCTTAAGGAGCGTACTCTTGCCGGCCCCACTCGGACCCGCGAGAAAGACAAACTCACCCCGTTCCACTCTGATAGTAATATCGGAGAGCGCTGCACTGCCGCCAGGGTAGGTCTTATATAGACGGTACGTTTGGATCATGTCTGGAGGACTAGAATCACGTTTGAAGCTAACACATTTGGAAACGGTTGGCAAGGAGCCAACATTTCTGGTAAAATATAACATAAGAATTCTGAAAATCCCCAAATTGAGAGAAATCGGTGCAAAAGGCCGGATGACAGCCCCTTTCGGAGACGGGTTGGATTGTCTCGAAAAAGGGTATTGATTTATTCGGAGTTTTGTAGTACATTATAAGTTTACCCTGGAGAGGTTCCCGAGCGGCCAAAGGGGG
>CAYGBW010000181.1:0-30512 GCA_964348185.1 uncultured Thermodesulfobacteriota bacterium | reverse complement strand
GAGTACAAAAGATAACAGTTTGCTTAAGAAGATCTGTAAAAAGGGTCCTGGAAATAAGTATGGAATGATGACCCCTTTCCGAGAAAACGATTTTCAAAGAGAGAAACTTAAAAAACTTACTAATAACTTTCATCGGAAGACAATGGGAAGATCGGATAAGAATTAAGTCTGAAAATTACGGATTTTGTGTGGATAGACAATCGATGAAACGAGCTCTAATCACGGGTATCACTGGCCAGGATGGGAGTTATCTTTCAGAATTTCTACTCGAAAAGGGCTACGAGGTCCATGGCATCGTGCGGCGCTCGGCCATCGAAGACCCTGAACATCGCATGTCGAGGATTGCTCATATCTTGGATCGAATTGTCATTCATCCCGGATCTGTTGAGAGTTATCCTAGCATCTTCAATGTGGTGAGAGAAGTCAACCCGGATGAATGTTACCATCTTGCTGCCCAGAGTTTTGTTGCGTATTCCTTTAGCGATGAATTCTCAACACTTCTGACCAATATCAACGGTTCCCACCATATCCTTTCAGCCATAAAAGAAATAGCCCCATCCTGCCGATTCTACTTTGCCGCCTCCAGCGAAATGTTTGGAAACGCGGAGGAATCACCCCAGAATGAGAATACCAAATTCAGACCGAGATCTGCTTACGGCATTTCCAAACTCACTGGGTATCATTTGACCAGAAATTATCGGGAGGCCGTCGGCCTATTTGCCGTCAACGGAATCCTCTTTAACCACGAATCTCCCCGCCGGGGCTATGAATTTGTGACGCGAAAGATATCATCTCACGCTGCAAGAATCAAACTTGGATTGGCCAAGGAACTGAGATTAGGAAACTTGGATGCCAAAAGAGATTGGGGCCATGCCAAGGATTATGTAAAGGCTATGTGGATGATGTTGCAGGCTGATTCCCCTGATGACTACGTTGTGGGCACCGGTGAGAGCCATTCGGTTAGAGAGTTTGTCAAAATCGCCTTTGACCATTTGGGTTTGGATTATGAAGAGTTTGTGATCACAGATGAACGGCACTATAGACCTTCTGAAATCTACGATCTTGTTGCCGATGCATCCAAGGCGAGATCAAAACTTGGATGGGAATACCCATATCGATTTATTGATCTTGTACAAGAAATGGTGGAAAGCGATCTTGAGCTTTTCAGCAGCTTACACGGGACAGAGGTCAAATAACAATCCCAATAATATTAAGAAAACCAATAATAGGATGAAGGTTGCCATCATCCATGACTGGCTCACCGGGATGCGGGGCGGGGAGAAATGCCTGGAAGTATTTTGTGAACTCTTCCCACAGGCCGACCTTTTCACCCTAGTTTATGTGAAGGGATCTGTTTCTCCGACCATAGAAGCCATGAATATCAAGACATCTTTTATACAGAGGCTTCCATTTTCCGGAAAAAAGTACCGAAGCTATCTGCCGTTATTCCCCTCGGCTGTAGAGAGTTTCAATCTCAAGGGATATGATTTAATTCTTAGCAGTAGCCACTGTGCGGCAAAGGGTGTGATCCCTCCTCCCAATTCCTGTCATATAGCCTACGTCTATTCACCTATGAGATATGTGTGGGATATGTATTTCGACTATTTCGGCGGTCACAGAGTGGGGCGTTCTAGAAGAATGCTCATCTCTTTTCTTTCAAACTATCTACGGATTTGGGATGTGACATCTTCTCATCGAGTTGATTACTTCATCGCTATCTCCCAGCACGTGGCCAATAGGATCAAGAGATATTATCAGCGCGAGGCACGGGTTATCCATCCACCGGTGGAAACGGAGAGATTCAAGGTTTCAGAGGGAAGGGATAACTTCTACCTGATTGTTTCCGCCCTGGCCCCTTATAAGAGAATCGATCTGGCCATCGAGGCTTTCAACAGGCTAGGGTATCCGCTTAAAGTAATAGGAAACGGACAAGATGAAAAAAAGCTGAGATCGATTGCCCGACCCAACATCCAATTTCTCGGATGGCAGCCAGATGAGGTTGTGGCAGAAAACTACTCAAGATGTAAGGCCCTTATCTTTCCTGGGGAGGAGGATTTTGGGATCACACCGCTGGAGGCACACGCCTCGGGACGACCGGTGATCGCTTATGGGAAAGGGGGGGTTCTGGAGACAGTGGTGCCCTTTTCAGGTTCCCCATGGGGGGACGAAAATTCAAGAGGAGAGGGTGGAGCAGGTGCCCGGAAGAGGCCTGAAACAGGAGTCTTTTTCTACGACCAGTCCGTAGAGAGCTTGATACAGGCTGTCAAGATTTTCGAGGAGAATGAACCTCGTTTCCATGCAGAAGCCATGAGACGGCACGTCATGAAATGGGGCCGGTCGGTCTTCAAAGAGAAAGTCAGAGAGGCTATTACTGAAATGGCCGGCGTTCGCTTACGATTGATTACCAGAAAGCTCAGGCCCAAAAACCCTAATACCAAAAAGCAGACATAATGCCAGCTTTTATGTCTCGTCTGGGCCAAGACGCGCTTTGCCTTTTTGTTGCCAGGATGATATAAAAAGATCTAACTATCAACGGGGCTGAGGACATGCTGAAGAAGCATTCTGAATTCTTTAAAAGCCTTCACTTCATAATGGATGTCTTCCTTATCTCTGTATGTTGGATCCTCGCATACTACATCCGTTTTTACACAGATTTTATCCGGCCTGCGCCCAGCATAGTTCCCTTTACGACATACCTCTGGTTCCTGGGAGTCGTCATCATTATTTGGTCCTTTGCCTTCAAAGCCTTTAACTTATATCGTCCCAGGCGAATCAGTTCCCATCTGAAGGAAGTACTGGACATTGGCAAGGCCTGCACAGTTTCCCTATTCATTCTCATTGCAGTGACGTACCTGCTCAGAAGATTCGAGCTCTCACGACTCTCTTTTCTCTACTTCTGGATTTTTAGTGTCGTTTCTCTTGGGCTGAATAGAGCTTTGTTTAGGGAGGCACTGAGATTTCTCAGGAAGAAGGGCTACAATCTGAGATATGCTTTGATCGTGGGATCCGGGGACACGGGTCTGGATCTGGTAGGACGGATTCAGTCTCATCCTGAGCTCGGCATCAAGATACTCGGATTCCTGACGGGAGATCGCAAGAAGATTGGTTCTCGTGTAGGAGGAATCGCGGTTCTTGGTGGCTATAGAGAGGTCAAAGAGATCATCCATGAACATCGGATTGACATTCTTTTCATCGCCCTCCCAAGCGATTCTCAACACCATCTGAAGTCGGTTCTTCAGGGATTGGGCGATGAGATGGTCGATGTAAAGGTCATTCCAGATCTGTTCCAGTTTGTCACCCTAGGGGGCGGCCTGGATGAACTCGATGGGCTCCCCATAATAAACCTCCAAGGGACCCCGCTGTATGGCTGGAACAGAGTCCTAAAGCGGGCTTTAGACGTTGTCTTTTCAGGAATGGGGATAGTTCTCTTTTCGCCCGTGATAATTGTCGTTGCGGTATTGATCAAACTGACTTCTCCTGGCCCTGTCTACTATGTCCAGGAACGGATGGGGCTAGATGGGAGGGTGTTTAGAATGTTGAAATTCCGATCGATGAGAGCGGATGCGGAAAAGGATACGGGGCCTGTTTGGGCAAAAGCCGATGATCCCCGCCGCACCAAGATCGGAGCTTTCCTAAGAAAAACCAATCTCGATGAGCTACCCCAACTTTTCAATGTGCTCAAAGGCGATATGAGCATGGTAGGGCCCAGGCCAGAAAGGCCGGCATTTGTTGAGGACTTTAGGGGGAGAATACCCAAATACATGCTGAGGCATAAGATGAAAGCCGGCATTACTGGGTGGGCCCAGATTAACGGACTCCGCGGCAACACCTCGATTGAGGACCGGATCAGATACGATCTCTCTTACATCAACAACTGGTCGATTTGGTTCGATCTGAAAATCCTCGTCATGACCCTCTGGTCCGGATTTAGGAACGCCTATTAAGGAAACATTTCGACCGTCTTCCCGAACCTCGAAAAAGGTCAAAGAGAGTTTTGAAAGTGACTCATCAGACGAATGGAAGCCACAGGCTCCCGATTCCATATTACTACTATCTGCCAGTATTGCTAGGCCTGGCGACAATCGTGAGAATCTATCTCTGGGTCTTTACGTATGTAATCAGCCGTGACGGAGTGACATACGTAACCCTGGGAGGATATTTCAGCAGAGGGAATCTGGCAAAGGGCCTGGCCCATGACTATCATCCCCTTTATTCGATGCTCATTGCAGCTCTCTCCTATGCGTTTCCGGACAAACAATCGGCCGGTCAGATCATCTCGATTATCTCGGGATCCCTCCTCGTGGTTCCGATATTCTATCTGGGCAGGGAGATTTTTGATGAATCGATTGGCTTTCTAAGCGGTCTCCTTGTGGCGTTTCATCCCTATCTGGCCAGGATTTCAGCCGACGTCCTTTCAGACTCACTGTACATTCTCCTTTTTGTCTCGGGGAGTTGTATGGGGTGGAAGGCCCTCAGAAGAGAGAGCATTCTCGGGTTCTTCTTGACAGGGGTCCTCACCGCCTTTGCATATCTTACAAGACCGGAAGGGATAGGGGTCCTCCTCGTCGTTGGATTCTGGATCCTCATCATTGAGAAATCGCCCTCTTCCTATAGGAGAAACCTGACAGGTTTCGTATTGTTAGTTTTTGGCTTCCTGCTCTTTGCTTCTCCCTACCTCATTTATCTGAGAGAAGACACAGGCCACTGGATTCTGACAAGGAAGAAGAGTGTGAAGGGTCTCATCGGTATAGAGAAGAGATCAAGCGGATCCGAGGGTGTCACGAGCCAACAGGCAAAAGGTGAAAGGCTCCTGTGGCAACCCAAAGCAGGAATATCGAGGTCAAAGGACACAGAAAAACGTCCTATGGTTTTCACTTCCAGCGCCTATCTTGAGGATTTTGGGAAGTTTTTCTATTTACTGATCCGATTTTCAGGCTCCTACCACCCGCTTCTGTTTCTTTTCCTTTTGATCAGGATTTCAAAAAGCCGGGGAATCACTAGATTTGACAAGGGGGATTGGTTTATCCTTTCTTTCTATTTTCTTTATCTGTCGATTCTTTACCTGCTGATTTTGAATGTTGGTTACATCAGTCGGAGGCATTGCTTGCCCCTTGTCGCGATCGGTCTGTTCTGGGCGGCCATTGGCATCCAGGAATCCCAAAACTCGATCGTTCAGAAGGTGTCGAAGTCCAACCGATGGGCTCATCTCTCTTCGAGAAGGATCTTTGTCACGATCATGGCTTTGACTCTGGTGATTCTGCTGCCAAAGACCCTAAGACCTCAAAGAAGTGACAAAATCTGGATGAAGAGAGCCGGCATCTGGATCGCAAAAAGCAGTCTACCCGAGCCCAAAATCATGAGTGATGACCCGAGAGTCGCCCATTATGCGGGCGGTGTGAATATCGCAATTCCCCATGGAAAGACGTTACAAGAGATCGAATCCCTGGCCAGGGAAGAGGGTGTGGAATTTGTTGTTTTACATGGCGAACAATTTGGCAAGCGTGGGCCTGATTCGCTTCAGGAGGGCTCAAAGACACTCAGTCTGGTTCAGGAGTTCGCTGGCAAAGGAGGAAGGAATACCCTGATTTACAGAGTCCTGGACCATTGAAAGGGGCCAGATCGCTGCAGATCCGTCAAGAGAGGGGGCAGGCTGTATGATCAGAAACATCATGGGGGAGATAGACACAGAGCGTCTGCTCGGTCGGCTTTCCAAGGGACGGGTGCTGGTGGTGGGCGATGTCATGATGGATGAGTTCATCTGGGGCAAAGTGGACCGGATCTCTCCAGAGGCTCCCGTCCCGGTTGTGACGGTGAAGAAGGAGACACAGCTTCTGGGGGGAGCGGCCAATGTGGTCAACAACATCCGTTCTTTGGGAGGGGAGGCGTTTCTCGTTGGAATCGTTGGGGGAGACGAACGGGGAAGGAAGATCCTGAGTCTTCTTGAGGAGTGTGGGGTCGAGACAGGGGGTGTTCTCATCGATCCTCGCCGACCGACGACGGTTAAAACCCGGATTGTGGCTCACAGTCAGCAGGTCGTCCGGTTCGACCGCGAAAACCAGGCTCCCCTCACCCAGGGATATGCAGACAGCCTGGGATCCTATGTCCGCGAAATGATCCATTCTGCTGATATCGTGGTCATTGCAGACTATGGGAAGGGCGTGGTGACAGGACCACTCGTTCAAACCATTACCCAGATTTCGAGGAGAGAGAACAAAATCGTTGCCCTCGATCCAAAGCTGAACCGCTTCCATTTGTATCACGATGTTACCATCGTGACCCCCAACAGCCAGGAGGCGAGTGTGGCCTCTGGAATCGAGATCGTCGACGAAGATTCCCTGAAAAGGGCGGGGGAAAAACTTCTCGATCGATTTAACGCTGAAGCTGTGCTGATTACGCGGGGCGAGGACGGAATGGCCCTCTTTGAAAAAGGAGGAAGCGAGATCCTCGTCCCTACGACGGCCAGGGAGGTCTTCGACGTGACCGGAGCCGGGGACACGGTGATCGGCGTGATGGCTCTGGTCCTCTCGCAGGGTGCCAGCTTTTCAGAGGCTGCTGTGATATCGAATTTTGCTGCCGGGATTGTGGTGGGAAAGGTGGGAACGGCCACAGTCACACTGGAGGAGTTAAGGAGTGCGGTGAAAGAGGCGAGAGGATCGGTCTCTGAGGGTGAATGAGTATTTCTCAAGGAGAAGCTTCTCCCTAGTTGGTTGCCACTGAAAAATGCCCTTTCGCTCTCTGAACGAAGTTTTTGACCCATTCTAAGGCTCGGTCGTTCGATCTTCCGAACTCGGCCTGGCGGCCTCAGACAGCGGAATCTCGCCCCTTCGGGGACACTCCCTTCGCCAAGACGGGTGGCCCCAAAAACTTCCTAATGTTCGCTACAAGGGCATTTTTCAGTGGCAACCAGCTGGCAACATCCCCTTTCCGAGGCCTTTTGGATGAGGGTGACGGCTGATCGAGAGCAGGGAAGGGCAGTCAGATATTCACTCGCCTTCGCACAGACTCGACCTTCGTAGCCAAAGCGGCTACTTCGGCGTAGCAAATTGCCCCGCGGCGACTCGACTGAGCGGCTCGACCTGAGCAGTTCGGCCCTGAGCTCACTGCCGAAGGGCTCGCCGACAGGTCTCGTCGAAGTCTTGCCGCGGGGGGCTTCACTCCTCGTGATCCCTGTTCTCTGAGTCCGGAGACTCTCCTAACGATTTGGCGGTGCGGCCTTTTTCGATCTTCTTGACAACCTCGAAAAGGCTATAGGAATTCTTGTGGTTTCTTACCAGTTCGTCCCATCGTTCTGGGGACACGAGGTCTTTTTCCAAGAGAATGTCCCGTACGGCCAGGGTCTCGGCTTTGGTTTGAAGGACGACCCTGAAGATCAGCTCTTCGAGGTCACGCATTCTTTTTTCCAGTTTGTCCATGAAAGTCCCCTGTCCATACCTCTTTCCCCCCTTGAGCGCGGCATCGCGCATGGGACCCAAAGGACAAGATTCACTCCAGAGTTCCGGTGACGCCTGGGACCTACGACACCGACCTTTCCCGACCCCTGGCACCTGATCCCTGCGAACTGTGATACAAGATAGAGGTCTTTTCCTTCAATCGATAGCATTGAAGGAAAAGACCTCACGAAGAGAAAAGGGGCTTTACCCGGGAAGCCATCTCTTCGGGTTTCATCAGAGATAGGGGCTCCTTGTGAAGCATTCCGAAATAGGTGATGTCGCTGTTTCCTATGGGTCGGGGAAAGGAGCGGGGCGTGATTCTTGAATGAACCCATAGGGTAGGATCGCCATCAGGCCCTGAAAACAATGAGAAATTTATGCCGTAGATTCCAAGAGAATGGTAGAATCGAAGAACTTTGACTAGGCCGCAAGAAAAGTCGAAAAAATCCTGTTCCTCGAGTTCGAGCAAATCTGGACATTCTCGAAACACAGCCATCGTATCAGGGTATAACCCCGTGGGAACAAACGGAGCAATCCAGACGACTCTTCCAAGCTCCCCGAGATACCTCTCCCCGAGTTCCTCCTCCCTCTCGACAAGATCCCTCCAGTAGTGCGTCATGTGACGGCTCACATATTCGTGGCTCGCCCTGACGAGCTCCCTCTGGGTGTTGGTTGGGGTTTCTCCGGCAATGGGTTGGAGATGGGGATGAACCAGGCTTGACCCTGCCGGAGGCATGTAATTCCAGTTGATAGAAAAACATGCGACTTCGGGTTTTGCAGAGGCTACCCTGCGGAAGAAATCCTGGCATGCCAGAAGGGCATCTTTCCAGAGTTCAGGCTTGAATCCTTCAAGAGGGATAAAATGCTCATCTGAAAACAGGCAGATCGCTGCAAAGGTTTCAAAGGGAATGATATTGGGGATGACAACAGCGCTTCCTCTGTGAATTCGTCCGTCTGGGATGAGTTCACGGGGGAATTTGCCCGTTCTCGTCTCAATCGCGCCTTTGCAGAATGGGCAGCCAATCTCAAGAGATCTCCTCACGACCCCTTCGATGTCAGGAGGCTCGGGCATGGGGGTGTTTCCCCCGAGGACCCGTCCTGTGGCATTGGTTAGAGGATCGAATCGAATCTCGAAATGAGTTCGAATCATTTCGAATTCATTGTTCGGATCGAGGTAACCCGTCTCTCTGATGATTTTCCTGAACGCTATGGCCATGGCTTCTCAGATTCCCGTAAGGAAAGCCGAATCTCTCGACATGAAAAAAGTCGGGGACAGTCTCCCCGACATACTCGAAAAGGACGATGCCTTGCGATCATGTCTCGAGGACAAATATAACCTCCATCCGAACCCGATACTCTTTGATATGGCCGTCCTCGACAGCGATTCTGTGCTCGAGAACGCGCATACCCGTAATTCCTCTGAGCGTTCTGGTGGCTCTTGCAAAACCGGTTTGAATTGCATCATCAAAACCTTTGGGAGACGCAGCAATGATTTCAGTCACCCTCGCGACACGGGGGTCTGCCATAGTGATCACGCTCCTTTCTCTAGGTTGTATTCTGTATCCGAACATTGATATACGAGAATTGACGACAAATGTCAACAACCAAACTTGGATTTTCAGGATGTGTCGGCTGGCAGGGGGCAAAGGAGCTATCTCTGGGGCAGGTCGGGTGCGGCCAATGGGGGGGGGAAATGGGGTCTTGGACGTTTGCAAATAACATACCAAAGCGGATATTCTGGGGAGAACCACGCGCCGTTTTAGTTGACTTTTGACATTTTTTGGGATAATCATAGAGTGGTTTGCTGGAGCGGCATCTTGCACAAATCCTAAGTCCTTCGATTCATCAGTTCGATAACGAACTGATGAATCGAAGCACTAAGGCCTATAACCTGCATGGGAAATCAATGGGGCAAAAAGGCTTCGGACCCAATTCCTCGGAGCCTTTTCGTGCATAGGGGAAATGCAGGGTAGCGTGATTAGCGGTGAGAACTAAATTCATCTTTATTACGGGAGGTGTTGTTTCATCTTTGGGGAAGGGACTCGCCTCTGCTTCCATCGCGGCACTTCTGGAAAGCCGGGGGCTGACTGTCGACATGCTCAAATTCGATCCCTATATCAACGTTGATCCGGGAACGATGAATCCTTTTCAACATGGTGAGGTCTTTGTCACGGATGATGGAGCTGAAACCGACCTCGACCTCGGCCATTACGCACGCTATACCCATGCCGTAATGGGGAAAAGGAACAACTTCACCACTGGACAAATCTATGATACGGTGATTGCCAGAGAGCGACGGGGCGATTATCTTGGGGGAACGGTTCAGGTGATCCCCCATATCACCGACGAGATCAAGAAGAAGATTCTCGATCTGGCCAACGATGTGGATATCGTCATTGTTGAGGTTGGGGGTACAGTCGGCGATATCGAAAGCCTTCCCTTTCTGGAGGCTATCCGGCAAGCTAGGAGGGATCTGGGAGCAGAGAATACGCTTTTCGTTCACCTGACTCTCGTGCCCTTTATCCCCACATCGGGTGAACTGAAGACAAAGCCGACACAACACAGCGTGAAGGAATTGCGGGAAATCGGTATTCAGCCCGATATCTTACTCTGTCGGACGGATCGTCTCCTCTCTCATGAGATCAAATCCAAGATTGCTCTCTTCTGCAACGTGGATCGGGATGCCGTTATCACTGCTGGGGATGTGGAATCAATCTATGAAGTTCCTCTGATTTACCATAAAGAGGGACTTGATGACAGAATCGTCAACCGTCTCAACATCTGGACTGGAAAACCCAATCTCCGGGGCTGGCAGAGAATCGTCAACCGGATCAAGAATCCGAAAAGATCAACGACCATAGCGATTGTCGGGAAGTACGTCCACCTCAAGGACTCTTACAAGAGCCTTCATGAGGCTTTGATCCACGGGGGAATCGCCAATGATTGTAAGGTGAATCTGGTCTATGTGGATTCCGAAAAAATAGAGAGAGACGGGGCGGCAACCCTCCTGAGAGGAATGAATGGAATCTTGGTGCCCGGCGGGTTTGGAAGCCGGGGGATTGAAGGCAAAATCCGTGCGGCGCGCTTTGCCAGGGACAACAGAATTCCCTATTTTGGGATCTGTCTGGGAATGCAAATAGCCGTCGTGGAGTTTGCGATTGATGCAGCAGGGCTAAAAGGCGCGCACAGCACTGAGTTCGACGACCAGACCCCTCATCCCGTGATCAGCCTGCTCACGGAATGGGTCGATCAGGACAAGAAAACCCAAAAACGGTCCTCAGATTCTGACCTCGGTGGAACCATGAGGCTGGGAGCCTATCCCTGCAGGTTGACGGTTGGAACACATGCTCATCAGGCGTACAACAAGAGGCTGATCTACGAGAGACACCGCCACCGTTACGAATTCAACAACAAGTATAGGGATATCCTGGCAGAAGCTGGCATGGTCTTCAGCGGCATCTGCCCGGACGGTGAACTGGTGGAAATCGCCGAAATCAAGAGGGAGAAACATCCCTGGTTCCTGGGCTGTCAGTTCCACCCCGAATTCAAGTCTCGGCCCATGGACCCCCACCCTTTGTTCCGTGATTTTGTTAGGGCCACGCTTGGAGAGTCGAACAAAAAAAGGGGGAAAAGGGAGAGGAGATGAAGCCTCCGACCCGAGAAGTTCGAATTGGAGATGTTTCAGTTGGGGGATTCAGTGGCTTCTTACTCGTGGCCGGACCCTGCGTGATCGAGGGCAGAGAGATTACCCTCCGGATTGCAGAGAGACTCAAAGGCATCTCTCAAACCCTGGAGATCCCCTTGATTTTCAAAGCGTCCTACGATAAGGCAAACAGGACGTCGATTCAATCCTTCCGGGGACCCGGGCTTGATGAGGGGCTGGAGGTGCTGAACTTGGTGAAAGAAAAGACAGGCCTGCCTGTGCTTTCTGATGTTCATAGAATCGATGACGTGGAAAAGGCATCCGATGTACTGGATGCTATCCAGATTCCAGCGTTTCTCTGCCGCCAAACGGATCTCGTGGTTGAAGTGGCGCGAACCATGAAGCCTGTTAACGTGAAGAAGGGGCAATTTCTGGCGCCATGGGACGTGGGACAGGTGATCGAAAAGGTCGTTTCTACGGGAAATTGCGATTTGATGGTCACAGAGCGGGGGACCTGTTTTGGATACAACAACCTGATCACCGATTTTAGGTCTCTGACGATCCTGAGGCGGTACGGATACCCTGTGGTTTTTGATGCCACGCACAGCGTGCAGCTTCCAGGTGGTATGGGAGAGACATCGGGAGGGCAGGCCGAGTTCATTCAACCTCTTTCACGGGCTGCAGTGGCGGCTGGAATCGATGGGATCTTTATGGAAGTCCATGAGAGGCCCTGCGATGCGCTGTGCGATGGACAGAATTCCCTGAGTCTGGATGCCCTCCCCCCTCTTATAAGACAACTGAAGGCAGTAGAATCGGCTTTGAGGCAGGACGGTGATGGTGATTGAACGGGCCAAAAGGGTGCTGAGAATAGAGGCTCAGGCGGTTCTTGACCTGGTCGACAGGATCGATGAGCGCTTTGATCAGGCAATTCGGATCCTTCTCGAATGCGACGGGAAGGTCATCGTAACCGGCATGGGAAAATCGGGACTCGTCGGCAAGAAGATCGCATCGACCCTTTCCAGTACGGGTACTTCGTCCTTTTTTCTCCATCCGGCGGAGGGGTTGAACGGCGATCTCGGTATTCTTGGAAGGGGCGATGCGGTGATTGCTATTTCCAACAGCGGAGAAACCGAGGAGATTGTTAAACTGCTTCCTTTGATCAAGAGGCTTGGCAATCGGCTTATCGGCATGACCAGTCATCCGGAGTCAAGCCTGGCAAAGGCGGCGGATGTTGTTCTGGACATAGCGGTTGGAGAGGAGGCCTGTCCACTGGGGCTTGCCCCGACAGCCAGCACCACAGCGACTCTCGCCTTGGGAGACGCCCTTGCGGTATCGCTGATGGAGAAAAGGGGATTTAGAGAAGAGGATTTTGCATTACTCCACCCTGGAGGAACACTGGGCAAGCGGCTGCTCCTTAAAGTGGGAGATCTCATGCACGTGGGCGGCGCGTTTCCCATGGTCAGAGAAGACGTACCCATGAGGGAAGCCTTGTTTGAGATTACGTCCAAACGGCTGGGGGTCACCGGTGTTTCAGACCACGGGGGCAGACTTGTCGGTGTTATCACCGATGGAGACTTGAGAAGAGGGTTGGAGCGCTTTCCTGATCTTCTGGATCGGAAAGCCTCTGAGGTGATGACGACCTCACCGAAATGGATCGAGGTTCAAGCGCTCGCTGCCAAAGCGGTTCAGAAGATGGAGGAATTCTCCATCACCTCCCTGTTTGTGTATCGAGACTGTCGTGATGGATGTCCCGTGGGAATCGTCCACCTCCATGATCTCCTGAAGGCTGGCGTCGTTTGACAATAGGGAAGGGAAACCGGTAAAGATTGTCAGACAATAACCCGATAGAGAACATAGAGAGCTCAGAAAAGGCAAGAAACGTTCGGCTCCTCATCCTGGATGTGGACGGGGTTCTAACCGACGGTCGCATCGTGATTGACGACAAAGGCATCGAATCGAAGTTTTTCAATGCAAAAGACGGTCACGGTCTGAAACTGTTGATGAGAGCCCAAATCCAGGTTGTTCTTCTTTCGGGACGTGAATCAGAGGCGACGCTTCATCGAGCGAGTGAACTCGGGATTTCGAAAGTCTACCAGAACATCCATAACAAGATAGAGGCTTATCAGCGAATCCTGAGAGAATACGGTTTGGAGGATCACCAGGTGGGTTATGTGGGAGACGATTTGGTTGACCTGCCCGTATTGAAAAGAGCCGGGTTCGCTGCGGTGGTTTCAGATTCTGTGAATGAAATCAAACCCTTTGCCGATTTTATTACCGAGAAGGAAGGAGGCAAAGGAGCGGTTAGGGAGATCTCAGACTTCATTCTTAAATCTCAGGGCAGATGGGAGGAGGTTACGGCACGGTACGACCCATGAAAAAAGTAAGAAACCTGATCGTCCTCGGCGTCCTGACTCTGACTTTGGCCTTATCGGTCCTTCTCATCGTCAACTGGAGAAAGGTCGGGTTGTACGGAAAGGCCGTGAAGATTCCCAGAATCAGCGCCGACATCGAGTTGGGCAATCTCTTCCTGACCGAAGAAAAGGAAGGGGCTGTTCTCTGGGAGTTGGCGGCCAGGATTGCCCAGTCCTTCAAGAAGGGAAACAGAACCCTTCTCGAGGATCTACGGGTGACCATGTATAGCGAGGACGGGAGGGTCTTGACCCTTCGAGGGGATCGGGGCAGGATCGATGAGAAGACACGGAACATGGAGGTAGAGGGCGAGGTTGTGGTCACATCCAGTGACGGCATTTCCCTTAAGACCGATTCCCTTCACTACAACCACAGTCGCAGGGAGATAACGACGAAGGCTCCTGTCAGGATCGATGGGAGAGGGGTGAGAATCTCAGGTGTGGGGCTTCTCATGGAACTGGCCAGCGAGAAGATCTCAATATTAAGAGACGTGGAAACGTTTATTCATCGAGTTCCCCTGGAGTCAGGGTAACTGAGAGTCGAAGCGATGGGAAAGAGACTGAGGGTTATCCTCGGGTTGAGCCTCATGACATGTCTCGTGCTGGGGTGGGAAGGGGACGGCTCGACAGCAGAGGAAAAACAAGAGGGACCGGCAGGGTTCGGCCTGAGCATCGGGTCCGAACCGATTCACGTATCGGCAAAAACTCTTATCTGGGATCACAAAGGGCATCAAGCAACATTTCACCAGGAGGTCGTGGCCAGGCAGAGTGATTTGACAATACATTCCGACGATCTTCATATCTATTTCAACGAAGATGATAGCGACATCACCCGTCTCGTCGCAAAAGGGAATGTGAAGGTCACGCAGCAGGATCGGCGGGCCACATGTGAAGAGGCGGTTTATGACCGATCACAGAACAGCATTGTCCTGCAGGGGGATCCGGTCCTTCGCCAGGGGCTGAATGAGGTGCGAGGGAAGCGGGTAGTTTTTTACATCGCAGAAAATCGAAGTGTGGTCGAAGGTGGAGAGGAAGGCCGAGTCAAGGTCACCTTAATTCCAGAGAAACCGGAAGACAGGTAGTCAACGGTGATGAGTGCCATAGGCGACGAAAATCTGTGGAGATCTATGATAACAAAGAATCCGAATGGAGGAAAACCGGCTGAGACAGAAGGAATGACATCGACTAGGAGAAATGGGACGGTTTCGGCTTGCGGCCTCACCAAGTCGTTCCGGAAGAGAAGGGTTGTCGACGGGATTGGCATCACAGTCAAAGCCGGGGAAGTCGTTGGCCTCCTCGGACCCAATGGAGCGGGCAAGACGACCATATTCTACCTGGTTATCGGTCTGATTCGACCGGAGGGGGGACGGGTTTATCTCAACGACGAGGATATTACGGATCTTCCCATGTACATGAGAGCGAGAAAGGGGATTGGATATCTGCCTCAGGAATCTTCGGTTTTCCGTAAACTGACCGTTGAGGAGAATATCATGGCCATTCTCGAGTCTCTGCCGTTGTCCAGATCTGAGCGGAAGGAGCGACTGGAATCCCTTCTGAACGAACTGGGGTTGGGGGTCATTCGCGATCGGAAGGCATACTCCCTTTCTGGCGGGGAGAGACGGAGGGTTGAGATAACGAGGGCCTTGGTTACTTCTCCCCTGTTCATCCTTCTCGATGAGCCCTTTGCAGGGATCGATCCGATTGCACTGACTGACATCCAGAGTATTATCATTCGATTGAAATCCAAGGGGATCGGGATTATTATTACTGACCACAATGTGCGTGAGACTCTGGGCATTTGTGAGAGGGCCTACATTTTGAATGAGGGAAAGATCCTGGAATCAGGATCTCCAGAAAAAATTGCAAAAAGTCCAAAAGCCCGAAGACTCTACCTGGGCGATTCGTTCACGTTGGAAGAGAGAAAGCTCGCGGACTCCGTGGAGGCGAGACGGAGTTGAGCCCTAACCCTTGATAGTGAGATGAAACTATGGCCCTAGAGATCAAGCAAAGCCCCAAGCTGACTCAACAGTTGGTAATTACGCCCCAGCTCCAGCAGGCGATCAAACTCCTTCAACTGACCCGGATGGAACTGGTAGACCTGATTCAAGAAGAAATTCAAGAGAATCCCATGTTAGAAGAGGCAGAATCCTCAGAAGAAAAGGATGCGTCCCCGTATGAGGGTGATGGCCCGGAGGAGCCGATTGAGGAAAAGCCCAAGGAGATGACGGTAGAGGTCAAGGGAGAGGGAGAGGGGCGAGATGATTTCGATTGGGAGAGTTATCTAGAGGGAGTCGACGTTTCCCACTACCGGGTTTCAGCTGACAGCGAAGATCGGCCCTCCTTTGAGAACTTTCTGACTCGCAAGACTGATCTGGCGGACCACCTGATGTGGCAGCTCCGCCTCTCCGACCTCAACGAACACCAGCAAGAACTCGGTCGGTTCATCATCGGCAGTCTGGATGAAAATGGTTATCTCAACACCTCAGTCGAGGAAATAGCCGGGCATGTGAACGGCACTCCTGAGGCGGTGGAAGAGGTCGTGAAACGAATCCAGATGTTTGATCCGGTTGGCGTTGGCGCTAGGAATCTTGGAGAGTGCCTCCTGGCACAACTCGAGGCCCTGGGGGAACCGGATCCAATTGCCCGGGAAATTGTCATGCACCACATGACACGTCTCAGAAACAGAAACTACGGACAGATTGCAAAAAAACTGGGTGTTTCCCTAAATAGGGTGATGGATGCAATTCGACTCATTTCCGAAATGGAGCCAAAGCCGGGCAGGCAGTACAGTGGCGAGGAAGTTCAGAACATCATTCCCGATGTTTTTGTGTACAAAATCGAAGGGGAGTACGTGGTGGTTCTTAACGAGGATGAGTTGCCTCGGCTAAGAATAAACAGCACCTATCGAAACATGCTCCGGTCCGGCAATGGAACACCGGATTGTGATCGTCGATACATTCAGGACAGACTCCGCTCCGCCGTGTGGCTCTTGAAGAGCATTCACCAGAGGCAGCGGACAATCTACCGGGTTACAAAGAGCCTCGTCAAATTTCAGTGGGAGTTTCTCGACAAAGGGGTGAACTATCTCAGACCCCTGGTCCTCAGGGATGTGGCGGAAGATATTGAGATGCATGAGTCGACAGTCAGCCGAGCGACCAACAACAAATATGTTCATACGCCTCAAGGTATCTTTGAGCTAAAGTACTTTTTTAACAACAGCATCAGTTCCTTTCGTGGGGAGGATTTTGCTTCTGAGAGTGTGAAGAACCTGATTAAGGACATTATCGCGAAAGAAAACCCGAGGAAGCCATACAGTGACGAGAAGATCGTCCACATGCTGAGGGGAATGAACATCAATATCGCGCGAAGGACCGTTGCCAAGTACCGTGAATCATTAAAGATCCTGTCCTCAAATGAGAGAAAGAGGCTCTTTTGACCTTTGAAAAGGGAGCTCAATCCACAGGGTTTTCCGACCTGAAGGCTGGAGTCCTGGCCCGTTGATCCTTTTCTCGCTCGAGACCTTGATTTATCCATTTCCTGACTGCTTTAGTGAATATAGCTCGGGATCATGCATTGACACCCGACGGAAAAGGAAGTAGTTTAAAATTCTCTAGGAGGTTCAAAATGCAGGTAATGGTGACCTTCAGGAATTTTGAGGCCAATGAGGCGGTGAAAGGCTATGCAAAGCAAAAGATTCTAAAGCTGAAGAAGTATTTGGAACGGCCCGTAGAGGCACGCGTTGTCTTGTCGGTGGAAAAGTTCAGGAACATTGCGGAAGCGATGATCACAGGGGATGGATACACGGTCAAAGGGATGGAAAAGACGGACGACATGTACTCTGCGATAGACAAATTGATCGACAAACTTGAGAGACAGATCCGGAGACACCGGGGCAAGACGAAGCCCAGGAGGTCGAATCTTCCCCCTCAGGATCAGCGGTATCAGATGGACGTCCTGGCTCCAGAGAGTTCTGGGACCGTGCAGGAGGCACGAATCATCAAGAGCAATGAACATTCGGCAAAGCCGATGTCCCCTGAAGAGGCCATTCTTCGACTCGATGCGGGGGAGAATGATTTTTTTGTTTTTACCAACTCCGATTCTGGGTCGCTTAATGTCGTCTACCGAAGAAAGGACGGAAACTATGGGCTTATCGAGCCCGAGGTTCACTAGAGGGGCCGAATGGTTGGGACTCGGAGGCAGAGGGTATGAAGATTTCTGAGATTTTGAACGAGGATTTGCTTATTCCCAATCTCCAATCGAAGAATAAGAAAGGGGTTCTGGAAGAGCTGGCCGGCGTCCTGGTTGCTCAGGGAAAACTGCCTGATCTTGAGACGGTCGTGGAGGTTCTGCTAGATCGTGAGAAATTGGGGAGCACAGGGATCGGTGATGGAATTGCCATTCCCCATGGGAAAATCAAGAAACTCGGGGGGGTAGTTGCTTCTTTTGGAAGAAGCCTCGAGGGGGTGGATTTCGAGTCTATCGATCAGAAACCCACCCATCTCTTTTTCCTTCTGGTGGCCCCGGAGAATTCGGCGGGGATTCATCTGAAGGCTTTGGCAAGGATTTCTAGGCTTCTGAAGGATACACACTTCAGGAAAAGGCTGATGGAGGCAGAGTGCAAAGAGGAGATTTTTCAGATCATTTCAGAAGAGGATGCCCAGTACTGATGTGCATTCGGTGGAGGCTTTTTCTTAATGGCTGGGGTCTCTGGAGAAGATCTGTATCGTGATCGTGAATACGATCTGCGGCTTCGACTCATCGCAGGGGCAAGAGGGCTGAAAAAACGGATCAGGTTTTCTCAGGTTCAAAAAATAGGATTGGCCTTTGCGGGATATACCCGTTTCGTCCAGCCTTTTCGAGTTCAAGTCATCGGAAATACGGAACTTTCCTATCTTCGTACCCTTTCCCCTGAGAAAAGAGACGAGATTATAAAGAAGATCTGTGGGTTGAGAATCGCCTGCTTCATCGTGACAAAAAACCATGAGATCCCACGCCTCCTCATCGAGGAAAGCCAGAAAAAGAGAATTCCCCTATTCCAGACTGAGCTTCCAACCACCGAGCTCATCGAAAGGATCGTGAAGTTCCTCGAGAACAAGCTGGCGGCTCGCACGACCATTCACGGAGTTCTTGTCGATGTCTTTGGTGTGGGGGTTCTGATTCTCGGGAGGAGTGGCATTGGGAAGAGCGAGTGTGCTTTGGACCTTATCCTCCGGGGCCATCGATTTGTTGCCGATGACATGGTTTTTCTCTATCGACGGTCTCCTCACATCGTCTTTGGGTGTGGGATAGACACGGTAAAATATCACATGGAGATCCGGGGCTTGGGAATCATCAATGTCGCGAAACTGTTCGGCGTCGAGGCGATCAGGGAGAGAAAGAAAGTCGAAGTGGTGGTCGAGCTGGTCGAATGGGAGGGCCATAAGGATTACGATCGTCTGGGGTTTGAGGAAGAGTTCTATTCGGTTCTTGGCGCTCATCTTCCTCTGGTCAAAATACCGGTGACTCCCGGGCGGAATTTGGCCTCGATAATCGAGGTCGCCGCCAGGAATCACCTTTTGAAGGTTATGGGATACCATCCTTCCAGAGAATTTGAAAAAGAGCTCATGGCAAGGATAACGGGCGGCGGAGAGAGAAATCCCATCGGGGACGAAGTCGAGTGAGGGATCTTAGGGTTGTTCTCATCAGTGGGCTTTCCGGTTCAGGAAAGACAACCGCCATCAAAGCCATGGAGGACATGGGATTTTACTGTGTAGACAACCTGCCCATTGTTCTTTTCCCCAAGTTCATCGAACTGTGCCAACAATCGGTACGGAGAATCTCCAAGGTCGGGCTGGTGATTGATATTCGTGGGGAGGAGTTCATGGCAGATGCCAGGCAGATCATTGGGGAATTGAAGCTTGAGGGGTTTTCCGTTCAGATTCTTTTCCTGGAGGCCAGTGATGAGATCCTGGTGAGAAGATATAGGGAAACCCGCCGCCATCATCCCCTTGCCGTTGGAATATCCATCCAGGAGGGGATCAAGATGGAGCGGGAACGACTCATGATCCTCAGGGATCTGGCAGACAAGGTGATCGATACCTCTGATCTCAATGTTCACCAACTCAAGGAGGTTGCTACCCGATTTTTCCTCAAGGAAATACCGCCACGGAGGATGGCGGTCACCTTGATGTCCTTTGGCTACAGCTTTGGGATACCCTATG
This sequence comes from uncultured Thermodesulfobacteriota bacterium, assembly GCA_964348185.1. Taxonomy (GTDB): domain Bacteria; phylum Desulfobacterota; class BSN033; order WVXP01; family WVXP01; genus CAYGBW01. Next base: position 10,831 of record CAYGBW010000181.1, on the reverse strand, counting down.
ATGCGGACATTATTCTGGACGTGAGATTTCTCCCGAATCCATTCTTTATCAATGGTCTGAAGAGACTGACTGGCGTAGAGAGGGAGGTTCGGGAGTACGTGTTGAAATGGCCGGAAACGAAAGCGTTCATCGCAAGATTTCAGGACCTTGTCACATTTCTCATCCCCCTTTACGAAAAGGAGGGAAAGGCCTATCTCACCCTTGCAATTGGGTGCACTGGAGGGCGGCACCGCTCCGTCGTAATTGTGGAGGAACTCGGGGCAATCCTGAGAAAGGCTCTGGGAGACGAGGACGCCTTTTTGGAAGTCCGACACCGGGACCTGGGAAAAGGCTAGGCCTCTCAGAGAGGGGGTTGGCTTTGTAGAATCCCTTTCCCAGAGGTTAATTCAGAAGAGCCAAGGTACCCTTTACGGGTGGCTGGATCCGAACGTGAAGGGAGAAAGGATGTCATGGTTGGTGTCGTTGTCGTTACCCATTGCCGATTGGCAGAGGAACTGATTTCAGCGGCTGCAATGATCGTGGGGCAATTGAAAGGGTTTGAGGCAGTATCCATCGATCCGCGCAGCGACCCCGATGAGATCCGGGAACAAATTGTCGCGGCCATCCGGAAAGTGGACAGAGGGTCAGGGGTTCTCATTTTGACAGATATGTTTGGGGGGACCCCTGCCACAATCAGTTTCTCTTTCCTCCAGGACAACCGGATTGAAGTGGTCACAGGGGTGAACCTTCCCATGCTCTTGAAGCTGTCGACGTATAACAGTGACATGACCCTCGGGGAACTGGCAGAATTCATCAAATCCTATGGTCAGAAGAATATCAATATCGCCAGCGAGATCCTGAAGAAAACGTGAAGCAAAGCAACCATGGAAGAACTGACATTCGTGATCCAGAACAAACTCGGGTTACATGCCAGGGCCGCGGGACTTCTGGTCCGAACGGCCAATATGTATGTGTCTGAAATTTCGATAGAAAAAGATGGAATGGTTGCAAATGCCAAGAGCATTATGGGGGTGATGATGCTTGCGGCTCCCATGGGATCCAAGGTTAGAATCAAGGCTGAGGGATCTGATGCCGGTGAAGCAGTCCGGGCGCTCGGGCAATTGATCAGCCGAAAATTCGGGGAGGACTGAAATCATCCCACCCATGGGAGAGGCTGGGAGCTCACGAGAGACAGACGACGTCTTGGGTATTCCTTTGCAAGGATCAAAGGATCGCTGTGGTGGAGGGTTTGATCGGTATGGGTAGAGAACAACTCGTGAATCAAATCGTTGAGGGCATTGGGGCATCCCCTGGCATCGTGGTGGGCGGGGCTTTCCCCATAGACAGAAGCAAGGTCCGGCTTCCCCAGAGACCAATTGCCGAGACGGAAGTGGAAGACGAGATCAAACGCTTCATTGATGCCATCGAATTATCCAAGGAACAACTGCTCGAGATTAAGAACGCCATCCCCGATGAGGACGCGAGGAAGCACGCTTTTATTCTGGATGTCCATCTTATGATTCTGGAAGACCAGATGTTGATCCAGGGAACCATCGACACGGTCAAGAATCGGAAACTCAATGCCGAATGGGCCCTCGACATCATCCTGGAACGGTTGAACAAGGCCTTTGATACGATCGAAGATCAATATCTGAGGGAGAGAAAAAACGACATCGGATACGTTTCTCAGCGGATCTTTAGGAATCTCGTCGGCCATATGGACGATGACATTACCCATATCGAGGGGGACGTGGTGGTCGTGGCCCATGATTTGTCCCCCGCCGACACGATCCAACTGAATCTACAAAACGTTGTTGGTTTTGTGACGGATATTGGAGGCGGGTTCTCCCACACGGCCATTCTGTCCAAGGCCCTGGGGATTCCATCCGTTGTTGGAACCGAGACGGCCACGGCCCTGATCAACAGTGGGGATCAACTGATCCTGGATGGCGAGGCTGGAGTCGTGATCATCAATCCAACGGAAGCGGTTTCCAGGCAGTATCTCGAGCGCCAGGAGAGGATAAAATCGGTTGAAAAGGAGTTGCTGAAATTCTCTCAGCTCCCTGCCGAGACACGGGATGGACACCGGATCACCGTGGGAGCCAACATCGAGCTTCTGGAAGAGATTGCATCGGCCAAGAATCGGGGTGCAGAGGGAATTGGTCTGTACCGGACTGAATGCCTCTATTTTGGACGGAAGGACCTTCCCTCTGAGGATGAACACTACCAGACCTATCGGAAATTGGCCGAGGCGGTCTTTCCCCATTGGGTGACCATCCGAACCCTCGATGTGGGAGGGGATAAGTTCCCTGATCACGGTGAAGGCGTCAAGGAGATTAATCCGGCCATGGGGTTGAGGGCAATTCGGTTTTGCATCAAGGAGGTTGAGCTGTTTAAGACCCAATTGAGAGGAATCCTTAGGGCGAGCGTCCATGGACGGCTGAAGATTCTGCTCCCCATGATTTCGGGTATTCAAGAGATTCAAGGGGCAAGAGCGATTCTCTATGACACAATGAACGAATTGAGTGCCGAGAGAATCCCTTTTAATGAAAAAATCCCCGTGGGTGCCATGATCGAGATCCCTTCGGCCTGCATGACGGCGGATCTGCTGGCCAGGGAAGTCGACTTCTTCAGTATCGGAACGAATGATCTCATTCAATACACCCTGGCCGTTGACCGGGTGAACGAGCAAGTCTCCTATCTGTACGAGCCCCTCCACCCTGCGGTTCTTCGATGTATTCGGGAAGTTGTCGAGGCGGGGCATGAGGCCGGTTTCCAGGTTGCTATCTGTGGAGAGATGGCGGGCGAGCCTGCCTATCTGTGGATCCTTCTGGGCCTCGGACTGGACGAAATCAGCATGAACCCCCTCTCAATACCGAGGGTGAAAAAGATTCTCAGTAGCTCGACAGTTGAAGAGGCCAGGGGGCTGTTTCAGGAGATATATCAAATGACGTCAGGGAGTGAGATCGAGCAGCATGTTCGAAGGACCATGGCTCAGCGTTTTCCAGAGGATTTTCTTGAGATGGACAGGTGGCCCTATGATATGAGAACCACTCGTAGCGATCAGAACTCGGTAGGGTTCGCACTGGAAAAGGAGTGAAGGAGGAACTCAGATGGGAATGACGGATTTTCTTTTTACATCAGAGTCGGTAACGGAGGGCCATCCAGACAAAGTAGCCGATCAGATATCTGATGCTGTTCTGGATGCCATTATCGGTCAAGATCCAGAGGCGAGGGTTGCCTGTGAAACGTTGGTGACCACCGGAATGGCTGTGATTGCCGGAGAGATCACCACAAAATGCTATGTCGATATGCCGGGGATCGTTCGAGAGACGATCAAGGGAGTCGGCTACAATGATTCGGCCATGGGTTTTGATTGGGAAACCTGCGCTGTCATCACGTCAATCGATCAGCAGTCCCCCGATATTGCCCAGGGAGTCAATGTGACGGAAGACCACGAGCAGGGAGCAGGAGACCAGGGACTCATGTTCGGCTTTGCCTGTAATGAGACGCCTGAACTGATGCCGATGCCGATTATTCTGGCTCACAAGTTGACGAGGCGACTCGCCATGGTGAGAAAGTGTGGGGATCTCGATTTTCTGCGGCCAGATGGCAAGTCTCAGGTTACGGTCCAGTATGTTAATGGGGTTCCCACCCGGGTGGATGCCGTGATCATCGCAGCGCAGCATACGCCGACTGTCAAATATGAGACACTCCGAGAGGCCATCATTGAAGAAGTGATAAAGCGGATCATCCCTGAGAACCTCCTCGACGGTCAAACCAAGTACTATATCAACGCGACAGGGAGATTCGTCGTGGGTGGGCCAATGGGGGACTGTGGCCTGACAGGGCGAAAGATCATCGTCGATACCTATGGTGGCCAGGGGAGCCACGGTGGTGGCTGCTTTTCAGGCAAGGACCCTTCAAAGGTTGATCGGAGCGCCTCTTACATGGCCCGGCACATCGCGAAGAACCTCGTGGCTGCAGGCCTCTGTGACAGGGTAGAAGTTCAGATGGCCTATGCCATCGGTGTTGCCCATCCGGTGTCGGTCATGGTCAACACCAATGGGACCTGGAAGGTTCCGCCCGACCGGATAGCGGCCATTGTCAATGAAATGTTCGATCTCAGGCCTAGACAGATTATTGAGTACCTGGATCTTCTCAGGCCTATCTATAAAAAGACGGCCTGCTATGGTCACTTTGGCAGGGAAGATCCGGATTTCACTTGGGAGAAGACAGATCGGGTTGAGGAACTGCGCGATGCCGCAGGACTTGATTAGCAAAAGGCGGGAATCGGCGATCAGCAGAGTCAGAGAAAACAAACGATAATGGCAAGGTGTTGAGCAAGGGAGCATGAATATCACACCGGGTTTTCTTGTGATCTCTCTGTTGCAAATGCTTTGGGGGATAGCCGTCTTGGTCATGATCTAATGGAGATAGACCGTAGCCTGGCATCTTTTATCGAGAAGCTGAACGCTGACGCCTGACAGTCGCTGACTCAGTGAGGAGTGCTTATGGCTGATTACAGGGTAAGAGATATTCGCCTAGCCAAGGAAGGAAGTTTGAAGATCCAATGGGCAGAGTCGCGAATGCCCGTTCTTATGGCACTGAGACGGAAGTACGTGGGGTCCGAACCTCTCAAAGGGATGCGCATTTCAGGGTGCCTCCATGTGACGAAGGAGACGGCTGTTCTTGTTGAGACTCTGGTGGCCGCCGGAGGGGAGGTGAGCTGGTGTGGATGCAACCCCCTGTCCACCCAAGACGATGTAGCCGCAGCCCTGGCAGAACGGGGAATTCCCATCTTCGCATGGCATGGGATGAACAAAGACGAGTTCTACTGGTGCATTGAGAAGACCCTGGAAATGGGGCCCACCCTGACTCTCGATGACGGGGCAGATCTGATCATGACAGTCCATCAGCGGAAACCTGAACTTGCAGAGGGGATCTTGGGAGGCACAGAGGAAACCACGACAGGGGTGCACCGGCTCAGGGCCATGGCCGATGACGGGGCTTTGAAATATCCTATCCTGGCCATCAACGACACCGAAACGAAATGGGATTTTGACAATGTCTACGGGACCGGGCAGTCCTCTGTGGACGGGATCCTCCGGGCTACCTCCGTCCTTCTGGCAGGCAAGAATTTTGTGATTGCTGGGTACGGGCACTGCGGCCGGGGGTGTGCCATGCGCGCGAAGGGGATGGGAGCCCTGTCGATTGTGACAGAAGTGCGCCCTACGGCCGCGATCAAGGCCCTTCTCGAAGGTCACCGTGTCATGACAATGGACGAGGCCGCCTCCGTCGGCGACATTTTTGTCACGGCCACAGGGATGAGAGATGTCATTGTGGGGCGGCATTTTGAAAAGATGAAGGATGGGGCCATCGTCTGCAATACGGGTCACTACGACTGTGAGATCAGGATACCTGACCTCGAGGCTCTGGCCACGTCTCGTCGTGAGATCAGGAACAACTGCGAGGAGTATACCCTCGATAACGGACGGAGGGTCTACCTCCTCGCCAGGGGCCGATTGATCAATCTCGTTGGGGCCGAGGGACATCCCTCCGAGGTCATGGACATGTCTTTTGCCAACCAGTTTCTCGGGTTGATGAAACTGGCCAGGGAAGGGAAGAATCTGAGCCCCCGAGTCTACGACGTTGACCCAATTCAGGATGAAGAGGTGGCCCGTCTCAAACTCGAGACCATGGATGTGCACATCGACACCCTGACCCCGGGTCAGAAAGACTATCTGACCGACTATGAGGCGGGTACCTGAAGTCTGAAAATAAGGTTAGAGGACAAAAAATAAAGGTTAAAGGATAAAGGACAAAGGTTAGAGGATATAGGAGGAAGGTTTCTGCCAAACTCCTTATCCTTGTTTCTTTTTGGGCTGTGCTTTGTCCTACTTTGGCGTGCTGCCATCAGCGCATTCGATGACGAGAAGGATGACGCGACAGATTTCCCTGGGAGGAGTAAAAATCGGGGGAGGTGCCCCCATTTCGGTCCAGTCCATGACGAAGACCGACACGCGGGACGTGGAGTCCACCCTGGCACAAATCAAAAGGCTGGAGGCAGCCGGGTGTGATCTCGTCCGGCTGGCGGTTTTAGATCGAGAGGCCTGTGATGCCCTTGTAAGGATCAGAGAGGAGGCAAGAATCCCCCTCATCGCCGACATCCACTTTGACGATCGACTCGCCTTGGAGGCCCTGAAGGCAGGGGTAGATGGCTTGCGAATCAACCCAGGCAACATCGGGGCAAGGGACAGGATCAAGCCAATTGTCCGAGCTGCCAAGGAACGGGGAGTTCCCTTAAGGATCGGCGTGAATGCCGGATCCTTAGAAAGGGACCTCCTGAAAAAGTACGGACACCCAACGGCTCAGGCCATGGTGGAGAGTTGTCTCCGGCATGTTCGCATGCTAGAAGGGCTGGGGTTTCACGACATCAAAGTCTCGGTCAAGGCCTCAAGCGTGGTCAGGACCATTGAGGCCTATCGACTGCTCTCGGAAAAAATCGACTATCCCCTCCATATTGGCATCACGGAGGCTGGGCCTCCCGGGGTGGCCTCTGTTAAATCGGCTGTTGGTCTGGGGATTCTTCTGGAAGAAGGGATCGGAGACACGCTTCGCGTTTCTGTTACGGGGGACCCGGTGGAAGAGGTCCAGGTTGGATGGGCCATTCTGAGAGCATTGAATCTGGGGGGCCGGGGGATCGATCTCGTATCCTGTCCCACGTGTGGAAGATGTAAGACGGACATAACCCCAGTGGTTGCTGAGGTTGAGAGACGGCTCAACCACATTGCGACCCCCTTCACAGTGGCGGTGATGGGATGCGAGGTAAACGGTCCGGGAGAGGCCCGGGAAGCCGATGTGGGCGTGGCCTTTGGGAAGGGGTGGGGAGTCCTTATGAAAAGGGGAGAGATCATGGGAAAATACACGGTCCCCCAGCTCATTGATGTTCTGGTGGCCGAAGTGGAGAAGATGGCGCAGGAAGAGGAGAAACCGAGCTCCGATTCTAGATCCTCTGAGATCGGTTGAGTTCCCTCCAGGTATAGTAGATCCGATGGGCAACAGTAAAGTGGCTGAGAATAGCAATAATCCAGAGAACCGGTATCATCCAATCAAAGAGAGCCCCGACCGTCAGGATGAGGATTCTTTCGGCTCTTTCCATGACACCGACGTTGCATGTTGAAATGACGTTCTCTGCTTTGGCCCGGGTATACGGAACCATCATGGCTCCTCCCAGGGTGACGATCGCCAGAACCACCGTTCCCGTGGCCTGAATCCTGAGGTAGAAGATCAGAATACCCAGAAAGAGAAAGAAATCGGAGTAGCGATCAATCACGGAGTCAAAAAAACCTCCAAAGGGGGTGACATCGCCCTGATTCCTTGCCATGGCGCCGTCAAGCAAATCAAATAATCCAGCCCCCAGAATGACCCAGGCGGCGACGAACCATTGCCCCAGAGACAGAAGAATCCCCGCAACGGTGTTGAGAACGAGCCCTCCAAAGGTGAGAAGATTCGGGTTGATGGGTCTACGGACGATCCATTTCGCCGCTTTTCTGATGTAGGGATCGAGACTGTGGCCGATTTTCCAACTCAACATAGTGGAATCTTCAATTCTCAGCGGGAGGAGCCCTTTTTATGCCCTCATCTTGACGGAGAGAATTATATGGGTTTCAGGTCAAAAAGCAAGGAGTTTTTTGGTTTGGTTCCTTGACAGGGGCTTCGGCCCAATGTATCCTGCTTTTCGCCTGGGGTCCGACATGACAGCCGTCTCAAAGCCTCTGGATGATCTCTCCGTTGCATTATTCCATTCGTCAGGTTTGGAACCTTCGCCCTTGAGGCGAACAGCTTTGGCCTGTTTTGCTTTTTGAATATCGAATATCGAACAAGGAATTTCGAACAGCAGAAGTCTTTGAAGAAATAGGACAATTTTTTTCACTTCGATATTCTGCGGTTCAAAATGAATGACATTCAGTGGTAATAGAAATCCACCTGCTTTGGCAGGTAGTGCTTTAGGTTTCATCTGGGAACAGGGACCCTCCACGGACAACCCATCCGGTGCGGCCTCTATGGTTTACCGTAAGAGGGGGAAAAGGGATCGCAATGCGTTCGGGAGAGGATCTGAGAAAAACGCTGCTCCGCATAGACGGGAGCGGGTATAAGGCGTACAAGGATATCGAGGGCAGCTACGACTTTGGATCCTTCTGTCTCGCCATCGATCATGCGCAGGGTGACCCCTTTGCCTCTCCCTCCCGGGCGCGGGTAACGGTGGACTTGCAAAAAAGCGGGATTTCTGCCGAGTTCTATGGGAAGAGGATCAGGTGCGTGGCGCTTCGGGACTACCTGGCCAGGGTTTTTGACGACAGGGTGAAAGGGTTCGTCAAGGGCCATAGGGGGATTGGTACAAGTGGCCTTATCAGCATCGATCGGGGGGGCCAGGAGGTCCTCGATCGGACCGCAGTTGTCCTGAACGGAGGGTGCCTTGAAGCACGATTTGTGGTTGGCCTCCCGGCTGCGGGTCGGACTGTCCTCGGGAAAGAGGCACAGGAGATGTTTTTTCATGAGATCCCCAAGGTTGTGGAGGCTTCCCTCTTTGCCGATTCACTCCCGGTCTCTGCCCTTCGAAACCATGTAGAGACCATTGAGGATCAGGAATTTCTGAGGGACAGGCTCGATGGATTGGGCGTCGTCGCCTTTGTGGGAGATGGGTCGGTTCTTCCCCGCAGAAGCGGCGTGGATGACCGCCCGATGAAGGAGAATGTGGTTGTCTCTGTGAGCCCTCGGGAACTTGAAATGGAGATCGATCTGCCTAACAGTGGGAGGGTGAGGGGGATGGGAATTCCTCGAGGGGTAACCCTGATCGTGGGGGGAGGGTTTCACGGAAAATCTACTCTCCTTCACGCCATCGAACGAGGCGTCTACAATCACCTTTCAGGGGACGGAAGGGAACGGGTCGTGACTCACCGGGGAGCAGTCAAGATACGGGCCGAAGATGGGCGGAGCATTGAAAAGGTAAACATTGAGCCGTTCATTAGTCACCTGCCCATGGGCAAGGATACCAGAGTCTTTTCCACGGAGAATGCCAGCGGAAGTACATCCCAGGCAGCCAATATACTGGAGGCCCTCGAGGTGGGGGCAAGGGTTCTCCTTGTAGACGAAGACACCTCTGCCACCAATTTCATGATCCGTGACCAAAGAATGCAGGCTTTGGTGGCGAAGGACAAGGAACCCATCACCCCCTATGTCGATAAAGTCAGAGCGCTCTACCAGGAGTTCGGTGCGTCAACCGTTATGGTCATGGGCGGGTCAGGAGACTACTTCGATGTGGCAGACTCGGTAATCATGATGGACACCTACCGGCCCCGATGTGTGACGAAACAGGCCAGAAAGATTGCCCAGGAGTACGTCAGCCGGCGGTTAGACGAAGGTGGCTCCAATTTTGGAGCTGTGTCTTCCCGCAAACCCTTGGTCTCGAGCTTCGATCCACGGAGGGGGAAGCGCGAGGTCACGATTGATGCCAAGGGGCGTACGACGCTCCTGTTTGGTCGAACCACCATCGATCTCGCCTGCCTTGAACAACTGGTCGACGTGAGTCAGACCCGAGCTATCGGCCATTTGATCCATTACTATGGGAGGTTTTACCTGAAGGAGACTGGGAATCTCTATGAGGGTCTGAAAAGGGCTTTCAGAGATCTTGAGGAGAAGGGACTGGATATTGTCGCTCCTCGTAAGGTCGGGAACCTGGCGGTTCCCAGGATCTTTGAGGTTGCAGGGGCAATCAATCGCATGCGAACCCTTCGGGTCCTCCAGGAACTTTGACCCCCTTTGCCTAGAGGAGAGGAGCTTCTTATGAGATCAGTCGTACGGGAAACAGCCTTCAGCACCTTGAAGCTGAAGGGACGGGGAAAGGTCCGAGACATATACGACCTCGGAGATCAGCTCATGATTGTGGCGACAGATCGGGTCAGTGCTTTTGACGTGATCATGCCCAGCCCTATCCCTGACAAAGGGATTATCCTGAATCAGATTTCCCGGTTCTGGTTTGAGAGCACGGAGGACATCGTTCCGAACCACATGATTTCGACAGAAGTCGAGACTTTCCCGAGAGAATGTCGAGAGTACCGCGATATGTTGGCGGGGAGGGCCATGTTGGTGAGAAAAGCCCAGCCCCTCCCCATTGAGTGTGTGGTCAGGGGTTACCTGTCAGGCTCTGGGTGGAGGGAGTACAGAGAAACCGGTGAAATCTGCGGGATTAGACTTCCGGTTGGCCTTGAGGAGTCGTCAAGGTTTGAGGAACCTATTTTCACGCCGGCAACCAAGGAAGAACTCGGGGCCCATGACGAGAACATCCCCTTCGAGAGGGTCGTCGACACGATCGGCGCAGACCTGGCCACGAGGGTCCGGGAGATCAGCCTCGCTATTTACAAAAAGGCACAGGACCTTGCCGATGAGCGAGGCATACTCATTGCCGATACAAAACTTGAATTTGGACTGTTGGGAGATACCCTTATCCTCATCGACGAGATCCTCACACCGGATTCATCTCGATTCTGGCCTAAGGCTCAGTACAGGTCCGGGGGGCCTCAGAAAAGCTTCGATAAGCAGTTCCTGAGGGATTACCTTCTCACTTTGGATTGGGACAAATCCCCCCCTGCCCCTGAGCTGCCTCCGGAGATTATCCAGAAGACGAGAGAAAGGTATCTAGAGGCATACAGGAGGCTCGTGGGAAGGCCTCTTTTTTGAGGACAAGGGCCCAACTGGAAGGTTTCCCATGAAACGTCGCACAGGACAGCCTTCGAAGGCAGTGGATCAACCCGATTTGCTCGGGGGGCGTCGGGAGAAACCGCGCATCGAG
>CAYGBW010000180.1:0-17325 GCA_964348185.1 uncultured Thermodesulfobacteriota bacterium | reverse complement strand
CTTGACAGTTGCTGCATCATGGGGGTATTGCTTACCACGAGGAGCAACGACTTCATGGCTGCGCTGGGCGTTCTGATGAGAAAGATTCTCAAGCCCCTCTCCCAGAGATCTCTTGGCATCCCTAGAGATCATAAGGAAGAAATCATGGGCACGTTCATGCAGGCCTTGACGTGGTGGGATCTTCCCCCCGGGGATTATCTCGAGTTTGGTGTGTACAGGGGACGGAGTTTCATCTATGCCTATGAGCAGGCAAAGCGATTCAATCTGAATATGCACTTTTACGCCTTCGATAGCTTCCAAGGACTCCCCCAAGTCAGGGGGCACGACAAGAAATACTCCCGGCTGAGCCAGGGCGATTATTCCTGTGACGAGAAATCATTCAAGAAGATCCTGGTCGAAAACAACATTGATCTGAATGCAGTGACGATTGTTCCCGGCTTCTATGATGTCACGCTGAAGGAGAAAACGAAAGAGGAACTCAATCTCAGGCGAGCAGCCATTGTCTGGATCGATTGTGATGTTTATGAGTCCACCAAACCCGTCCTGGACTTCATCACCGATTACCTGACGGCGGGCTCCATAATCGCTTTTGACGATTGGTTGCTCTTTTGTGGGGATCCCAACGCCGGAGAAATGAGGGCAGCCAGGGAATGGCTGGAGAAGAACAGGCACATCAGGCTGGTCGAATTCAAACAGTTTGGCCTTTTCGGTCAATCTTTCATTGTTCAGATCGAAGACGAGCCAAGGTGTAGAGAGTCGATAGGGTCAAAGGATAGAATCTGAAGAGGCAATGTCTGTCTTCGTGTACATGAAAAAAGCAGAGACACGATTCCAGGAAGGCTTCCTGGAGATCCTGAAGTGGGTCCGTAAGCTCAACCCTGACCACCCTATGCGACTCTTTCACCATCTCCCCGCCGACCTCGATCTCCGAAACCTCCAAGGCATAGAGACCCTTCAAGTTCCGCCTTTCCCGTCCCTGAAGGGAGATCAGCTGCCGAAGGTCATGGCCGCGAGTATCTCACACACCGCTCCCCGTATCGTCCTGTCGGGGCCCGATCCGATCGATGGATCTCCGATGGACACATCCGACGCCTCACCAAGCTCCGTGGCGTTTTCCACTCGTCTTCGATTCTACTCGCGTGAGAGAGGAGAAAAAAAGGAATCGAGCCTCAGCCTCATCCACAAAGACCCAAGCCCCATGGAACCCAGCCTGGATCCTACCCTCCCTCAACCCGAAAAAGGAATCTTCACGGGATTCGTAACCCTGGACCATAAAGAGAGACATAGCATCTGGCCACTCCACAGCAGAGGGGCCGAAGTTGCGGCAAATTTAGTCAAAAACCTCCTGCAGGGGAGACCTCTCTTTTCGAACGCCTTTCTCTATCCCGTCACGGCCATGATTGAGCCCACCAGGCGCTGTAACCTTGCCTGCCCCATGTGTCCGGTGGGGAGCCACCGAACATACAGAGCCCAGGATATGTCCCTCGAGGGGTTTCGAAAGGTCATTGATGAAATGGCGCCGTACCTGATCCATCTGTTCCTCCACAATTATGGGGAGTCTTTTCTGAACAAGGATTTCTATCCCATGATTGAATATGCAAAAAAGGAAGGGATCCCAGACGTCAATGTCTCAACCAACGGCCACTTCCTTGATCCCTCTCGTCTAATCGACTCAGGCCTCGATGAAATCATGATCTCCCTCGACGGAATCACCCAGGAGACCTATGCCATGTATCGTCGAGGCGGAAAGCTAGAGAAAGTGATCGAAAATATTCGCGGGCTTGACGAGGAGAAGAAGAAGAGGCAAGTGGAGAAGCCTTTGATGGAGCTCCAGTTCATCATAATGAGGCATAATCAAGACCAGCTGGACCGATTCCGCGAACTGGCCGCAGAATTAGGAGCTGACAGGGTCCGGTTCAAGACTTTCAACGTCCGCATGTCAGGCCCAGAGGCGTCCGAGATGGGTGCCGAATTTCTACCCACCCATACAGCTTATACCCGTTATCAGGACAACCGTGGCCGAGTTCTTAAGAGCCATCTGGAGAAGAACCGATGCAAATGGCCATGGGAATGGGTCGTTATCAACAGCGACGGCCATGTTGTTCCCTGCTGCAATGATTTCAACAGCGCCTATTCGATGGGGAATGTCTTTGAGCAGTCGTTTCATGATATATGGTTCGGTGCCCAATACAACCGATTCCGAAAAAGCATTCTGAAGAGATGGCGCAAAATTCCCCTCTGCATCGAGTGTCCTGTCCCGAGTCGGTCTGATCTCAGTTTCGAACGGGTAGAAAGGGCACGGAGATAGTTCCCGGCCGTTATGAAATGGCAGACTACGAAATACTGATCGTCAATCTGGAGGGATACGGTAAGGGTGGATTGGGAACCCTGGCCTATGATCTCCACGAACTGCTCGTTAAGGGAAAAATCCCCTCGGTTCTCATCGCCTCGGGAAATCCGAGACAGCTCCCCAACGTCTTCGTATTGAACGAAAACGTCTATGACCCGGTCCCTCAATTGGTCCGAAGGTTTTCGACCCGACACCGCATCATCGTGGGAAGAAACGAACTGGCTGCGCTTTCTCCACACCTGGATGATCTGATCCTCATGACGGGGGGTACGGCCTATATTCAGGATTGGCTCGAGGTCCACCCCCGAAAGACCACGCTCGATTTTCTCCGCCTGAAAAACCCGTCCACAAGAACCGAATCCGTCCGGATCAAACGAGAGAGACTGGCCCTGGAAAGGGCAACCAAGATTCTTTCAGCACCCGGCCTGAATCGTCGAATCCTGGAAAAGGCATACCCCGATTTGGCCCATAAGATCCTCGAGGTCCCCCAAATCTTCCGTAGTGTCCGGTCTGAGAAATCCTGGAAATCACGAGAGATCGATCTCATCGCTGTGGCGCAGTGGAGAGACAGGGGCGTTAACAGAGACGTTAAAGGATATCGTCTTCTGGTGGAAATCCTTGATGGATTGGAGGGAAAGAACCTTCAGACCGTCGTGATAGGAGAAGTCCCCTTCCCAATCAAAGGGGTGACCCACACGGGATGGCTTGACCACGAGAAAGCCCTTGGACTGATGGGAAATGCCAGGGTCTTTATCAGTCCTTCCAGGAATGAATGCTACAGTCAGGCAATTGTGGAGGCCCTCCAATTGGGCTGCAACGTGGTACTCTCAAGAAACGTCGAACCCCATGGTTTCTGCCATGCGGGTCTCATCGCCCAGTATGATAAGAGGAGTTTTTCTCAAAAGATCGAAAAAGCACTGACAAAGAAGTTTCCCATCAGCTCCATGCCTTTACCCCAGGACTCGCTCCACCTCCTCATGTCGGCCCTTCGGGCCTAGAGACATCGGCCTGGATGGTCTTTCAAAGTATCCCTCCAAATCTTGAAGAATCTTCTCGGCAATCCGATACTTGTCAAAACAGAAATTAAGGGACACCGGTTCCAGGCGAAGCATTCGATCAAGCACCTCCCGGAAGCTTTCAGGGGTGAGATCTTCTTCATAGATAACTGAAATGTTTGCCTTTTGCACCTTGTCTAACCGAGTCTCCTGTTCCTGATGACCGTGTTCCTCTGGAATGAGAATCGCCTTAGAATCCGTCAGAAGAACCTCACTCAACGTGTTATAGCCCGCCCTTCCGATCACCAGGGAGGAAGCATTGATGAGGTCCACAAGATTCGGGAGAAAATCGAGAAAAAACACGTCACCATTTGAGAATCTCTGAATCAACTGCTTTTTGATCTCTGGGTCGAGGTAAGGATCGATGACAAAAATGACCCGGTATCCTTTGCCCAGGTTCAAGTCGTGGAAAGTCTGAGCCACAAGCTCCGCAATCCTTAATGCCGATCTCTTTCTCCCCAGAGATACGAGGATGATCTCACGGTCTGGTCGGTCAAGCATCCGGCAGATTTCCTCCTTGGGTGCCAGCTCTTCCCGGGTCTTCACCGTGATCTTTCCCATGTATTGAATCTTTTTCTTCAGAGATCGCCGGTTTCCAAAGTACGCCCTGTTGACATCGACGACCTCCCGATCCTCCATGACATAGATGAAATCGTAGAGATCACCCACATAAATCGATTCGGACTTGTGCCGGCGATCGTTGAAGGGTGCTTCGATGAGACTAGGATTTCTGAGAATGCCTCGACTGATGTGGGCGAGGGCAAACGTATTCCCTTGGGGAATCTGTCGCCATTTCTTGAGAAGCAGGGGGATGATCTCCCCCCTTTGGCCAAGCATATTGTGCTCCACAATCAGCACATCCGGCCGGAAGATATTGAACGTGTCTTCAATGATTTTCTGACGGAGATCGCTGATCTCCTCGACCGAACTACTCTTGAGGTAGCGGGGGCCCAAGAAATAGGTGTTATCATCGATATGGAATTTGATCGATGGAAGCTTGACAATCTCGATCCCATGTCTCAGAAAGAGCTCTGGAACGCTTGTCCCAGAAACCACAAGGAAGTCGATGTCTGGACGGTGCTTCTGCATACCGGTGATAACCGCTAGAGCCCGGATGGCATGACCAATTCCGATGGAATTATGGGTATAATACATAACCCTTTCAAAACTGTTCATGGTACACCTCAGCCTTTTCATGCTTTGGGGGGACTCAAAATGTTCTGCTTATCATAGCACCCTTTCATCCCATGTCAACCATAATCGAAAGGGCTCGGCCGTCGACGGCCAGGTGGAGGATACTCTTGCTGATCGTTCTGATCGCTGATCCCTGAACACCCACCCAGAATATGAACCGAATCCTCTTGACAATCATCGATCTCAGCAAGAGATCTGGCCAGGAGAAAGAATCTCAGATGAGCCGATAGACTTCTCTCCAACCCTCTCTCTCCCTTTCCTCGGAGAACTCCCCCATGGTCTGAAAAGCCCTCCTTCCCATTGCTTCCGCTTCCTTTGGGTGATCCAGAATGTAAAGAACGGCCTCTTTGATCTGAGCGGCATCGCCTGCATCGATCAGAAGACCACTCTCCCCATCTCGAATCATCTCCGGTATGGCTCCGGTCCTCGTGGCAACAACGGGCCTGGCGGCCGCCATGGCCTCAAGAAGCACATGGGGACACCCTTCAGAAAGGGAGGGAATGACGAAGACATCCATTCTTTTCAGAAAGGAACCGATCGATTCATGGGGAACAGGGCCTGTGACGTGAACATTCTCGGAACCGAAGCGAAGGAGGTAACGGTTCTGAATCTCCCGCTCGGTCTCCCTGAAGTCCCCCACCAAAAGCAAAGAACTCCTCCGTTCCTTCCTGATGCCTTGGAAGGCCTTGAATAGGTAGGGTAACCCCTTGGAATGCTTGAAAAGCCCAACAGCCCCAATCACACTCCCCCCTAGCTGGGGATAGGTGACAGGAGCAGGCACACCCTCCCGCGGTGCAATTGAGTTGAATATCACCCGTGATTTATCCATGACAGGGGCCAAGGTGTCTGCCTTGACGAGAAGGTCATGGGAGACCGAGGTGACCATGTCCGCTCCTCTCAGGGCCATCTGAAGAAACGGGGTTTTGTCCGGACTGAAGATGTATTGACTGATATCGTTTCCCCGGATGCTCAAGATCAGCTTTTTGTCGTAGGCCCTCGCGAGGAGCGCGGCTAGGTAGCCGGCGGGATAGATGAAAAATGAATGGAAGACGTCGAACTGATGTTCCCGATAAAGCTTTTCCAGAACTTGGTACATCAGACGAACGGAAAGCGTATCCGAGGAGTCCCACAGGGTGTTGCCTGGAAGGTCCTGTTCCCTTCCGACAGGGATTCGATGCACCATCAAGCCATTTTCGGCGGTCGATTCTATGATCTCATCCAGAAGACCTGGTCGGGCTTGCTCTGTGTAGAGATTGACAACGTGGACTTCCAACCCCATTTCGGAAAGGAATCTCGCAACCCGCTGGACCGCCTGGGCTAGCCCTCCCCAATACATGGGTGGATACTCTGGTGTGGTCATACAAACGCGAAGCCGGCCCACAGCCATGTTCATTGGCCTCCTACGGTGAGCAGACTACCCGGATTGACCACGAGAGGAAACTCCGCCTTGAAGGGTTCTGCTCTCTCGACGCCTGAGTTCTCACCGAAGTAACGGGAAACCGCATCCACCTGGGGCAGGACGAAGGATTCCTGAGACCGATGGGACCGGAGAGCTTCCAGTTTTTTCGCATAAACTGCCGTGATGTCAAGAACGAACTCCGGGGCGAAACCGTATCCTGAAGAGAAGGGGTGGAAGTATAAAAGGTTACGACATTTCCAGGAAGGCGCATCCATTTCTACACCGGCTCCGGACAAGAAAAAGGCCTTGCGCACAAGGTGATGGGCCTCTCTGTGATCAGGATGACCATCTATTGCCCAATGAGTGACCAAGAAGTCCGGTCTGATTTCTCGGATCAACTCAACCAGTCGGAGACAGGTTGTCTCGTCGGCCGTGATCCGCCTTCCAGGAACATCAAAGAAGTGAACCTGGGCGGTCAGAACTCGAGCTGCCGCCTCAGCTTCCCCCCTTCTCGTCTCTCGATCAGCGTATTTGGAGGTTTCCCCATTGGAGAGATGGAGGATATGCTTCGATATCCCCTCCATGGCAAGGAGACCACCGCAGCCGATCTCAGCATCATCCGGATGGGCACCAATGGCCAGTATCTTCATATTCACCTTTGGGGGGTCGGTATCTCACTGTCCTTCCAAAACCCGTCCATGAATCCTCTGAGAAAAGAGAGTCACCTGAGAGCCTATCCAACGGAGGAGGGCCCTCGTTTCAGGACAGTCCACCAGTTTCTGGCGGGTCTTCATGACATGGTGTTCTTCAAAGGTCTCCCATTCAGAGAAGCGACATTCTCCAAAGATCGATTCCCCATAGGGCACATCCACTCCAAGTTCGTCGATGCGGTAGGATGCAACAATTCCATCCCTTCCCAGAAAATCAATCCGATTGAGGCTCGCCATTTTTCCGGGTCGAATCAGAGATTCGCTTGACACGGACAACCGTAAGGTTCCAGGAGACCGTAGACGCTGGGATAACGTGATGGGCTCTCCCTCTTCCCCGCCGATTCGAGGGAGGGCCTTGGGAATTCTTCGGATCCAGGGTCTCCCAACACCCGGTTTCCTCGGTATGGATCGGGGCTTGAGCCGATCGATCGCGACGGCCCCGTTGTGGATTACACGGACTCGGAGGACCTTGAGGGGCCGTAGGGCCTGAGGATGCTGCCTCAACTGGTCACAGAGGCGCTCCACATCGACCCGCTTCCCCACGCCACGCGGCCCAACGCCCCGAAAAACGGAGAACCCCTGCCTCTCATCACAAACCCTATCCTCCACACCGGCCATTCCGGCCAAGGAAGCGATGCCCGCGAAACAGAGTGCCTCCTGAGGATCCATGGGTCGGTTCTTGTATCCCTCGGCATACCCGTAGAAATGATCTGGACCGAAACCAAAGATGTTTACAAGGCCCTGACAGTAGGTAATCAGATAGGAGGATTCAAACATCTGGCGCATGTAGAACTTCCCACCGATGCCGTAGCCACCGTAGCTGCCTGGCCGCTCACCCTGGCGCGACAGCTTCCCCCAGGGCTTAAACTCGGTTTCGATCGCCTCCATTGTCATCCCAACAAAGTCGATACACTCGAAAACCGGGGGCTGGCGAGTCTGGCCGTCGGTGAAGTGGAGAAGAACGGTTTCCAATCCAGGGGCACGACCGGAACCCAGGGTTGCGTCTGCCGCATTCTTGAGCCATTCTGCAAGCCCCTGCTCATGGGTCGCGAACTCTCTTCCGATCAGATCGAGAAATCCGTCATCAATCACATTTCTCTCAGGGTGAATTCTGATGCGTATCATACTGGGAGATCCAAGGGGGCTCACATGGCTAGCCCTTGACCGCGCCAAGCAGAATGCCTTCTGTGAAATACTTCTGCCCGGCAACGTAGATGATCAATATGGGGATGAGGGCAATGACCGAGGCAGCCATGAGTAGGGTCATGTCCACACTGTACTGATCCTGGAAAAGCTTCAAGGTGACTGACAGGGGCATCATCTTCGGGTTGTCCACAATGATCAGGGGCCAAACAAACATCCGCCACGACCCCATGAATGTGAAAATCACCAGGGTGACGATGGCCGGCTTCGAGAGGGGGAGGATGATCCTCCACCAGATCACGAGAGACCCGCAGCCATCAATGCGAGCTGCATCCTCCAGATCACGGGGGATCGACATGAAGAACTGCCTCAGCATGAACGTCCCATAGGCCGTAAAGAGCCCTGGAGCGATCATCGAAGAATAGGAGTCAACCCCTATGGGTGTGCCCACAAACCAATCGCCGATGTAGAGAGGAGAGGTAAAATAACCCGTGTGAAACAACTCATTGAGAACCTCCGGGACCTTCCGAAAGAGGATAAAGAGGGGAATCAGGGTGACTGTTTCGGGGATCATCATGGTTCCGAGGTAAGCGAGAAATAGTTTATCTCTCCCTGGGAAGCTGAGGCGCGCAAAGGCAAAGGCCGCCAGACTGCTCGTCAGAACCTTTCCAAAGGTGATGAAGAACGCGATGATCAGCGTATTCAGGTAGGCCCTCCCCAGGTTTCCCACCCTCCATGCCTCTAAATAGTTCCGAGTTCTGAGATAGTACTTCTCCTGACTCACAAGGTCACTCAAGGGGACGGTCCGGAGACGCCCCACCGTCCCGTCTGGCAAAACCTCTCGCACCCTGGCCGTCGTTCCATCATCACTGAGTCTTCTGACCCGCTCAAGGCCTTTGGCCGTTTTCAGATAGGAGAAGACACGCCAGGGGATGATGTGGGTTCTTCTGGTCATGACATCGTCTTTCTCTTTAAAGGAGGTCGAAGTCATCCACAGAAACGGTCCCACCATCGTCAGGGCGATGATGCACAGAACCCCGTAGGAAATCACCGTTCTGACGAGATCCCGTCGCCTTCTACGCCTCTTGGACCGTTCAGCTGCACTGATCATCGACTGCACGCCGATTTTTCCTCCTACCGGGGACCCTGCCTAGTAATGTATCCGTCTCCCACCATACCGCCAGTTGATCAGGGTGACCCCGAAAACCAGCAGGAAGAGAAACCACGACACTCCCGCGGCGTATCCCATCCGTTGCTCCTCAAAAGCCTGGGTGAAAATGTAGTAACTGATCGTTGTCGTTGCTCCCGGTGGCGGACCGCCTCCGGTCATCACAATGACCTGATCAAATCCCCCCTGAAACCCTTCAATAACGCTCATGATAAAGATGAAGAAACTCGTGGGTGCCAGCATGGGAATCGTGATGTAGCGGAACTTCCCCCAGGCCCCCACGCCGTCTATATTGGCGACCTCATAGAG
The DNA here is from genome assembly GCA_964348185.1 of uncultured Thermodesulfobacteriota bacterium. Lineage (GTDB taxonomy): Bacteria > Desulfobacterota > BSN033 > WVXP01 > WVXP01 > CAYGBW01. The sequence continues at coordinate 7,997 of CAYGBW010000180.1, read as the reverse complement.
ACTCGGATCGATCCCCTGAAGGCCCGCCAGATAGAGAATCATGCTCTTTCCGCCCGCTCCTGCCCATAGTCCCATGATGATGAGGGCCGGTTTCGCCCAGAATCGATCGCTCAGCCAGGCAGGGCCCTTCAGGCCCGTAAAGAACCGGATTAATTCATTGAAGAGGCCGAATTCCGGATTGTAGATCCAGACCCACAGAACATAGAGGGCCACACCGACACAGATATGGGGCAAGAAATAAACCGTTCTGAAGGTCACGATTCCCTTTAGCTTCTGATTGACCAGCATGGCCATCCCGAGAGAGAGCGCCATTCCAATGGGAATCCCAATCATCAGGAAAACGGTGTTGTAGAAGTAGTACCAGAACTCGAGGTTGGTGAAGAGACGGAAGAAGTTTCTGAACCCGACAAAACGGGCATCCCGCATCAAATCCCAGGAATAGAATGCCAGGATAAATGAAGCGACAACGGGCAGGAAGGTGAAGGCGGCAAAACCCAGGAAATTGGGCATAAGAAAGCCGTACCCTTCCAGAGCTTGCCCGAACCTTCTCCGCTTGTGGATGCGTCGACCTTTCTGAATCGCCCCCGGCATCCCTACTGCTCCGTCTCCTCCTTCTCTTTCTTGATCTCCTCGATCAGTCTGTTGAGATCCTCGTCAATCTTGGCCACACACCCATCCACGGTAAACTTCCCTTCGGTGAGATATTGGAAGTTGGTCTCGAAAACCTTTTGCAATGGCTTGGGCCGTGGGAAGCGGGGGACAAACACCTTGTTGGGCGTTCGAATCCAGTCCAGAAAATAGACGTTATGCTCTGGGGGGCTGGTGTCGAGAAATGCCGGGCCTTCAGCAACTGACCGCCGGGCAGGAACAAAGCGTCCAGTCTCGGCCATTTTGGCGGAGGCCTCCTTTCCCGTGAAGAATCTCAGAAATCGCCAGGACTCCTCAGGCAACTCTGTATTCTTCGCGATGACCCATGGATTGAACCCCCCCACGATCAGAGCCCTCGGCTCTTTTCCCGGCCACTTGGGGACAGGGCCTACATCCCAGTCAAAGGCAAGGCTCTGCCTGAATCCGGTCACATCCCCCCGCATGAGCATCACCATGGCTACCTTCTGAGCCGCCCAAACATTCTGATCGGCCCGAAACTCAGGGGGCGGGACCACCTTGTCTTCAACGATCAGGTCGTAGAGGAGCTGGATGACGGCCTTTGCTTCGGGGCCATTGAAAGTGGACTTGGTGTTGTCCCCATTCAGGATTGTGGCACCGCTCTGTCCTGCGAGGACCTCGATCACTCCCATCTTGACCTTGACATACGCCCCATACTGGTCGATGCGGCCATCTCCGTCCAGGTCCTGGGTCAGTTTCTTGGCCACCTCTTTGAAGGTGTCCCAGGTCCAGGATTCGTCGGGATAGGAGAGTCCGGCCTTGTCAAAAATCCCTCGATTGTAATAGATCGCCCAACCGGCTATGTCGACGGGCAGTCCATAGAGACGGTCATCATCGGCCCGACATCCCATGAGGGCTTCGGCGTAGAAGTCATCGAGATCGATTTCTTTCTTGTCCTTCTTGATATACTTATCCAAAGGAAGGAGAGCCCCCTTTTCCATGAATTGAGGGAAGTAGCTGTTGGCCAACCGCATCACGTCGAGTTTGCTTCCCGCAGCAATCATGGTCAGAATCTTCCGATGGTAGGCGCTCCAGGGGAGCATCATGAGTTCCACCTTGATGTCGGGATTCTGCTTCTCAAACTCATCCACCACATCCTGGTAGACCTTGTTGGAGTCAGGGGACCCCCAGGTGGTGAATCGAATCGTCTTCTTTTCCACGATCTTCTCCTCTTTCTGACAGCCCACCATCGTGGAAAAAGCAAACAACAACGAGATGAAAACCAATCCAGAGATGAATCGACTTTGTTTTCCTTTCATCGAATAACCCTCCCCGTTTCTTTGTCAAAAATGTGGACGAGATCCATATCGATGTGCACCCCGATGGCCGAATCCTTTCGGGCCGAGGTCTTAGGGTTGACCTTGGCCACCATGGATGTCTCCCCGATGCACAGGTAGAGAATCATCTCCGAACCCATGGGTTCGACAAAATCCACCTGGGCCATAAAACAGTTATCGGAAATGGGATCAATACAATACGTCCGATCCTGAATATGTTCCGGACGGATGCCAAAAATCACTTCCTTCCCAACGAGATCATGGCACCCCGGGCAGCGGCCTTCAGGAATCCTCACTCTGAAGGTCTTCGCATCGATAAGGAGCCCGCCGTCGTCCTCGATAATCCTCGACTCCAGAAAATTCATACTCGGGCTTCCAATAAACCCTGCCACAAAGAGGTTGCCGGGCCTTTCGTAGATCTCCATGGGCGTGCCAATCTGCTGGACCACGCCATCCTTCATGACCACGATCCGATCTCCCATGGTCATGGCCTCCACCTGATCATGGGTAACATAGATCATCGTCGCACCGAGCCGATTATGGAGTTTGGTGATCTCCATTCTCATGTGGAGTCTGAGTTTCGCATCCAGGTTGGATAGGGGCTCATCAAACAGAAAGACCTCGGGCTTTCTCACAATGGCTCTGCCCACGGCCACTCTCTGCCGCTGCCCACCCGACAGTTGCTTCGGCTTTCGGGTGAGAAGGTTTTCTATCCCCAGAATGGTGGCAGCCTCCTTGACTCGACGATCGATCTCATCTTTGGGGAACCGACGCCTCTTCAGGGCAAAGGACAGGTTGGTGTAAACGTCCATGTGGGGATAGAGGGCATAGTTCTGAAAGACCATGGCGATGTTTCGGTCCTTTGGAGGAACATCGTTCACCAACCGGTCACCAATATAGATGCTTCCCTCCGTGATCTCTTCGAGACCCGCGACCATTCTCAGGGTCGTTGACTTTCCACAGCCCGAGGGTCCCACGAGCACAACAAACTCATTATCCTCAACCTCCAGATTGAAATCAGACACCGCCACGGTCTGATCAAACGTCTTGATCACATGTTCAAAAAGAACCCGTGACACCCTCGTACTCCCCTCCGCCGATTTGAGTGACCCCGGTCAAAGGTCAGTCCAACAGACTTTTGATGCGTCTATTATATGCCTTCTGCCGACAAAAACCAAACCCAAAGATGAATTGCTTGATGCTAGGAATTAGCCCAGGGTAATTGGCAAGACGGCACCCGCAGAAGAGAAACCGACTGACCCTTTCGACAAAAAGGAAAGGTCCTCTTTCTCCTTCCGATCCTTTCTTTCTCGACAGTGGCCGTTTCTCAAGAGCTGGAATGCATCCAGCCCCTCAACCCAGTCCGTGGGAAAAGGCCACACTCCGGTTAGCCCAATTATTCTATCAACCTGAGGTTTGTCCTGTCAATCGAACCTCTTCGGTGAAAGAGGACCCATTTCAAGGAGGCCACTTCCTCGTGGTGCCGGGGGGCACCGTTTCTTTATCCTTCTAGGGAATCGTTTTCTGGCTGATGAGCGTCAGGGCCTCCCAGACTTCGTCAGGAGTCTTGCAGGCCAGAAGCCTCCCCCGAGCTTCTTCGTCCTGAAAGGCCTCAATCAGCCCCGAGAGGAGCTGCAGATAGAATGCGCTAGCGGCTGAAGGGATTACGATAAAGAAAATGATGTGGGTGAGCCCTCTGTCTGGGCCACCAAATTCGAGCCCCTCTTTCTTCAACCCCAACGAGAAGGTTAGCCCTCCGCCCTCCACACCTCGCACGTGGGGGAAGGCCAGACCGTTATTTATGGCGGTCGACATGATGGCCTCCCGGTTGAGGGCGGCCTCCAGGAGTCCCTCGGAATTCTCGACAAACCCCTCGGTGGCCATCAAATGAACCAGCTCAGAGAGGGCATCCTCCCCCGTCTCAGCCACCAGGTTTGGGCGCATGAGCGATTTATCGGAGAAACGGGCAACACCTGTTCTCGGTCTACCAATGGGCCCAACGCTCTTGAGCTGTCGGGGAGCTCCCGAGCGGCTGTAGAGTATCCTGGAACAACTGGGGCATTGGAAGAGCTTTTCGTGCGTTGCAATCTCATAGGTCTGAGAGGTGGGAAGGGCCATGCCGCACGCAGAACAGATACCGTGAGCGACCGGCACGATGACGGCCAGATCCCTCCTCCTCAAGCGCTGACAGAGAGAAGCGATCTCTGGAGGAAGATTCCTTTCCACCTCTTGAATCGACTTTTCAAGTTCTCCCAGATGTTGGCCCGGAGCCAGAGACTGTTGCTCCGACCGTGCAAAATAGAGTTCTTGCAACTGGATCAGCTGATTCAAAACGCGTTTCATGGAACCCTGCCTTCCGCTCAGTGTCTCAGAGGATTGTCAATCAAGGATTTGAGCAATGTGTCTGGCCACTCTCAGAAGTGCTTCATCACCCATCCAGAGGCCGATCACCTGAAGCCCCATGGGCAGGCCCTCCTCTGAAACCCCGGAGGGGAGACTCACTGCAGGAAGGCCCGCGTGGGTCCACGGCAGATTCATCACCGGATCGCCCGTGCTTTCCAGACCTTGAGGGGCAGGTCCAACCGCTGCCGGAGCCAACAGAGCCGAAAAGCTATGGCATTTCATCGTGTCCAGGATCTCGGCTCGGAGCATTTCACGACCTCCACGACAGGCTTCAAGGAGATCTGAATCAACGGTCTGCCCCTTGCGGATCAGTTCGGCTGTCTTCTCGTGGTATTTGCCTGAATGATCACGAAACCACGTGTGATGGACCATGGCCGCCTCGGCAGCAACGAGTGTCATATGACGCTCCCGGACCTCCTCAAAGTTCCTGAGCATCTCGATGGGGTGGATCTCGCATCCCCCATCTGACAGTCGGTCGCAGATTCGCCGAAAATGACTCATCCCCTTCTCACTCGCCTTTTCAAGGTATGGACCTTCGGGCACACCCAACACCAGGGGTGGCAATTCGGTCTCTCCGGTCCAATCCTCACAAAGCAAAGAGGCAACCCGTACCGCCCCATCAACATCTGCCGTGAAGAACCCCACATGATCCACCGAGGGTGCAAGGGCGATGACCCCCTCTGTGGAAATCCGCCCATAGCTCGGCTTGAAGCCAACGACGCCGCAGTAAGAGGCGGGGCGTAGGACAGAGCCAATGGTTTGCGTTCCCAGTGCTAGGGGGCATAGGCCGGCTGCGACAGCCGCCGCTGAACCGCTGCTCGATCCCCCTGGCGTATGGTCCAGGTTACGGGGATTACGGGTCGGACCCGGCGCCAGATAAGCAAACTCCGTTGTTGCGGTCTTTCCCAATACCAGAGCTCCGGCAGCCTTTAGAATGCGCACGCTCTCTGCTTCCCGTCCTTGGAGGATGTCCGGAGGCAGGCGGCTGCCCGCGCGGGTCAGAAACCCATCTACGTGGAATATGTCTTTCACGCCTAGAGGTACCCCGTATAGAGGAGGTCGGGACGGCGGCTCGGGAAATCGAGATTCCAGTTGAGCGAACTCCCTTCGGAGACGCTCAAAACGATCCGAGTCCTCTGGAACAAAGGCCCTAATCAGCGGTTCTTCCCTGGCCAAAAGGCGCTCTATCCTCGCCAGATAATCCAGAGGGGAAAGCCGACCCCCTCGGAATCCTTCTGAAAGGTCTATCAGGCCATCTCCATTCTTCTGCACCGGCGACGGAACATTCAATTTTGGCACTCCTTGGCATCCCTGGGGAGGAACACCCCCACCCTCATACCCAGCGCAACCTCCTCGGTGGATCTTTGACAAAAAAACTCGGTGGAATCGGAAAACGGAGCCGGCCATAGGGATAGAAAAGTGAGCCGAGGATGGTAGGGGCCGCGGACAAGATCAAGTTTTCCCTTGCTAGAGGAACCCGGTGAAAAGCTTCGCGTTCAGCAGCGCACATAGCCAGCCTTCGACCGCGCTGCCCGTGATCCTTTTGACCATTTAGGAAAATCTCGCAGGGCTTAGCTGGCAAACGTCAGAGACCCGTACAGATGGTTTCAGAGAATTCTCTCAGAATCGCCTCCCACAGTTGAGGCATTTCCACTGGCGGATAAGGCGCTTAATCATTCCATCCCAGTAGTAGTCAAGATCGACAAAACCGCCGCATTTATCGCATCGATTCGGCCTTCGACTTACCAATTCCTCCGTCGCCTGCCTCCTTTCGAGCGCCTCTCTTTTCCGTTCAAATGCTTCCGAAAAATCGATGATCTTGACCTTCATCTCTCGGTCCATTCAGTGAAAGCTGCAAAAAGGGCATCGAAGCTCTCCCCATTGTTGTATTATACTCCTCCCACAGGGAAATTGTAAATACCATTCTCAATTGTCCGGTCTTTCTAGCCTTGGAGGGGACGCATCTCCCACAGATGCCTTTCTGAAGGAAGAGACCGTAATCATCGGGACCCGTGTAAGGCCTTTCTCTTTCCGACTCGCCCGTTTTGTTGCATCAGTCTGTGGCAACGCCCAGCTGATGACGGTGAGTTGACCCCCCTTGAGCTCGAGGTCAGGAAAGGTCTTCGTGAATATTTCCAAGGGGGTGCAGTGAAAGCTCCCGATCAGTCGCTTGAACTCCTGATCGAGGGGATCCCCGCCCTTTGAAAACCCGACGAGGGGATCTGCCCATGCTTTTTCATTCTTTTGGTTTTTGAGAGAATTCTCCGGGGAGGTATTGATGAATCTCTTTATGCTCCCTTCGATCTAGGCTGCCTGCTCCTCGGGTGAAGACGTCTTGTCCATGGGTCCCCCTCCTTCTTCACACTATACCCTATTGAGAGCCTGTTCAGCACGGGGACATGAGGCTTCCCCTGTCCTGAGAGGGGCCTCCTTCTTTATTCCGTCAGGACAATTGACCTTGGGGAGTCTGTCAGGTATGCTCATTCCTGGTTACCCGGCTGATCCGGGGCACACCCTCTGGGACGGCGCCTGGTCGCTCTGGTAAGGCCTGTTAACGACGCGTAGGGAGGAAGACTGTGGGTTTACGTCTGGTCCGGGCCTCTAAAATCCTCGTAGAACAGTGTGCCCATGTCCGGAAGGGTGAGGAGGTGCTCGTTCTTGCTGATGACCTCCAGGCCCCCGAATTGTCTATCGCCATCTCGACCGCTGTTCGTGAAATCCATGGGTCCCCTATTTCGATGGTCTATCCTGCCATCCCGCCGTATGGAGAAGTGCCGCGTACGGTCGTCCACGCTATGAAGAAAGCGGATGTGGTCATTGGGTGCGCCACCACACCGGTTGCCGGCGCAGTGACCGAAGAGGCCCTCAGGGCAGGGACCCGAATCCTCAGCGCGTTCCGCATCACCCCGGACGCCCTTTGCCGAACCGTCCCGATTGATTACCGGGTGCTCACCCTGGAGATGAAGAGAATCCAAAGGGCTCTCGACGCCTCCCATTGCATCGAGATCTTCTCGCCTAAGGGGACCCACCTCACGGTCCAGATGGCTGGCAGGCCCACAATGCTCGCCCTCGGGTCTGTGCGCAAAGGGGGTGAGATGGATTTCATCCCGGCAGGGGCGATCGGTGTTGCCCCCCTAGAGGGGACGGGTGAGGGGAGAGTCGTTGTGGACGGAACGGTTCTTGGATTCGGCCGTGTCCTGAAACCCATCACCTTCGAGTTCGAAAAGGGCAGAGCGGTAGCGATCAAAGGAGGAAGGGGCTGGAAAGGACTGAGAGAACTCCTCCGGCGAGACGAATATGCCTCCTGGCTTTGTGAAATCGGGTTGGGCGTCAACCCGAAAGCAAGGCTCGTGGGAGGCCCAGAGGACGAGAGAGTGAGAGGCTCTGTTCACATTGGACTGGGAGAGAATCGATACTTTGGAGGTACGATTGTCAGTGCAAGCCACTTGGACGGCACCCTTCTCCGCGCAACGCTCAGGATGGATGGAAAAGAGCTCGTCAAGGATGGACGCCTTCTCATCTGAACACTCCCCGAGGCACCGCTTTCCCGAGTTCCCCGGGGTCTGGGAGATCCTCGCCTGCTCCCCAAAGACCGCCTCCCACCGACCCGAACCTCGCTCCCCGGTAAACCATTATTTCAACATTCCAGTA
>CAYGBW010000179.1:0-8786 GCA_964348185.1 uncultured Thermodesulfobacteriota bacterium | reverse complement strand
CCTGAGAATGCAAACAGGTCCTGTACTAAGAAACTAGAACCCAACTACTCGGCACTCTGCTGTAGCACCTCCCCTGCCCTTCGAATAGCATTTGACTTTTTCCGGTTTTCCAATAACATTAGAGGTCGAACCCCGACACGCGCACCATGGTGAAGAGGAGGAGAGAATAATGGAAATTGGCGAAAAAGTCACATTCCCCTTTGGGAAGGGACAGATGGAGGGTATCGTTAAGAGAATTGCTGGAAAAACCGTCTACCTGATGGCTGATTTTCCCAGACACAAGGGCAAAATCGTCAGACGTTCCATTTCTGACTTTGAGAAAGGAAAAAAGAAACGCTCCAGGGCCAAAGCGAAGAAAACCGAATGACCCCTAACGGCAATCGTGACGAACGAACTGACGGCATTTCGAGAGCTCCAGAGTCGATGAGAGGGGATCCGTGCGAAAAAATGCTGAAAGAGGCCCTGGGATTCAAGGAACGAGAGCTCATCAGTCTCGTGGGCGCTGGGGGTAAGACGAGCCTCATGTTCCTTTTGGCAAGGACGCTCCAGACGCGCGGTCGTCGGGTAGTCACGACCACGACCACTAAAATCCTGGCGCCTGGGCCTGAAGAGACACCCTTTCTATCCCTGGGGGAGACGGAGGAGGCAATTCTCACCCATGTGTCGCTTCATGGCCATGTGACTGTTGTTTCCCAGAGAGTCGCCCAGAAGAAATTCCAGGGAATCTCCCCGAAGCAGGTGGACGCCCTTTGGAGGTCTGACAGAATTGACTACCTCATTGTCGAAGCCGATGGGGCTGCCGGAAGGCCTCTCAAAGCGCCTGAGTCTTACGAACCTGTCATTCCCGCCTGCACGGGGATCGTTGTGGCTCTCCTGGGTGCCGAAGCAATAGGTGCCGTGCTCAGTGAGGAAAAAGTATTTCGATCCTGTATCTTCTCACGCCTCACGGGCCTACCCATTGGGGCGAAAATCACCCCGGAAGCGATCTCTCAGGTCTTTACCCACAGGGATGGTATCCTCAGGGGAGCACCGGGGGCAGCCCGAATCGTCTTCTTTGTCAATAAGGTGGACCTTGATGAGGGACTTCGAAAAGGCAGGGAACTCGCTTCGGTGATTCTCGATTCTCCTTCCTCTGATCCGAGGATCGACAGGGTAGTCCTCGGACAACTGCGGTCAGATCCTCCGATTGTGGAAGTTATCGTTAGGTAGGTTACAGTATCTTGGTGGTTGTCCCTCACTTGTTTCTCAGGTTATTCTGACTTCAAGGTTAATCAGAATAAGAGGCGAACGGTCAAATGTTCTGTTTTTTGATAGAGGAGAAAAAGAATGGTCTCTCTTGAAGAAGAAATCGTGACGGCACTATCTCAGAATGTCTCCGTCGCTCTCGCCACCGTGGTCTACCGGGCCGGGTCTGCTCCGCGGGGCGTTGGCGCCAAAATGCTCCTGAAGGCGGACGGATCATCTATGGGCACCATCGGAGGGGGACCTGTTGAGGCCGAAGTCTTGCAGGAGGCAAGGCGTGTGATAGAAGCCCAGGAGGCGAAGACCCTCCGTTTCGAGTTGACGGCTAAGGATTTGGCCGAAGAAGGATCCATCTGTGGGGGAAATGTGACGGTTTTCGTGGAACCCCTCCCCCCCGGTGTCTCGGATCTCCTTGAGATCTATCGAACCGTCGTGGGGATCAAAAAAAGGGGCGGCCACTGCCTTCTGGCAACGGTGGTATCGGTCAACGGCGCCTATACTCGGGGAGATAAAACCAAAGCTCTGATCGATCAGGAGGGCCGATTCATTGGCTCTCTTTTGGATGATCCCGGGGTGGGGGAAAAGCTCCGGCCAGAGATAGCCCCCCTGCTCAAGGAGAATCACGCCAAGATTCTTGCCTTCCAAAGGGAGAATGATCGAATAGAAGTCCTGTTGGAACCCGTGGCTTCAGAACCCACGGTATTCATTTTCGGCTGTGGCCACATCAGCACCTGCCTCGCCCCCCTGGTTAAGATCGTGGGGTTCAAAGTGGTGGTCGTTGACGACCGACCCGACTTCGCCAACAGGGAGAGATTTCCCGAGGCCGACGAAGTCGTGGTAGACGCCTTCGAGGGACTCTTGGAGAAATTGAGGATCGATGAGAATTCCTACCTCATCCTCGTGACCCGGGGGCATCTCTACGACCGGCTCCTTCTCGAACAGGCTCTCCAGACCCAAGCGAGATACATCGGCATGATCGGGAGTCGGAGAAAAATCAGAATGCTCTATGAAAGCCTGGTGGAGAAGGGAATCCCAAAGACTCTCCTGAAAGGGGTCCACGCTCCCATTGGCCTAGAAATCGGCGCAGAAACCCCGGAGGAGATAGCGGTCAGTATCCTGGCCGAACTCATCCAGGTGAGGGCGGGGAAAACATAGGTCTACTTCCCCTTTCCAATCCCCTTGTAATGAAATCCCGCCCTTTCGGCTTTTTTCCTGTCAATCACGTTTCTTCCATCGACAAGGAGGGGGGTTCGCATGAGCTGTCTCGTCTTGGATAAGTCCAGGCGGAAGTATTCCTTGTGCTTTGTGACAATGGCGATACAGTCGGCTCCCGAGAGGGCAACGTCCAGCTCTCTGGTCAATTCGACTTCCGGAAAATCCCGCACATGAGGGTCGTGGGCGACGACCTCCGCCCCTCTTGATTCGAGTTCGCGAATCACCGAATAGGCCGGGGTGTTCCGCGTGTCATCAGAGTCCTCCAGATAGGCGACCCCTAAAATGGCAATCTTGGCATCCCTGATGGGAACCTTTTTTCTTTTCAGGGCTCCTTCGATCATCTCGGCCATATGAGTCGGCATATAGTCGTTTATCCGCCTGGCCAGACAGATGAACTCTGTCTCCATAGGCTTCTCACCGTATTTCTGGAGGCCATAACGGAGAAGCCATGTATCCTTGGGCAGACAGTGACCCCCCACACCCGAACCGGGCAGATGCATGTGTCGCTCGGAACGGGAATTGATCAATTCTCGGATCTTGTATACATCGACCCCGAGGTTTTCACAGATCAGGGCCATCTCGTTGGCAAAGGCAATGTTCACGTCCCGATAAGCATTCTCCATGGTCTTGGATGTCTCTGCGGTCAGGATATCGGTAGGATAGATTTTGTCCTTGACAATGGTCTCATAGAGACTGAGGGCCAGGTCGTCGCTCTTCTTGTTGATTCCTCCCACGATACGGGGAAGATTCTGGATGTACTCGATCAGCTTTCCCGGCATGACCCTCTCATAGGAGTAGGCGAGGTAGAAGTCTCTTCCCCCCTTCATCCCAGACTTTCTCTCGAGAATAGGGAGAGCCACATTCTGGGTCGTCCCCGGGGCCACGGTGGACTCGATAACGATCAGTGTGCCCTTCCTCATATACCGTCCCACACGTCTCGCCACTTCCTTCAGAGAGCGGTAGCTTGGCGTATGATCTGAATTGTCCGCCGGTGTCTGGACGTCGATCAGAATCGTGTCCATCTCCCCAATGACCGAAAAGTCGTCTGTGACCCGGAAGGTTCCCTTCTTGACAACCCTTGCAATGAGGTCGTCGAGGCCTGGCTCCTCACCTTCGATGGGAGAACGGCCAGAGTTCAGGACATCGATTTTCCACCCTGATCTCTGACTCCGTCGTTGAATACCCGTGACGTCATGCCCCGGGACATCGGCCAACAGTGCTGCCGCCGGGATACCCACATATCCCATCCCAACTACCGCAATCTTTCGTTTTCTCATGGAAGGTTCTCCTTTGGACCGTTAAGGCGAGCGAAAGGTCTTTGCACTGAGGATGGGATAAACTCAGATCCCAAAATCCAGTTAACCTGCCCTCCCCTCTTTCTCCCTCAAGGCTCTAATGATCTTTTCGGGTGTTATGGGCAAATCTTTAACCCGGACCCCTATGGCATCATAGATGGCATTGGCAATTGCCGGGGCCGTTGGAACACAGCCCGGTTCCCCGATCCCCTTGGCCCCGTACGGACCATCGGGATCCATGGTTTCGATAATGACCGGCTCCACGGGGATCACGTCCTTGGCGGTGAGGATCTTGTAATCCCTGAAATTGGCATTCATCACCTCTCCCTTTTCCAAGATCAGCCGCTCTGTCAGGGCATAGCCCGTTCCCATCGCTGCTGCACCATAGATCTGGCCTTCCAGAAGCATGGGATTGATGGCCCGGCCCACATCATGGGCGGCAATGTACTTGAGGATTTTCACCTTGCCCGTTCCTTTATCGACCTCGAGTTCTACTCCGTGGGTCCCGTAGGCGTAAGTCATGGAGAGGTTTCCCTTGAACTCCCGGTCCAGATTCTCGTTGTCCGGGTCGTAAAAGCACTCAGCCATGATCATGGTCCCGCCTTTACTGTAGTGGGCCCCCCGGAGAATCTTTCCAAGTGCGACCTTCTTTTCAGGGTCTTTATTCGAATAGACCATCCCGTTTTTGACCACAAGGCTCATGGGGTCTTCGTCCAACTTGGTTTCATGGCGATTCCCCTCTTTGTCCTTCCATCGGTCCACATACCCTGCAGCGATTTCGAGAATCTGCTCCTTTACTTTCCGGGCTGCCATGACGGCTGATTTCCCCGCCACAAAAGTGGTCCGACTCGCGTGGACCCCCACGTCCCAGGGACAGACATCGGTGTCGTTGTCGATGATGTTGACATCCTCAGGCTGGACCCCGATTTCCTCGGCCACCATCTGGGCGATAACGGTCTCTGCCCCCTGCCCAATATCGGTGGCACCGGTGAAAACGTTAACCGTTCCGAAATCGTCGATCTTGATAATCGTTCCACACCCATCTGACTTGTAAATTCGGGCCCCCCCGCCCACATGAATCAGGGAGGCTAACCCAACGCCTCTCCCTTCTCTTCTTCCCGCCTTGTCCCGATTCTCCGGCTTGAGTCTTTTCCCAACTTCCTCGATGCACCTTTTCAAGCCGCAGGTGGTAATTTTGAACCCCTGAGGTGTGACCTCGCCGGGCTCATTGGCATTGATGAGTCGAAATTCCACGGGATCGATGCGGGCCGCAGAAGCCAGCTGATCCATGCTCGAGTCGATCGCAAAGGTCGCCTGGGGGTTGCCATAGCCCCTCATCGCCTGAGCCCAGGTGTTGTTGGTGTAAACACACTTCGCTTCGTAGTGAACATTCGGTACCTTGTAGAGCGACGACACAGGCATCATCATGACCGAGGGTGTTGTTGCCCCCCAGGATGCGTAGGCACCATTGTCGAGGACCATGGAGACGTCCCTGAAGGTGAGCTTTCCGTTTCGGTCACACCCCTGGGCGATATCGACGATGGCCGGCTGCCGGGTTGAGGTGTACCGGAACTCCTCCTCACGACTCTGCAAGATCTTGACGGGTTTCCGGGTCACGTAGGCCAGTAGAATAGCAATGTATTCAAAGGCGTAAGTGTCAAGCTTGCTGCCAAACCCTCCGCCAATGGTAGGCTTGATCACCCTCGACTTACTCCCCTTGAGTCCCATGGCCCTCAAGGCATCGTTAAAATCCCTCTGGGCTAAATGGGGGATCTGGGTGTTGCGATACACGGTCAGGTTGTTTCTGAGGTCAAAATCAGCAATGATCCCGTCGGTTCCCAGGCAGCAATGGGTCACCCACGTCAAGGTGAAACGATCCTCTGCCACAAAAGCCGAATCCCTCCTCGCCTCATCCACGTTTCCGGCCTCGAACTTCCACGGAAGTTTGAGAATGTTGCTCTTGTTCTCCTCGTGAACAAGAGGGGCGTCTTCTCTCATGGCCTCTTCCGGATCGAACACCCCAGGCAGGGACGCGTATTCGACCTCGATCAGATCAATCGCCTCCGCAGCGATCTCGGGATCGATCGCAGCCACAGCTGCCACCTCATCCCGGTATGACCGGACTTTCCCCGCCTTCAGCGCGGGCTGGTCTTTCATAAACCCGAAGAAAACCGTTGGAACCTCTTCAGCTGTAATGACGGCCCGCACCCCCAGGAGCTTCTTTGCCCGAGATGTATCAATATGAATAATCTTTGCATGGGGGTATTTGCTCCGGAGGATCTTGCCATAGAGCATCCCCGGCACTTTCAGGTCCTGAATGTAAACAGACCTCCCCGTCACCTTGTCCTGGGCGTCGAGCTTGGGGATCCCCTTTCCAACACTGGCGACTGCTTCCATGGATGACCTCCCTGATTTTCTAGTCGGCTTTTCTGGGCATGACCTCTCCCTGCACAGAGGTCTGACTTGCGACTCTGATCGCCCTGATGATCTGGATATAACCCGTACAGCGACAGATGTTTCCGGCAATGGCGTGGCGTATCTCTTCTTCTGTTGGATTGGGGTTCTCATCCAGAAGGGCCTTGGCTGCCATGACCATACCCGGCGTACAGTACCCACACTGAATCGCTCCGTGTTCCACAAACGCCCCCTGCAAGGGGTGAAGTTCACCAGACGGCTTGGCCATCCCTTCAATGGTGGTGACTGTCGAACCCTCGATCTCCATTACCGGAAAGAGACACGAATTGATCGCTTTGCCGTTGACCAGAACCGTGCATGCCCCACATTCCCCACTCTCGCACCCCGACTTGGTGCCAGTCAACTCCAGATGTTCCCTGAGAAGGTAGAGGAGGGTCCAATGGGATTCAACCTCCAGTTCCATATCGTTTCCGTTCAATACAAATGAGATCACCTTTTTCATCCCTTCACCTCCAACTATTCCAAGCAGCCAGACTACCACCCAGCAGGTCGCAAGCCTCTATTCGGATTTCGACCCCAGATCCAACTTGCCGCAGATGCCGATAGTTAATCGCCACAAAGAAGAGGGATTCCATTACCAACAGGCCAGCGTAGTGTCTCGATAACAACTTGAATAATCTACACGATCGCACGGTGTCCTGAAAACCGACGTCTTAAATCCGAAATTCGAATATCGAAATGCGAAACAAATCCGAATATCAAATGACCAAAATCGACTCGGCTCAGCCTTCGACTCGAGCAGTTCGGCCCTGAGCCTTTCGGCAGTGAGCTCAAGGCCGAACTGCTCACTGCCGAAGGGCGCACGCCGAGGGGCTCGTCGCAGGCCCAAACATGTTTAGAACATTAGAAAATTCGAGTTTTGATATTGTTTCGGGTTTCGGATTTCGTGCTTCGAGTTTTGAATTTTGACATCTCCATACGTACGATCAGTTTAGTGTAGCTTTTGTAAACTGCTTTTGGGAGGCAAGGCTAGCGCGCCCTTTCCATCGCAACGCCCGCCATCCTCGGGACGAGGAGCTCTACCATAGCCCTCCGGTACCAGGCCTCTCCCCGGACACTGTCCCTGGCCTTGCATTCCTCGGCAGCAACCTTTCCCGCCTCCTTGAGAATCTTCTCGTCGATGCTTTTTCCCTTCAGAACAGCCTCGGCATTCCTCGCTCGCATGGGCGTTGGAGCCAAAACCCCCAAACCGACCCGCGCCTCGGTGCAGGTTTTCAGGTCATCGTCCAGAGAGATCAAAACGGCCACACCCAGAATGGGCAATTCCATGGCGGCCCTTCGGGTGTGTTTCCAGTAGGCCCCGCCGGTGTGTGAGGGAAGCTTCGGAATCACAAATTCTAACAGGATTTCGCCGGTCTCCAAGAGGGTCTGCCCTGGACCAATAAAGATATCTTCAAGGGCCATGGTTCTCTCCCCTTTGGGTCCTCTGATGCGAACCTCGGCCCCCAGAGTGATCAGTGGAATTGCACCGTCAGCCGATGGAACCGCATTGATGATGTTCCCACCGATGGTTGCCACATTTCGAATTTGAACAGAGCCGATGTTTTCAACCGCATCGATGAGAATGGGGAACTCCTTCCGGATGATGGGAGAGAGTTCCAGCATCCGATGGGTGACCATGGCGCCAACTCTCAGCTCCCCGTTCTCATAGGTGATTCGGTCGAGGCCCTGAAGGCCCTTCAGGGAAATCAGGTACTGGGGGCTGATCTTACCCTCCTTGATCTTGACCATCACATCGGTTCCACCGGCGATGTATTTGGCCTTCTCCCCATGGCTCTGGTAAAGCGAAATCGCCTCGTCGATCGATTTGGGTTTTACGTATTCAAACTTTGTCATTGACACCCTCCATAACCCCCAGCTCTCAGTTGTCAGGGATCGGTTTTCAGCCCTTTTTTTGAGTGTTTTTCTTCAATCTGTTGAAAGCTGATCGCTGATCCCCGCCTCCTGATCTTATGTGCTGATCCCTGACCCCTGAAAACCGAACCCTGCCAGTTGATCCCTAGACCCTGTCCTCAATTTGCCAACCTCCAGGAACCGAACCATCGGGTACCGTCCATGTGGATCTGATCGACCTCCATAACCACCAGGGAGTCCGGGTCCAGGCCATTATGATCCTCATAGGTGAAACCGTAGATTCCTCCAAGGCCGACATGCTTCCAGATGCCCTCGATCGCGTCCCGGAGCCGTGCCCTATCCGTTCCCCCTTCTGTCATAGAACGAACCAGTATCATGATGGAGTCCCAGACGTAGCCCAGAACGGGAAAAACCGGTTGGCTCCCCTCATGGCCGTAGATATCCCTGTATTGACGGACAAAATCATGAATTATCTGTTTCTGAGGATCTTCATCTGCCAGATCCTGCCAGACCAGCATCTTGTTGGACACGGTCAGGGTTCTCTCTGCAGCCGGGCCCGCCATTTCCACATATCTCTGGGGAGAAATCTCATGAGACTGAAAAAGGGCGGGGGCGGTCGTCAGCCCTCTGAGAACCCTTGCCACGGAAGCCGCAAGAGGCAGAGGGCACCATGACACAATCACCTGCGGGTCTCGGCGCGCCAGG
>CAYGBW010000178.1:0-4809 GCA_964348185.1 uncultured Thermodesulfobacteriota bacterium | reverse complement strand
AATCTGAAATCTAAAATCCAAAATCCTCCCCCCTATTCATACCATATTCTATCCGTCCTGTCCCTTTTCCGAAAACCCTGGGGAACCAGGCGCCTCCATGGGAGGAAAGTAAGAACCCTCCAAGACTTGATTCTCGGGAGTCAAACCACGGCCTGTGGGCGGCGTCAGGGGAGGGCTTCCGAAAGGTTTCGATCTGCAATCTCTCGCCGTTGGTCTTTACGGTGATGGCTACATGAAGGTCGGTCCTGAAGATTCTACACCCGAAACGCTCGTAGCGTTTGATAATCCTTGTGCTGGGAAGGGAAAAGAAGCTCCTTCGTCTCGCACTGATGATTGCGATTTCCGGTTGAACTTCTGCGAGAAACGCAGGCGTGCTGGAGGTCAGGCTGCCGTGATGGGGAACTTTGATGACCCGGCTCTCCAGATCGACACCGGAGGCGATGAGTTCGGCCTCGGCTTCTCTCTCTATGTCCCCAGTAAAGAGGAAGGTCTGGCGACCAAAGGCCAGTCTGAGAACGAGGGAGCGGTTGTTGGGTTTAGACCTCTGAGACCCGGAATGGGGTTTATCGGCTTCCTTTCGAGGGTGGAGAGGGTGAACGATAACCCCGTCGATGATTTGAGGCGCATCCCCTCGAAAGAGCGAAATTCGTCTGATTCCCTTCTCCTTCACGATGGTCATGAGCTCCTGAAAGAAGGGGGAGTCGCTCTCCTGTCCAGAGTCCCAGAGCTCCCTCACCTTAAAGGTGCGTGCAACGAATTTTAGGCCATTGAGATGGTCAGGATCCGGGTGAGTGAGAACCAGGAAATCAATTCTCATTATCTTTCTCTTCCAGAGAAAGGGGGCAACCACGTTCTTTCCTATATCAAAGCTGTCATCGTAGAACCCACCCCCGTCGATCAGGGCGCGTTTTCCCCCTGGGAATTCAACCAGTGCGCAGTCTCCCTGCCCAACGTCGATTGAGGTGATCCTGAGGGTCTGATTGAAATGGTGTCTGAGAAGCCAGTAGCCGATATCTGCGGCCCCGAAACAGAGAATCACGGCCAGAGCAATCCGGTAGGCGGTGGAGCGCTCGATGTGTAGGATCAGTGCGACAAAGGCATAGAAAAGGGAAATCTCCAGGAGGGTCGGCGTGGCCACGTGGAATGAGGCCCCGGGTAGGGAGGCGAGACCATGGACCATGAAGACCGTGAGATCAACGACCCAACTTGCCATTTGCACAAAGGGGATAGCGAGATGGACGGAGCAGAGGGAGAGGAGAGACGAAATCAGGGCAGCCGGGATGGCGAGAAAACCGAGGAGGGGGATAACCAAGAAGTTGGTGATCACTCCCAGTGTTGAGATACGGTGGAAGTGATAGGCAATGATCGGACCCGTGCCGATTATGGCAGCGACAGAGATGAGGAGAAGCTCTCGACTCCAGGAGGCAACCCAGTGGATCAGGCCTTCTCCCCTCGGCGGGAGGATCTCGTCTCTTCTGAAAAGACGGCTGAATCTCGGAACCAGAAATAGGATGGCCAGAACGGCCATAAAGGAGAGCTGGAAGGACGGCTCCAGGAGAGATCCCGGATCGATCAGGGTAATCACCAGGGCGGCCAGGGCAAGGGTATGATAGAGATCCCTGGGACGGTCGATGAGGATCGAGACGAGATAGACGATGATCATGATTGTGGCCCTGATCGTCGTGATTCGGGCTCCTGCCACCAGGGTATAGAGAAGAACGGGTGGAATCGTCAAAAGGGCGGATAGCTTGAAAACGTTGGTCTTGAGCGTGATTCTCTCACTCCGTCTGAGAATCCATAGTAACCCCCGAAACAGGAAAAACGCGATGATCCCGAGGTGAAGGCCAGAAATCGCCATAATGTGGGCTGCCCCTGATGTCGAGAAGTCCTCTCTGACCGACTCGGGGATCGTTCCCCTCTCCCCGAGAACGAGGGCCTTGAGAATCGGACCGGACAAAGGGGTTGAATACTGATCCAAGAACGCTCTGATGCGATTCCTGGACGTTTCCAGCAGCGTCCGGAAGGCGCTGCCCTGTCTCGTTGCAACTCGGATGATCCTTCTCGGATTATCGACGAAGGCTGTAGTCCAGATTTCCCGTGTGGCGAGATACCGTTGATAATCAAAGCCTCCCGGATTGTTGAAATTGGTGGGACGGCCGAGACTGCTTGAAAACCGGATCCGGTCGCCGTAGTTCAACCCCTCTCCCAAACTCGGCAGAGACACGAGTACCATCCCCGTGGTGTTGATGGACCGTTGGTTTTTGATCAGGGTTTCAGCCTTCACGTGGAGTCTTACCCTATTGACAGACCTGTCCGGAGGTTGGGTCAGAAGGCCTTCCACAACCACCCTTTCTCTGCCCGTAAAATGGCTTACATGGTTTTCCGGCAGTTCTGGACGAAGCTGAGCGGTAAGGCCCAGCGCGCCCAGCCAGAAAAAGGAGCCGAAAAGAAGCAGGGCCGCCCCTCTCTTTTTCAATCGGGCCATGAGAAGGAAGGCAAAGGTCAAGGTGACCAGACCCGCAAGAAGGAGAAAAGGAGGGGGGAAAAAGATGTGGGTGGCGAGGATAATTCCGAGGAGATAGGAGAAGAGGGTCGGATAGAGAGGGGCGATGTACCGAATGGAGGAACCGTCCACCTTCATGGAATCCTGTCATTCTACCTAAGGACGCGTTCAGTCCCGCCCTTGGCGAGATTGGCTCTGCCTGTAATAGTTACTTGGAGTGTTGGAGTAACCGACTTCGCCAGCCTACTCCGCCGTAGTGACTACGGCTATGAAGGCCGGATAGTAGCCTCTGGCTACGACGGCTGAATTGAAGTACTGGAGTACCGGGGTATTGGAGTAGTGGAGTATTGGAGTATTGGAGTACTGAGATCGATTAGAAAGCTCCGAGTTTAATAGAGAAGAATATTGCATGCTCGATTCTTTTCTGTTTTCACCTCCAATAGATGTGCAAACGGAATAAATCCTGAATCTCAATACTCCAGTACTCCCCTACTCCAATACTCCAGTACTCCTATACTCCACCACTCCATTACTCCAGCAACAAAGCGAATCAAGCAGAGCCGTTGTAACCCCCTTTAAGGGTGACATCAAAGGCACGTCCATTGAGCGTGGATTCTTTGCTATTCTCCTTTCTTGGTGACGAGGTGATGAGCCACCACACTCCGTTGGACCTGGTTGCTCCCCTCATAGATCTGGGTTACCTTGGCGTCCCGCATCATCCGTTCGACCTTGTAGTCTCTCATGTAACCGTAACCCCCCAGGACCTGAACGGCGTCGGTTGTGACTTTCATGGCCACATCAGAGGCAAAATACTTTGCCATCGCCGAGAGCATATCGCTATCCCCTTCCTTGGAATCGATGATGGCCGCGGTCCTGTAAACCAGGGAACGGGCCGCCTCGATTTGTGTGGCCATGTCTGCCAACATGAAATTGATTCCCTGAAATCTCGCAATGGGTCTTCCGAATTGGTGGCGCTCATTGGCATAGTTTATCGCAATGTCGAGGGCCCCTTGGGCGATCCCCACCGCCTGAGCGCCGACAGCGGGACGAGACATGTTGAGGGTCTTCATGGCAATCTCCCAGCCCAGCCCCTCGGCACCCAGTAGTTTTTCCTTGGAGACAACGCAGTCTTCAAAGATGACGTCTGTGGTGTTGGAGCCACGCATCCCCATTTTTTCTTCCGCCTTGCCAGAAGAGAGGCCCTCGGTCCCTTTTTCCACCAGTATAGCGGAGATACCTTCACTCCCCTTTTCAGGATCGGTGACGACAAAGGTGGAGTAGAGATTGGCGACTCCACCATTGGTGATAAAACACTTACGGCCGTTTACTGTATAATGCTCCCCGTGGCTGACGGCCCTGGTCTTTAGGGAGGCTGCATCAGAGCCTGCCTCAGGCTCGGTCAATGCAAAGGCAACGAGATGGTTTTCTGTGGCAATGAGATCGAAGTACTTCTTTTTCTGCTCGTCGTTTCCTGCGAGCATGATGGGCATGGTACCGACTCCCTGAACGAGAACCAGAAGAGAAGAGGAGCCACACACTTTGGCGATTTCTTCAATGACAAGGCAGAAGGAGGTGATGTCCCCGTCCATGCCGCCGTAGGTTTCGGGGAGGAGGATGGCCAGGAGACCCTGTTTTCCGAGAAGGTCCGCGATATCCCACGGAAACTCTCCGACGACATCGATCTCCTCCGCACGGAGGGCGATGAGTTTGGTGGCGAGTCTTTTGGCCGTTGCCCTGATCATCTCTCTTTCCTTTTCCTTGCTCATGAGACTCTCCTTCACAATAATCTTAGAGGTTCCAGATAGAGTCTGTCTAATATGTTAAAAGTCAGGTTTTGTCAAGGCAGATTTCCGCTGAGTTTTGAGAGAACACAGGGCCGTGAGGGCGCAACCCAATACGAGACTCGAAATTCCTTGTGATCAATTGGCCGCAGATGCACGCAGACATGCGCAGAGAGATCTCTTCCCTGGCCGACCCGACGCGGGACAAGGCTCTGGCGCGGCAAGCCTGGCCAAGGGAAAACTGCTGGCCCTGGAAGCAACTCAAATAATGTCAATTCATCTTTTCATTGGGTAGGAGTAGGAGTTAACGGGGAATCAATTCCATGCCCCATGGGTCTGAGACGTCTACGGGCTGATTGATATGGAGAAGCGATTGTCCCGCAAAGCAGGGTCCCCGTGAGTCTGCGTGGGTCTGCTCGAGATTGGGGTTGACATTCAACCTGGGTCTGTTATACTAAAAGTTTTGCGCTCTTTGCACGAGAATTCTGAATTGGCGGAGGGAGGGATATGATGAAATGGCTGATA
>CAYGBW010000177.1:0-7219 GCA_964348185.1 uncultured Thermodesulfobacteriota bacterium | reverse complement strand
GAATCGAGTTGGCTTCTTATTTGAGCGCTTATGGGGATAAACCTCGCCTCTACAGAAAAAAGTCGGCTTCTTTGAATCATCCGCAGGTATTTTTGTCGCTATCTCTAGAAGGACACTGGCTGACCTTCTGACGGCAGGATACCATTTTGTTGGAATTTTCCATAGATCGTTCTATCTCCTCCTGAACCCTATAGCCCCCTTTCTGCCGTCATATGCAGTTCTCTCATACACTTGACAGAAGGGGCCTGACTCTATAGTATTTGCCTGTTTCTGTAGAACCCGTGTTGGCAGTTCGCCATGTTCTAATTCGATGAGAGGAGAGATGGGATGAAGGTATTCAAGATTGACGCGTATATCCATATGGAGAATCCAACCCCGGGCGACCCCTACCGGCCTGAGATTCTAACCGAGGAGCATAACGCCAAGGCTCTCGGGGGAATGTTTGGCCTCCTTGTTGCCGGCAGCCAGGTGCCCTACCACTACCACAACCATCGGGAATCGGTGATTATCGTCATCAGCGGAGAAGCCACTGAAATTATCGAGGGAGAAGAGATTCCCATCAAGGCCGGCGACATCCTCCATATCCCTGCAGGAGAAAAGCATACGACCGTGAACAGGTCAGACAAGGATTTTCGCTACCTCGAATTCTTTACCTCTCCGCCCCTCTCAGCCGACTTCGTGGAGGTGAAGTAGAAGACCGGGAGACGAAGGTTATGGGTATAAAGGATATCGCGGTCATCGGCCTTGGGGCTATGGGGACGCCTATAGCCACGTTTCTCTTGAAGGCGGGTTACCCTGTGACGGGCTTTGACGTCGTTGAAAA
Organism: uncultured Thermodesulfobacteriota bacterium; assembly: GCA_964348185.1. Classification (GTDB taxonomy): domain Bacteria; phylum Desulfobacterota; class BSN033; order WVXP01; family WVXP01; genus CAYGBW01. The sequence continues at coordinate 6,396 of CAYGBW010000177.1, read as the reverse complement.
ACAGATGTCCAACCTGGTCTCCCTGGGTCTGAAGCCTGCGAAGTCTCCTGGGGAAGGCGCAACGGGGGCGGATCTCGTCATCCTGTCCCTTCCAAACTGGGGCGTCGTCCGGGACGTTGTGGAAGGGAAGGGAGGCATTCTGGAGAAGGCCCGAAAGGGTCAGATCATTGTTGACACCAGCACGGTCCCTCCCTGGGAAACCAAGGCCATGGCCGAGAGGCTGGCAAAAAAGGGGATCGAATGGATGGATGTCCCGATCTCAGGCGCTGCCAACCAGGCCAGGGTGGGCAACATGGTTTTTATGGCTGGGGGCAAAAAATCCGTCTTCAAAACGGTCAAGCCAGTCCTCGATAGAGTGGGTAAAAAAACGGTGTATGTGGGGAAAAACGGCGATGCCGCGATGCTCAAGCTTGTGGTCAATCAGACCCTTTTCCTCAATCAGGCTTCTGCCATCGAGGGTTTGGTGCACGGGCTCAAAGCCGGTCTCGACCCTGATGTCATGCTCGACGTCCTGATTTCCGGCGCTGCTGGAAGCGATTTGATCGCGGCCCGGGGCAGGGACATGCTTAGGGGCAACTTCGAAGCCAAAGGCCCCGTGTGGTTGGCCGTCAAGGACCTTGGACTCGCTCTGGAGAGTGCCAAGCGGCTGGGTGTTGTACTACCCATGGCAGGACTCTACGAGCAGTTCCTGCTCAATGCCCATTATTCGGGTTGGGACCAGAGCGACGCAACGGTCGTCATGAAAATTTACGAACAGATGGCTGGAATCAAAAGGAATGCCAAGAAATCGCCTTCAAGGACGAAAGCAAAATGATCGCCCCCAGTGCTCGAATCTAGAGGATAATGGAGTTGTCTTCACTCCGAACCCCCTTCGATTCTCCTTCTGCTCTCTTTGTCCGTTGTTTCTTCCTTGAAATCGTCGAGCCCTCGCAAGGAGTGACCTTCCCACCGGCCTATTCTAGGGGGTCTTTGCCGGAATCTTGATGTCTTTGAAATCCCTGACCGCTGCGGTGATCGATTTTTCAACGGGCAGTCGCTCGGCTGTTGACCCTCCCACGTATCCGTCCAGTCCTCTGGTTCTGTCTAGGAGGTATTGAACATCCCGAGGTGTCACCGCAGCCCCGCCGTGGCACGTTACCACGGTCTCCGGTTTTTTCTCCTTCACGGTATCGATGATACGCTGAATGAGATCGACCATGTCATCGAGAGAAGTCACCGTCTGGGAACCGATCGTTCCCCCCTTTGTGTTGCCTCCATGGGCGATGATGTTATCACACCCCCCTTGCAACATCTTCCGTGCCTCTTCGGGTGTTGTACAGAATGCTTTCGTGTAAAGGCCCTTTTGATGGGCAATCCCAATCATTTCAACCTCTTTATCGTAGGTTAGTCCGGTCTCCTCCAGGGTTCTCCTGAAGTTTCCATCGATAAGGGCGATGGTGGGACAGTTGAGCACTCCTGAAAAGCCGGCTCCGATGATCTCGTCGAGGAAGGACTCCATGTCTCGTGTAGGGTCGGTTCCGAGAAGTCCGGCCATGACAGGGGTACTCTTGATGATGGGAATGATATCTCTTTTCCCCAGTTCCAAGGTAACGGCATTGGCATCTGCAATTGAGAGATATCCTGCCATGGAAGAAAGGCCTGCCATCCGGAATCTTGCCAGAATATGGGTTGTGATCATGTCGGCGCCCCCAGCCTCTGCAAATTTGGCTGAGATTCCGGTTCCAGCAAATGCATCAAAAATAGCCCGGCCTTTGTCGATTTCTGCCTTCAGGTTAACGACAATTTCCTGTTTCTCGAATCGCTTTACCATAACATCCCGTCCTCCACCTGACGGTTGCGTGAAAGGATAGGAAAATATATCGGCCTGAAACACCCATGTCAATAAAGAATCTCTCCGGATCTTCCGGGCTTTTCGCCTCCTTTTTAAAGGACTGCTGTTTCAACCCCTTTGGGTAACAGTCCTCGATGGAATAGAACTTGACAAATGGTAAGGCATATATTAGCAATTGGCTGATCTAACACAAACCGACAAATGTTTGCTACATTCCACGCGATTCCCCCTCATTCATCCCTCTCCCCCCGGGGGGAGGGGGCAGAAACACGCTAGAACTAAATGCCCTTGCATTAGCTTACCTTCAGGTCTCAGGCGTTTCAGTTAACAAAGAGTGAGGATCTATGAGGGGAGAACGAGCTGAACTCGTCCAGCACCATCGCTCGCCGGAAATCTACGACCGGGCTCGTGACCAGTTTGATACGCTTTACGAGGAAGGGGCAGAAAATGCCCGGTTTATGGCGATCGCTGTCCACCCCTATATTACCGGTGTGCCCCATCGAATTCGATACTTCGAACGGATTTTTCAATACATCAAAAGGCATAAGGGTGTCCTGTTCATGCGGGGGAGCGATATTCTCGATTGGTACAGAGAGGTCGCCCCTCAAGAGGCCAGGCAACCCTGAATTCAAGAACCTCTCTCCGTTGGCTTGGGTTTTCTGTTACTGGAGGGGTGAAGTTCAAGCTCTTGCCCCTTCTTTCCCTCAGGGAGGGAGGAGCAATGGAGTAGGAGGACCCATGAAGGCCGAACTGACCATCAAAAACTGTCGGATCGTTAACTCTCGGATGACCTATGAAGGGGTCATTCATATCTCCGATGGGAAGATCATCGGGATCACCCAATCCCTTCAGGAGACCCAGGGAGAAGTCATCGATGCGGGGGGCCTTTATGTGTTACCGGGGGCCGTTGATGGCCATGTCCACATGATGGATCCAGGGTATACGGATCGGGAGGATTTCATCACCGGGACCGGAGCCGCTGCCCGAGGGGGAGTGACGACGGTCATCGATCACCACAGGACAGAGCCCCCGGTTTTCACGGCAAAGGAACTCATCGAGAAAAGGCGCTACCTCTCGGAGAGATCATTGGTGGACTTTGGGCTTTTGGGCGGGCTCACTTCCACCAATAGGAAGGATTTAAGAGGGATGTGGGATGCGGGGGCCCTGGGATTCAAAGGATTCACCTGTGAACTCCACGGAGCGGAGGCTCTCCTCGCTGGAGACCTTGCAGAGGTATTTGAAGAAATCAAATCCTTCGAAGGCGTGGCGCTGATTCACGCAGAGAACGATTCTATCCTGAAACACAACGAGAGAAGGTTGAGGGAATCGGGACGAAAAGACTACTTGACCGTGTCTGAGTGGCGGACACCTGAGGCAGAGAGGTTGGCCGTGAAACAGGTGATAGACCTGGCAGAGGCGGCTGGGGCGTGCGTGGCCATCGCCCACGTCAGCCTTCCTGAGTTGGTTCCCTATATCTCCTTGGCAAAGGGGAGGGGTGCCCCGGTCTATTCGGAGACCTGCCCCCAGTATTTTACGCTCACTTCGGAAGACCTGGCTGAAAGGGGTCCCCTCAACAAATTTACCCCCCCTCCGAGGAGTCGAGCGGACGTCGATGGAGTTTGGAGATGTCTTCGAATGGATCAGATCGACATGGTCAATTCCGACCATTGCCCCTATCCCAAGATCGAAAAAGAGAAAGGGCTCGATGACATATGGGAGGCTCCCTTTGGGATCCCTGGCATTGAAACGACGACCCGATTTCTTTTGGATGGGGTCGCGAGGGGATTGATCTCGATCAATCAGGTGGCCCGCCTCCGGTCTGAGAATGCCTCGCTCCTCTATGGATTGAGTCACCGAAAGGGCTTCATCCAGGTCGGCCATGATGGGGATTTGATTGTTGTTGATCTCGACAGGGAAACCGTGCTGCAAGACCGGGAGGTTGTTTCCAAGTGCCAATGGACCCCGTATCCCGGTAAAAGGATTCGGGGGGACGTTGTCCTGACCATGGTCAGAGGGAAGGTCGTGATGCGGGACGGGGAGGTTGTCGGTTCGCCTGGGTGGGGGGAATTCGTAACCCGGCCCCGCTGAAATGGGGGTTTTCAGGATGTCCGTCGGTCGGACCACACCGGTTTGCGTAGGATTTCAAGATTACGAGGTCCCTGTTCGCATGGGGCATACACTGCGAATCTGCACGGTGAGATAAGGAAACCTCGGTGAGGGTTGAGAGAGCAGAGTGGCCCACAGGGAAAAGGAGGGTTGAATGATGAGAACCGTGCTCGTCATTGGCACCTTGGATACCAAGGCAAGAGAGTTGGTTCATCTTAGACAGAGAATTGAGGCCGAAGGTCTCAGAACCCTCCTCATGGACCTGAGCTGCAAGGCCGAACAGCCCGAGGTCCCGTCGGCTGTTTCCTGTAAGGCCGTCGCGAGGGAGATGGGAAAGGATTTTAGGGAAATCGCCGGACTGGATAAGATCTCGGCACTGAGACTGATGACCGAGGGGGCGACGAGAATCGTTCACAGGATGGCTGCGGGAGGGCAGTTTCACGGGATCATTGGATTGGGCGGAGCAAATGGCGCGGAAATGGCGTGCTCCCTGATGCGGATCCTCCCGATCGGGTTTCCAAAACTCATGGTGACCTGTGTCGCCTCAGGAAATGTGCGTCCCTATGTGGGAACAAAGGATATCATGATGGCGAATTCCATTGGCGACATCTCCCTGAACAGGATTACCAAAAGGGTTATCGGAAATGCTGCTCGGGCTATTGCCCATATGGCAAAGGCTGAACCCCTTGAGGAAGAAGCGATTAAGCCTCAGATCTGTCTCTCCACGTTCGGCGTCACCCTTCCGTGTGTTGAGAGGGCAAAACACCTGTTGGAGGATAGGGGTTTTGAGGTCATTGAACTCCACGCTTCAGGAACCGGTGGAATGGCTCTGGAAGAGCTCGTCCGGTCAGGGGAGAGCAGCGGCGTCCTGGATATCACCACCTCTGAACTCGTGGATGAGTTGGTCGGCGGGATGTACAGCGCTGGGCCCCATAGACTGGAGGCGGCAGGCTCCATGGGGGTTCCCCAGGTCATCTCTGTTGGAGGCCTCGATCTCGGGAACTTCGGGGCCAGAGAGACCGTGCCCGAGAAATACAGGGATAGGGATTTCTACTTCTACACCCCTTCGATTACTCTGATGAGGACCAATGGGGAAGAGAATCGAATCCTGGGCAAGATTATGGCAGAGAAGGCAAATCGGACCCTGGGCCGCACCGCCATCATCATCCCCACAAGGGGCTTCTCGGCCCTCGACCGAGCGGGGGGTCCCAAAATGACCACGATCGAGGGCTCGGTCTCGGGAGAGTGGCATGACGAGGCCGCCAACTCGGCTCTCATAGACGCGATCAAGGAGCATCTGGATTCTTCAAAGGTGAAACTGATGGAGGTCGATGCACACATTAACGATCCAGAATTTGCGGAGATCGCGGTGGAACAATTGAGCCAAATGATGAGGAATTGAAAGGGATCCAGAGGAACACCACGACGATACAGACAGGGGATGGATCATATCCCCAGGTATTGCGCCTTCACCTCCTCGTTTTGCCAGAGCGCTGTGGGAGCCGACGAGTAAACAATCGTTCCTTTGCTGAGTACATGGGTGTAATCGGCAACCTTTATGGCAAAGGGGAGGTTCTGTTCTACGAGAAGGGTGGATAGCCCGCTCTCCTTGAGCTGCAAAATCGCGTCCCCGATGGTCCGGACCAACAGAGGCGCCAGACCTTCTGTCGGCTCGTCCATGAGGAGAAGCTCCGGATTGGTCATGAGGGCTCGGGCGATGGCCAGCATCTGCTGCTCCCCACCGCTTAGCTCGTTCCCCTTATGGTCAGCGCGGTCTTTTAGGGGAGGGAATAGGGAGAATACCTTCTCCTCGTTCCACGCATCGGCCCCACGGCCTCTGACCCCGACTCTTAAATTCTCCAGCACACTCAAAGAGGAAAATATTCGTCTCCCTTGGGGGACGAGTCCTATGTTCATCCGTGCGATCTTGTATGAGGACATCTGGGTTATCTCAGTATCCTTGAACAGGATTTGGCCCTGACGACAGGGTGTGAAACCAACGATGGATCGTATCAGGGTCGTCTTCCCCATCCCATTGCGGCCGAGAATCGCAACGACACTTCCCTCTTCGATTTCAAGGGAGATTCCCTGAAGGACATAGCTGTCGCCGTAGTAGGTGTGAATGTTTTGGATTTTGAGCATGACTATTCCATTCCCAAGTAGATCTCTTGGACCTTTGTGTTTGCCCGAATATCCTCCTTCTTCCCCGAGGCGATCAGACTCCCCTGGTGAAGGACCGTTATATTCTCGGCGAATTCAAAGGCCACGTCCATGTCGTGTTCGATTAACAGAATCGTCATATCAGGGTCAATCTTCTTTAGCATGGTGGTAAACGAAAGAGTTTCGGCGGGAGACAATCCCGCTGTCGGTTCATCCAAAAGCAGGAGGCGAGGTTGACCAATTAAAGCAAGGCAGACCTCAATCTGGCGCTGCTCACCGTGGGAGAGGTTCTTGATGAG
>CAYGBW010000176.1:0-6356 GCA_964348185.1 uncultured Thermodesulfobacteriota bacterium | reverse complement strand
ACAACTTTGAATGGGCGATGCGGGATTCGAACCCACGGCCTTTGGTTCCGGAGACCAACGCTCTATCCAACTGAGCTAATCGCCCTGCAACTGCAAGGATCAGTGTGTCTTCCTTTTCGTCAGGAAGGTGAAAGTGGGTTGACCGATCTCAATGATATCCCCGTCAGTGATCCTTTTTCTATATATCTTCCGACCGTTCACCCGTGTCCCATTGGTTGAAGCAAAATCGTAAATGAAGTACCCATCATCCTCAAAGCGAATCTTTGCGTGATGTCCTGAAACCGACACATCAGTCAGAACGATATCGTTGTCCCGGTGCCTCCCGATCGAGACAACGCGGCGGTTAATCTCATAGACTCTCTTCTCCGATTTTCTTTCCCCCTTCAATATGAGCATGGCTGAGACATGAGCGTCGGGGATGATGACCTCTGTGGATAGGTCGACCTCTTGAGCCCTTGCCTCATTCGCCTGCGAGAGAATGGACAGTCCCTTCTGTGAACCGACGGGTTCCAACGTGTCGAGATGTCTGGAAAGGTTTTCCATGTCTCTTTCCGAGATTCTGTCAAACGACAGACCCGATACATAGCCAGAGGCTTCTTTCAGTGAATAGACAACCCTCCCTTCGGCCTCAATTGGACAGGATTTCACAATAAACCCAATCCGGATCTTCTGGTTTCTCGGCAAAGGTTCGTCGGTGTGAACCCTGAGCCCACCGAGACTCACATTGGCTGTCCTGGACTTCCTCTCCCGGTGATCAAACAAAATCAAAGCCGGAAGGATGGCCTTCGCCCGAACCGTCTTTCGTCTCTCCCCTCGCAGGTTTTTGTCGAGCCCTTCAACAGCCATCTGTTCCCCCCCTGAAATTTCTTTCTCTTTCCATGAAAAGGTTTTCCTATCGTATTAGCACAATCCCTTTGAAAGGTCAACCGGAGCGGTGAAAGGTTCAAGTCGTTCGAACTGTTCAATCGCTCCGCTTGTTCGATCACTCGAGAAGGTTCGAATTGTTCAATCGCTCCGCTCGTTCGATCGCTGTGCTTGTTCGAGACGTAAGAAACCTCCTGTATGAGTTAATTTGGTCAATTGAGTTGATTGAGTCAATTGGGTGAGATTGTTCAAATTGTTCGATCGCTGCGCCCGTTGGACACACAAGAGAACGGGCGTTTGCGTCAAACTTCGCCTCTGTTCACCTCCCTTTTCATTCTGGATCGTGACTACCCAAAAACCGCATGCTAACCATGTGCTGAACGATTACAAAAACTCTGTCTCCCCTGCGCGATCTATCTGTGTAGGGGATATAAGGGTTGAGAATTTAACTGTTGATCTCTGGGGATTTTTCGCTAAAATACATCTGACGGATCACAACCCTCCAGATCAAGGAAGAGATTTGACAGTCCACACACTCCAGGTGATCTCCGAATCGGTGACATGCGAAGCCTCATGTCCACACTGCGCCCATCAAGAAGGGAAAGGCCCCGCCGGGGGGGATCTATTCGACTCTCAGAAATTCAAAAAGGCTCGCCAGTTCGCCCTCCAGAGCGGAGCAGTAGCCATGGAGATCGATGCAAAAGGGGACCCCCTCCTGGGTGAATGGACACACCTCTACCAGATTCTTTCAGAGGCCAGCCCGGAGTTTGCCCAAATCGGTTTGATCACTCCGGGGAAAGATATTCTCCCAGAACGGGAATCCTTCCTCAATCTCGTTGGGAGGCATCTCACCAATTTGACCCTTACCCTCCCTCATCACCAACCGAAGAAGCGCAAAGCCTTGCTCGGCCTGAATGTTGACTATGAGACGCTCGTCTCGTACCTGACAAAAGAGTGCGATCTGGTCGTAAGGGCCGCATGTTTCCTGTCGAAACAGGGGGTTTCATCCCCCGAAGACGCCCTCGACTTTGTCCGCTGGTGTCGGCAAATCGGAATTCAGCAGGTGGTCTTCAAGGAAATCGGGATTCCTGATGAAAGCGTCAACGAACAGGTGGCGAAGTGGTGCCTTGAGAATGCCGTCGAATTGGACCTCCATGAGAATTGGAATTTTGACGACCCCGGGCACGCTCTTTTCTATGTCAATAGCCTCGTAGCGCAAAACCAGGCCCGGCCCGTCTTCGTCTTCCCATGGGGAGAAACCGTTTATGACATCGAAGGGGTGAACGTGGTTTTTGAGAAGTCTGAAAAGAGCTATTATGGGAAATTCATCAAATCCCTGGTGTTTTCAAACAACCACCTCTATGCCAGATGGGAATCACCAGGGACTATTCTTTTCTAATGCCACTCCACCGGTTTCAATCTAATGGGGACGTTACCGCCAATTCGTCGTCACTGAGAAATGTCCTTGAAGCGAACATTACGGAGTTTTTGGGGCCCCGTCTTGGGGAGGGGAGTGTCCTCGAAGAGGCGAATTCCCGCTGTCTGAGGCCGCTAGGCCGAGTTCGGGAATTCGAACGACCGAGCCTTAGAACGGGCCAAAAACTCCGTACAGAGAGCGGAAAGGGCATTTTTCAGTGACGACCAACTAGAAGGAGTAGGAGAGGAGAAAGAGGATTCCCTGCCTCCTTGAGCGAACCTTGTCAAGATTGGCCTCTCCGATAGTGCCATCGCTGAAGAAGGTCGTGTCTGTTCCGTCGTCTCCCCTGAGGCTCAGATAGCGATAGGACAGATCGGCCTTGAGGTGTTTGAGTGGGCTGTAGAAAACGCCGATCTGCCCCTCAAAGCCGTCGCCGTCAGCCTCGTGGGCGAAACTTGGGTTTTGAGCAAAATCTGTCCTCAGGTTCCAAATCCCTTCTCCGTCGTAGTCCACCCCCCAGAGATAGGCACCCCAAGCTTTGACGCCCAGGGCATAGAGAAACCGAGAAGGCCTTCTTATGAAATCCCACTCGTATTTCAGGCCGGTTCTGAAGCCTTGCCACTCGAAGGTGTACTCTGACCGGAGGCCGCTGAACGGGCCAGACGGGGGGATCACCTGGACCCCATTCGTGATATCGATCCTGTCCTCGTAGCGAAACCACCCCAGAAGTAACTCAAGACTCGCAAGATCGGGCGGCTTTTCCGCACCCCTTCCCCAACCGACAGGCTTTCCACGAGGTGGCCAGAGGAGTAAATAAACATCCAAAGCCAGATACTCCACATCTCCATCAGCATCAGACTCGGATCTGGAAAAGAGTAAGCTGTCGATCCAATCCGAATCGATCGTTGTCCCTGTTTGTATCTTGCCGGACTCATAACGGGCATCAACGGTGATGAAGTAGAAATAGGGTTTTATCCTGGCCCCAATCGTATACAGGGGGCTGTCGATATCCTCAAACTCGAGTTTGGATCTTCCCGTAAATCCCGCAAAGGGGAACGAGATCTCCCAGGAGCCCTCACCCAGTGTAAGCCAGGTCCCTCCGTAGAGATCGAAAAACCGATATAAATCGACCTTTTCCTCCAGGGGAGAGGCCCTGCTGGCCCTGCCTTCGTCGGCAGATGATGGGTGAGAAGACAGGACAAGGAAGAATGAAATCAAGAGAGGGATCCGGTATTTCATGGCCTTCACTGTTGACCGTTGGCACTCACCCAAACGTGTTTGCCTTGCTATGTGATAGGGCTCTTGGCAAAATTCGGGCCAATTCCAAAAAGGGAGCCTGATTTTGTTTCGGTGATCGACGAGATTTCAGACTCCATATTCGCTTTATAGACAGCGACAAAAGTATGTGGAGATGATCTCGAGGGGTCGATCTTTTTCTGTGCAGATTCCGGTTGACAGTTTAACAGAAATGATTTAAGGGTAAATGGAATCGCTGGGGGAGCTGATAGGCTGAGAAATTCCAGAATCACGCCAAGGGATTTTTCTTGGGTGAGCGGGATGACCCCTTGAACCTGTGCGGATAATTCCGACGTAGGGAAAGCGGCAATCAACCCGATGTGAAGCCGTAGTTGCAAAGTTCGGAATTGCGGCTTTTTTCCGACTCCCTTCTCTCCTGTCTCCAGGCCCCATTCCCGATTCATTCAAGAAGAAGAGAGGTACTGAAAACTCCATAGCCCAAGTATACGACCCCATAGATTGCTTTATTTCAGGTATTCCGAATTCCCATGGTGAAAACGGGATGGGGGTAGACAGGCTGGAGGCCTCGGTGTTTTCCAATTGGAGGAGGGCAAAACCATGAACGGAGTAGAACCAGTTCCACAGTCTGAAAGGACACTGAATGGCCTGGACTTCTTTCTTTTGTGGACAGGGGCGGCCGTTTCTCTGGCGGAGATATGGGCTGGAGGAATCCTGGTGCCCATGGGATACATTGCGGGAGTCGCGGTGATTCTTCTAGGCCACCTTATCGGGAACACCCCCCTGGCCCTCGGAGGCCTTATCGGGAGTCAGTGGGGTATCCCAACCATGGTGAGCACCCGGCCAGCGTTTGGTAATCGGGGGTCTTATATACCGGCCTTGATGAACATTTTTCAACTCATCGGATGGACTGCCGTCATGGTCTGGATCGGGGGACAGGCAGCCGCCACGTTTACCCAAGGCTCCTCGCTTTTTACGCCCAGGCTTTGGATTGTGGTGCTCGGGGTCGTGACCACCCTGTGGGCCCTCGTTGGATACAGATTCTGGAAATGGCTCCATCGAATTGCCGTGACCGCCTTGGTTATTCTATGCGTCGTTATGACGTATGTCGTCTTCAAGGAATACGGAATCCACCGACTGCTCCAAGAAAAAGGGACCGGAGATCTCCCCTTTATGTTGGGGCTCGATTACGTGATCATCATGCCCATCTCCTGGCTCCCTTTGGTCTGTGACTATTCCCGATATGCAAAAGACGATCGCGGCAGTTTCTGGGGGACCTGGTTGGGATATTTCATTGTCAGCTCCTGGATGTACCTGATCGGATTGGCTGCAGGATTAGCCACCCAGTCACCCACGCCCGAAGCCATGGTGTTGAAACTGATGGTCGCTTTCGGGTTTCTCGTGCCAGCGATGGTCATTGTGCTCTTTTCGACTTTTACCACCACATTTCTCGATATCTACTCCGCGGCCGTATCCGCTCTGAATATCTATCCGAAACTGGGAGAGAGAAAGGGGGTTGTTCTCGCCGGCGCTATCGGGACGATTATCGCCCTCGTCTTTGGCGAGTATCCTGAGACTTACACGCATTTCTTGGAGATCATCGGTCAAATCTTCTGTCCCCTATTCGGGATTGTTCTGGTCGACTATTTTTTCACTCGAAAGCTTGTTCTCCTGCCTGATGCGCTCTTCACTCGGGGTGCATACTGGTATACGGGGGGGATCCATTGGACGGCCATTTTCTGCTGGGCGGTCGGAGCCGTCGTGTTCAAAGTGGGGAGGGGTTGGCTGATTGGTTGGCAGATTGGAGGAGCCATTCCCAGCTTGATTCTCGCTGGCGCGCTCTATTTCTTTCTGTTGCGTATTCGAAAAAAGTAGAACCCTTGAAAACGCCAAGATTATGAAACTGAACCACATTGCCCAGGAGATTCGCGTCTGCACCCGATGCCCTCTCCATGAGAATCGAAAAAAAGCCGTTCCCGGGGAGGGGTCGGAAAAGGCGAGGGTTATGCTTGTGGGGGAGGCCCCGGGGAGAGAAGAGGATATCCAGGGCAGGCCGTTTGTGGGGCGCTCCGGAGGAATCCTCGACGAAATCTTGGAGACTGCGGGTGTGAAAAGGGGTGACCTTTTCATCACCAGTGTGGTCAAGTGTCGACCGCCAGAAAACCGCGTCCCTCGGAAGGTGGAGTATAAGACCTGTATCGATGCCCACCTCCGGCGCCAGATCGCGGCGATCACTCCGGCCGTTATCTGTCTTTTGGGAGGGGTTGCTGTCGAAGCGCTGTTGGGGATGAATCGAGTGTCTAAGATCAGGGGAAAGGTATTTGAGAGGGGAAAGGACCTCTTTTTCCCTACCTACCACCCAGCCGCGGCAGGAAGGAGCCGTTCCTGGTATCGAGCCCTGTCTGAAGACATGAAGAAACTGCACCCCTTGGTCCAATCCAGGTCAAGGGATTCGGAATAATGCAAACTAATGCAAGCGCATGAAGTCGCATCGAGTCAGTTTCCATCCGTCGAAGGCGGGCTTGGATCCTGATAGTTGAGCGGCGCTTTTTTCCATCTCTCACAGAGCACACTTAGATCACTGAGTTTTGATCTGAATCGCTGAAAGGGCGATTCAGATCAACGCGTCAACGCTTCGCGTATATCAAGGATTCGGTACCAACACTCGATTCGCTGTGATATCTGTATTGCGTTGCCCGAAGGGCTTGGTGGTTGGCCTGATTTTTCCTCTCAACAAATCAGGCCAGAATTAGGCTCATCCTCTGCGAACTCTGTGGGCTCGAGCGACCCTGAGCAAGGTCGAAGGAGAGCGGGCGAGAGA
>CAYGBW010000175.1:0-12328 GCA_964348185.1 uncultured Thermodesulfobacteriota bacterium | reverse complement strand
CCTGACCCCCATGAAGGGTTGCGATGAAAGCGTGGAGAACCTGCAAGGCGATGTTTTTTTTCGCCGGAATGGTCCCCTGCGGGGGGGAGGGATCGGCGGATCTTGGGTTGACCGTTCGGGGAAATGCGGTATAATACAAGCGCTGTGGCCGCAATGGCATGAAAGAGAGAGCCTATGGCAGAAGAGAAGTTCGAAGAGGCCTTGAGCCGTTTGGAAGGGATCGTTTCTAAACTCGAGGGAGGAGACCTCGATCTGGAAGAATCTCTGAAGTTGTTTGAGGAAGGGATTCGCCTCTCCCATTCCTGCAGCGAGAAACTCGACGAAGCCGAGAGAAAGGTCGAGATCCTTCTGAGAAACAAAGAGGGCGTCCTCAAACCCCATCCTTTCGAGCCTGAAGAAGGAAGAGAGGAAGACCCTTAATTCAGGAGCGTTGTTGGACATTCACGTCTACCTCCGGGACAGGAAGAAACGGATAGATGATGCGCTGATGGAGATCCTGCCCCCCGAAACGGACTATCCCCAGAGGCTTTCCAAGGCCATGCGTTATAGCGTCCTCGGAGAAGGGAAGCGGATTCGGCCTGTTTTGGCAATGGCGGCTTTCGAGGCTGTTGACGGGCAGGGGGAGGCGATTCTTCCCTTTGCCTGTGCTCTGGAATTGATCCATGCGTACTCCCTCATCCATGACGATCTCCCCGCCATGGATAATGATGATTTTCGAAGGGGTAAACCCACTGTGCATAGGGTATTTGGTGAGGCCTTGGCCATTCTGACGGGGGATGCGCTGTTGACGGAGGCGTTCAAACACATGAGTCGTGGCGCCTTGGATCATGAGATCGATCCGGAGTTGGCCCTGGGAGTTATCGATGAGATCTCTCTGGCGGCAGGGTTCCGCGGTATGGTGGGGGGGCAGGTCGTGGACATGGAATCGGAAGGCCAGAATGTGGATCTTCCCAAGGTTGCGTACATCCACACCCACAAGACAGGAGCACTCATCGTGGCCTCTCTAAGAGCAGGAGCAAGACTGGGAGGGAGCTCTTCGGAGGAACTGGAAGCCATCACCCGCTACGGCGAAAGGATTGGTCTGGCGTTTCAGATCGTGGACGACATTCTGGATGTGGTTGGAGAACCCGCGACACTCGGGAAGGATGTGGGAAGCGACGAGGCCAGGAAGAAGGCGACCTACCCAGATGTTGTGGGCATTGGAGAGTCTAAGCGTCTCGCTGAGAACCTTGTGAGAGAGGCGGTTGCCTGTCTCACCATCTTCCAGGAGCGAGGGGAGCCCCTGCAAGAGATTGCCAGCTACCTGCTTCGACGAGCCTCATAGTCTTGGATTGCGCGATATGTGAACTCAGGGACCGTGAAACCGTCGATCTTCGACACCCGTTCCCATTCTTTGGGCGCAGCGGGAGGGTCTACACCCGGGGACGGTTGAGGCCGCTGGGAGACTATAGATGAGGGGCTCAGAGCCAGAAAAACATCCACCATGACTCTATCTCCGACTCGTTAAGGCATCCTTCCAACATGACGATGACTTTATAAGGGACCGAAAAAGAGAGTTGTGGAAAGACCTTTTAAACTGGATATGCTGTAGGCAATCTGAGAGAGCCGTGGCGGAGGGGAGGAGATAGGTCTTGTCCGTGGGAACCCTACTAGATCAGATTCATGGATTCGATGATCTGAAGGCGCTGAGCAGAGACGACCTGCCCAGATTGGCAGAAGAGATTCGTAACGAGATTATCTCTGTGATCTCTCGGTGTGGAGGACATCTCGCCTCCAATCTAGGGGTCGTTGAGTTGACTATCTCCCTTCATAGGGCCTTCGATCTAACAAAGGACAGCCTGGTATGGGATGTGGGGCACCAGTGCTATGCTCACAAGATTCTGACGGGGAGGCGTGAAGCGTTTCGGACCATCCGTCAGTTGGGAGGACTGAGCGGATTTCCCAGAAGAGAAGAGAGCGTGTGTGACGCCTTTGGCACGGGTCATGCCGGAACCTCGATCTCTTCGGCGCTCGGTATTGCCGAGGCCAAATCCCTTAAGGGCGAGAAGGCCAAGGTCATCGCCATCATAGGCGATGGGTCCATGACAGCGGGCCTTGCATTCGAGGGGATGAACCAAGCGGGCATACTCGACAGGGACCTGATTGTGGTTTTGAACGACAACGAGATGTCCATTTCTCCCAATGTGGGAGCCCTCTCATCCTATCTCAGTCGCGTGATGACGGGCCAGTTCGTCAACCGATTCCGCAATGAGATGAAATCCTTTCTTCAGACCCTTCCGGGAATCGGCCGTTCGGTCTACCGATGGGCCAAGCAGGCTGAAGAATTCTTCAAGGGGTTTCTGACTCCCGGGATTCTGTTTGAGGAACTCGGTTTCAAGTACGTGGGACCCATTGAGGGTCACCATTTGGACCACCTCATTGAAACCTTTAAGAACGTCAGGGAGATGCATGGACCGATCCTGGTCCATGTCGTCACAACAAAGGGAAAGGGATACAGCCCTGCCGAACATGATCCGGCTTGTTACCATGGGGTGGGAGCCTTTGAGGTCAAGAGTGGAAAGACGACGAGGCGTGAGGGAGGGGCCAAGGCTTACACGGATGTTTTCGGAACTACCCTCTGCCGGATTGCAAGGAGGGATGAGCGGATTGTCGCGATCACGGCGGCCATGCCGAGTGGAACGGGACTTGAAGGGTTCTCCAAAAAGTTCCCGAATCGCTTCTACGACATTGGCATTGCTGAGCAGCATGCAGTGACTTTTGCGGCGGGCCTCGCTGTGGAGGGTCTTAGACCCTTCGTGGCCATCTATTCCACCTTTCTTCAGAGGGCCTATGATCAGATTGTCCATGATGTCTGCCTGCAGAATCTGCCCGTTGTATTTGCACTCGATCGAGGAGGGATCGTGGGAGAGGATGGGCCGACCCACCACGGGGTTTTTGACTTCTCCTATCTGCGTCATATTCCCAACATTGTGGTGATGGCCCCAAAAGACGAGAACGAGCTCCAGCACATGATCGAAACGGCTTCAAGGACAGAATCCCCGGTTGCATTTCGATATCCTCGAGGCAGGGGGTATGGGGTTCCCTTGGACCGTCGGCTGAGGAATCTCGAAATTGGCCGGGGTGAAATCCTGAGGGAGGGAGGGGATGTTGTTATATTGGCCGTGGGATCGACGGTTATTCCAAGTCTGGAGGCGGCAGAAATGCTGGCTGAGTGGGGAATCCATGCAGCCGTCTTGAACGCGCGGTTTGTAAAGCCTCTCGATGGTGAACTCATCTGCCGATTCAGTGAGGAAGCCGGAAGGCTAATCACCGTGGAAGAGAACGTCCTGGATGGGGGATTCGGAAGTGCTGTGCTTGAGCTTTTGCAGACAAGAGGGCTCCATTCTGTAGAGGTGAGACGCCTTGGCATTCCGGATGTCTTTGTGGAACACGGATCCCAAGGTCAGCTTCGCCAGGCGTACGGAATCGACAGCCAGGGCATTCTCAACGCCGTGACGGACTGGATGAAGGGGAAGGGTCGGCTGAGAAACAAAGCGCCTGTTTTGGATTTGAAAGAGATCTCTCCATGAAACCCAGGGAGCGACTGGACAGACTTTTGGTGGAACGCGGGGTGGCGTCAACTCGGCAGAGAGCCAAAGCTCTCATCATGGCCGGAAAAGTGCTGGTGGATGAAAGTCGTGTCGAAAAGCCGGGAACTCAGGTCCGGACTAATGCGGATGTTCGCCTTAAGGGAGAGGATTGCCCCTTTGTGAGTCGCGGAGGTCTGAAACTAGAGAAAGCCCTGAAGGTCTTCGGAATTGACCCGAGAGGAAAGAGTGCTCTCGACGTCGGAGCCTCGACGGGTGGGTTTACGGACTGTCTGCTCCAGGGGGGAGCGTCGAAGGTCTTTGCCGTCGATGTCGGGTACGGGCAGCTAGCCTGGAAGTTGCGACGGGATCCCCGGGTGGTCAACTTGGAACGGAGGAATATTCGGTATCTTGAATTACGTGAAATCGGACAAACCCTGGACCTGATCGTGGTTGACACGTCTTTCATATCGGTAGATAAGTTCCTTTTCCGCCTGTGTGAGGCAATAACGGATGACGGCGATATTGTGATTCTCGTCAAACCACAATTCGAGGTGGGAAAAGGAGAGGTTGGGAAAGGCGGGATCGTCCGGGATCCTGAGAAACAGATGAGGGCGGTACAAGAAATCGAGCATCTGGCAGAGGAAATCGGGCTGCGGGTCAGAGGGGTTATGGAATCCCCCATACGGGGGGCAAAAGGGAACAGAGAGTTTTTTATCCATTTGGTGAAGACCGGTTAGATTCTGCTGGCAGATAACCCTCACCGGAGTCAGGGTTTGCTATGGGACAACCCAGGGCACCGAAACCGGTTAAATTGATAATGAGCTTGATCATGGCTTCTGAGACCGTGTTGCCCAAGGTTTTCGAAGATCTTCGGTTGTGCTATGGGGACACGGATTTTGTAAGCCCATGCATGGATTTTGACTTTACCGACTACTATGCCCCCGAATTAGGAACAGACTTAAAGCGGAGGATCATAGCGTTTCGCAGACTCATGGCTCGAGACGCCCTCCCATCTGTAAAGCTTCAGACCAATGGGATAGAGCAGAAATACGGGGAACAGGCAAAACGGCAGGTCGATATCGACCCGGGGTACGTCTGTGGAGAACACATGATTCTGGCGACCACTAAGGCCTATGCTCATCGGCCTTATCTTGGAGACGGAATATACGCTGACCTGACTCTCATCTACCACAGGGGAAGCTATCGATCCCTGGAATGGACCTATCCCGATTATAGGCAGGCCGAGCTGATCGAGATTTTCAATGCCATACGAAAGACCTATCTGGCCCAACTGAGGGAGGGGGCCGGGGAGAACCCTTTGATCTAACGCCTCGGAATCTTCAAGGTATGTGGGAATCATTGTTTTCTATTATGAACGATTGGGGAACTAACGGTCATTCACAATCCCACATCAAGGGTCAAGCATTACGCATTCGGGGGCGCGAAGGTTGTGGGAACCCCATCCTTGCACCATTCCAGTCCCGCCTTTAGGGGGGATTCCAAGGAGGGCAACCCTCAGTTTGCCGGGGGAGGATCGTTTTGGAGAGCATGACAGGATATGGGAAGGCAGAGGGGGCCAGCCCATTGGGCAGCCTTTCGGTGGAGGTACGATCGGTGAATCACCGATTCTGTGATATTACCGTGAGACTGCCCCGGAAACTCAATACCCTGGAAGGTCGCATAAAGGAATTGATCAAATCACGGTTTTCCCGAGGGCGAATCGAAATGTCCGTCAGACTCGGCCCTGGAGATAGGAATGCATTTCGCCTTGAGCCAGACTTGGAATTGGCCCGTCAGTACGTTGAAGCACTCCAGACTCTGAAAGCCAGCCTGAAGCTCAGAGGAGAGATTGACATCGGCATGATTGCACAGGCGAAGGACATCATCGTTCCCGTGGAAGAGGAAGCAGAGGCAGAGCTTCACTGGGATGAAATCACGGAAATCCTGGAACGGTCTCTAGACGCCTTAAAGGAGATGAGAAGGCATGAGGGCCAGGGCCTTGCCGAGGATGTAAGGAGGAGATTTCGCACCATTCGGAATTCTCTTGAACAGATCAAGGCACGGGTCCCCCTGGTGTTGGAGGACTATCGTCGCAGGTTGGCCCAACGCCTCCAGAACCTGTTGGAGGGAATGGACTTAGATCCCCAGCGGTTTAACCAGGAGGTGGCCTTTTTCGCAGAAAGGAGCGACATAGCGGAAGAAACGGTCCGGATGGAAAGTCATCTGGCCTATCTCGAGGAGCTGATCGATTCTGAGGAACCCATGGGGAGAAAGCTCGAGTTTCTGCTCCAGGAGGTCCATCGAGAGGCGAATACGATCAGTTCCAAGGCCAATGACGGGACCATATCTCGAGCAGTCGTTGAGATCAAAGGGGAACTCGAAAAGGTCAGGGAGCAGATCCAAAACATCGAGTAAAGGCATATTTGAAAAATGCGATAGAATTGGTGACGATAGAGGGTTAGGTGCTACTGAAAAAGGCGCCTTCCCCGCGGTAAACCGAGTTCTTGACTCTCCCCAGGAGGGGTCTCCAGGAATTCTGTAAAGGTCGCTGTGAGGACATCTTTTAGTGGAGACGCGTTGACAAAATCGAGAATCTTTCAGCGTAGGATGTCGCGGAATCATCCTCGGAATTTTGAAATCTCATGGTCTTGGGTTCTTCAGGGAGGTACGATATGACACTCAAGCTCCTGAATGTAGGTTTTGGAAACATCGTCGTGGCATCCAGGGTGGTAGCCATTGTGAGCCCGAGCTCAGCTCCCATGAAACGGTTGAAGGAGGGGGCCAAAGATGCGGGTAAGTTAATCGATGCTACCCAGGGCCGGAGAACACGATCTATCGTGATTACCGATAGTGATCACGTTATTCTTTCTGCGGTCCAGGCGGAGACGGTCACCCAACGATTCATCTCCGATGAGAAGCTACCGACCAAAGGATAGCGGACCATGACTGGAGGAATCTTCTTTGTCATCTCTGCGCCTTCGGGGACAGGGAAGACGACGCTCCTTAAAAGGATCATGGGGGAGTTTCCCCAGATGAAATTCTCTGTGTCCTACACCACAAGAGCTCCTCGCCGTGGTGAAAGGGAGAAGGTGGATTATCACTTCGTGTCCCGTGAGAAGTTCCAAGAAATGATTGAGCGAGGGGAGTTTGCCGAATGGACGGAGGTGCTCGGGAACTACTATGGGACGTCCAGTGTTTTTCTGAACGAAT
The DNA here is from genome assembly GCA_964348185.1 of uncultured Thermodesulfobacteriota bacterium. Taxonomy (GTDB): domain Bacteria; phylum Desulfobacterota; class BSN033; order WVXP01; family WVXP01; genus CAYGBW01. The sequence goes on along the minus strand of CAYGBW010000175.1, from coordinate 5,549 downwards.
GTTTGGCTCGGAATGTTGATGTGATTCTCGATATTGATACCCGTGGAGCTGAGCAGGTTCAGGAAAGGTACCCGAATGGAGTCTTCATTTTTATTCTGCCCCCGGGAATCGGGGATTTGAAAGAACGGTTGACGCGAAGAGGATCAGAAAGCCAGGAAATGATAAATCTCCGTCTGCGGGATGGCTCAAAGGAGATCGAAAAAATCGACAACTACGACTATGTGGTTGTCAATGATCAGATCGAGACGGCGGTGGAGAGGATCAAAGCGATTTTTATTGCCGAAAAATGCAAACGCACTAGGGTGTTACATCAGCAGGAGGATGATGGAAGATGCTAGTCCTGTCTAAGGCCCGACCTCATGAAGAAGGACGGGCATCAGTCGAAATTCAAGATCCAGAATATCGCAGGAGTCGATGGAGGTAGGACCATGGCGAGGATAACCGTTGAGGATTGCCTCAAGAAGGTGGAAAGTCGGTTTGGCTTGGTCATTTTGGCAGCCGGCCGGGCAAAGACGCTTCTCAGTGGTGCAAAATCGGTTGTGGAGACTGACAATAGAGAGATTGTCACGTCCCTGAGGGAAGTCGCCGAGGGAAAGGTCTACTTTGTTGAGCCCGAGACCGAGGAGACGGAGCCTTCTCCAGAATCGATAACACCCTTGGACAGCGAGGGCAAAGAAGGTGAGAAGAGTAGTGAAGGATAGCCAAGGAACGCGGTATTCTCTGAGTATCTCTCATTCAGCGTAACGGTTTCCAGGGGTCAGGGAAAGCAAAGATGACAGTTCCCAGGGATCGGGGGACAGGGATCGAAAAAAGCGAAATTAGCCGTTCAAAGGGATGAGGCGGAATTATTCAGCTTAGCAGCTATGGAGATCTGGAAGTGCGGTGGATACTCACCGGGCCACTGTAGTCCAAAGATTAGAAGGCCTGACCGCCGATCCCTGAGCCCCGATTCCTGCCAACTGTTGGAATTGTTCCTAATCCTTCAAAACAGCTCCTGTGGCTCCCGAGGTAACAAGCTTCGCATACCGGCGTAAGTAGCCCTTCTGGATCCTGGAAGGGGGTTGTCTCCAGTTTTTCGCCCGTTCCTTAAGGGTTTTTCCCTCAACTTCCAGGGAGATCCTCTTCTCTGGGATGTCGATCTCGATCGTGTCTCCCTCTTCAACGAGCGCGATGGGTCCCCCTTCTGCTGCCTCTGGGGATATATGGCCGACGCAGGCACCCCGCGTGCCCCCTGAGAATCGACCATCCGTCAGAAGGGCGACGTCCCTGTCTAGGCCCAGCCCAGCGATGGCAGCCGTGGGAGCCAGCATTTCCCTCATACCGGGGCCCCCTTTGGGTCCTTCGTAACGGATAACCATCACATCACCCTTTTTTACGTTTCGCCCTCGAATACTCTCCAACGCGGCCTCTTCAGAATCGAAAACCCTGGCAGGGCCTCGGTGGGACATGATTTCCGTCGCGACTGCGGCCTGCTTCACAACGGCCCCGTCAGGGGCCAGATTTCCGAAAAGGGCGACTAACCCCCCCCTGGGCCGATAGGGATAGCTTGCATAGTGGATAACCTCATGGTCAAGGATCCCGATTTCCGCGATATTGTCCTCCACCTTTTTCCCAGTGAGCGTCAGGGCATCGAGATGGATCAGTCCACGAGCCGACAGCTCTTTCATCACAGCGTAAATGCCTCCGGCCCGATGGAGGTCTTCCATGTGGTGGGGGCCTGCGGGCGACATTGAGCAGATTTGGGGAGTTTTTTCGCTGAAATCGTTAAACCTTTTCAAGTCGATCTTTATTCTCCCCTCGTGGGCAATGGCCGGGAGGTGAAGGGCTGTATTCGTCGATCCTCCCAGGGCCATATCGACTGCAATGGCATTCTCAAAGGCCTTCTCCGTCAGTATATCCAAGGGCCGAATTCCTTTACTCACGAGTTCAACGACCTGAATTCCCGCTTGCTTTGCAAGCCTGATCCTCTCGGCCGACACGGCAGGGGCCGTCCCGTTGTTTCTCAGCGCGATTCCCAGGGCTTCAGACAATGCGTTCATTGTGTTGGCGGTAAACATTCCGCTACAGCAGCCCGGTCCGGGACAGGCCTGGTTCTCAAGCTCATAGAGTTCCTGTTCGCTCATCTGCCCGGAGCTGACTTTTCCAATGCCTTCAAAAACCGTGATGAGATCGACATCGCAGTTCTGCCAATGACCTGTGAGCATGGGCCCTCCACTGAGAATGAGGGCGGGAATGTTGAGTCTTGCCATGGACATCATCATCCCCGGAATCACCTTGTCGCAATTGGGGACCAGAATGAGACCGTCAAAGGGATAGGCCGATGCAACGATTTCAACAGAGTCGGCAATCAACTCTCTGGAGGCCAGAGAATACTTCATTCCCTCATGGCCCATGGCTATCCCGTCGCACACCCCTATTGTAGAGAACTCCATCGGAGTTCCACCGGCCATTCGAACTCCTGCCTTGGCCGCCTCAACCACACGATCCAGGTGAACGTGGCCGGGTATCAGCTCATTGGCGGAATTGGCAATACCAATAATGAATCGGTCCATTTCCTCATCGGTGTATCCCATGGCTTTGAAGAGAGATCGATGGGGTGAACGTCCCAACCCCTTTTTCATGATATCGGAACGCATCGTTCTTCTTCCCTTCGAATGTCTTGTTTTGGCTCGAATTTGAGAGAACTTAACACCTCTGTGAAAAAAGTCAATCGATTCTTTGCGTCGAGTTATTTCGAAAGCTATATGAAGGGATCGATCATTATTTCCACGCCCACCCACTGCCAAAGGGGGGAGCTGATCGCTCGGGTGTCACACGGCATCCTACGCCCCTGACAGGGTGGGGGTTTTTATCGGCCGCAGCGGGACAAGAAGGGACACCCCCATGACACGGTGTAGTCTGAAAGAGCTATTGAAATTCAAGGGATTAAAGAGGCTTCGAAATTGAGAGTCCCTTGATTTGGGGACAACTCGTGAATTAGAGAATCGATTTGAAACCTGTTTTCTTTCCCCTCAGGAAGGACATAAGACAACGCGATCCCGCCCATACAGAGGCGCCCAGTTTGGCATAGAATGTGCATATTTGCCCGTAGCCAATGCCTTTCCCGTGGGAATAAGGATAGTTTCCCATGAAAACCCTCGTCCGCGACATGATCCGTCAGCTTAATGTCTCATTGAGAAACATGAAGGTTTATGCTGCTGACCACCCCACTGCTGCTGCGTCGTTTCAAAAGTCCTACGATGCCCTGAAAGCGCTTCTCGACCAAAAAGGTGAACTCGCCCTCGGAATAGTCGAGAACACCCTCATGGTCGATGAATCACCTCTGGAGGAGTCCGACACGCTCATCGTAAAGTTTGCCGAGGAACTACACGCTCGAAATATCGAAAGCCTGGTCTTTTATCGTGACATCTCTCAAGAGGAATTCAAGGCGTTTATTACCTGCTTGAAGGACGACCCGGATCACTTGATGGCCCAAGGGGGAGTCCAAAAACGCTTCGAGGATCACGGCATCACTCATGTGATTGCCAATGAGGTCAAGTACGGGAAAATAGGCCAATCCTCAGAGGGGGGGGAGGGATTGGAGGAAGCCGTCCTTTCCGTCTTCCTGATGGGAAAGATGTCTCTTGTTCGGGGGGATCAGAAGGAATTCCTTTCCCTTATGGAGAATGGCCCGGGCGAGGTCGGTGCCATGATCAATGCGGGTTTGGCGGGAATGAGGGAGAAGGGCGAGGGAGAGGAGGAATTGGCCAGGGCGGCCAACCGGAGCGTGGGGCGGATGGGTCGGTTCTTGGAAGCCCAGCCAGGGGGATGGGAAAAGTACGCGAACGCCATGACCCAGGTTATTCTCTCCTTGAATCCGGAAGCTCAGGCAGACCTCTACCGGTCCAGGGCGACTCAGGAGGATTATCCTCAGGATCGGATCGACTCCCTTGTCGCGGAGTTTAAGGATGAAGAAGTGATCCGTCTGATTTGCAATGTATACCAGGGAGGGCTCCGGTCACCGGAAGCACTGGCCCGGGTAGCAACCCGGGTGGTCCCCGCCCTGGAGCGCAGGGAGAAGATCGCTCCAGACCTGGGTCGGGAACTGATGAAAGTCGGAATGGAAAAGGAGGGGTGGAAAAGCCTGAGGGACGAGATTCTTTGGGATACGTACGCCCTCAATCAGAAGGTTAATCACCTCGCCTCGAAAGCTCAATTGAGTAAAAGGGACATGGATCGAGTCAAGCAACTCGGTCCGGACCTGGCTGGAGAGAAACATGGAGGGACAATAAAGAGCCTCCTGAAAGCCCTCCTGGCAGCGCTGAAAGCCGACGATCCTGAGGTCAGAGTCATAGCGGCAGGCTACTTGCCTGAATATCAAGGAATTGTTGAGGATTCTGGCAAATTCAAAGATGTGGGTCTGTTTTTCTGTCAGAGCCTGATTGCCCGGTTGAGAAAAGAGCCCGAGGAGAGGGTGAAAGAGTCGATTCTGGTCTCTACGGCCGTCATTCTGAAAAAGGAAATCCTGAAGAGCCACTTCAATACCGCAGCGAGGGGCATTCTCACCCTTTCCAAGCTCGGCTATCTCGAACAATTGATGAACCGTTCCGACTCTCTGGTTTCTCAAGATGTTGCTGACCAGGTAATTGCCGCCATCGGAGGAGAAGAGGAGACTCAGCAGAAGGAGGGATTAGTCCTTCTAAAGCTTTTCGGTAAATCTGTGCTCGAATCGGTTCTCTTCGCCCTTGAGAGAGAGGAAAACCAGGAGACTCGAAGACGGTTGTTCGGGGTTGTGAGGTCTATGGGACCTGAAGTCATCGGAGAGATCGTAAACCGGTTGGCTGACAAGAGGTGGTACGTGGTCCAGACCGCCCTCCAAGTCCTCGGTGAAATCGGAGATAAGACGATTTCGCCACAGCTTATGACCAGTTCCGTTTATCATGACGATATCCGGGTGCGGAAGGAAGCCATAAAAACCCTTGGGAAGCTGAAGAGCAGAGGTGCCGTCCGGGTCCTTTGCGAACTGTTGGGCGACAAAGATGAAGAGATTCGGCTGCTCGTCTTAAGAACATTGGGAGAGGTCGGTGATAAGATGGCAGTGCCCCACCTCCTCCCCTTTCTCGAAAAAAAGAAGATAAAAGGTCAGAAATCTGAGATGCTGCGGCAAACCGCAATCGAGGTTCTCGGACGAATCGGTGACGTCCGAGCTATCCCTGCCCTGCTCGATCTGATGAGGAGCAGAGGCTTTTTTAGAAAAGAGGACGAGGGGATCCGAAAAAGCGTGGTTGAGGCCCTGGGTGCTTTCGAATCCCCCGAATTGGAAGGGGTTTTTCAGACTGTTATTCAAAAGGACAGCCATGCGGCCGTGCGCCAAGCGGCACAAAGGGCTCTTCGCAACCTAACAACCTCCGAACAGAGGGCATCCGTCTAGTTCGCCCTTCGCAATCTCTCTGCCCTTTTCTGGACGCTGGGTTCTGGATACTGGCCCCCTCGAGAACTGGATAAGGGCCAGTGTGGTGCTTTAATAATAACTTGAATAAATTACACGATCGCGCGGTGTCCTGAAAACC
>CAYGBW010000174.1:0-46168 GCA_964348185.1 uncultured Thermodesulfobacteriota bacterium | reverse complement strand
GGGGGGAGGGTGGGGGAGCTCAAATCGGTATGGGACATAGGACATGATCGCTTTTGATTACTTAAGACCCAAAGACTTGAAGGAAGCCTTGGAATGGGTCCAGCCGAAAGAGGTCTGGCCCATTGCCGGGGGGACCGGTCTTCTCGTCGATGTCCGGGCAAGGGAGATAAAGCCTCAGGCTGTTGTGGACATTGGTTTCCTTGAGGAACTACGGATATTGAGGCAGCAGGATGGTCGGGTCAAGATCGGTTCATGCCTGACCATGACGAGCATAGGACAGTCCGATGTTATTCAATCCCAGGCCCCTGTATTGTCTCAAGCGGCTTTGAGCCTTGGAGGGCCCCAGATCAGAAACCGGGCGACCCTCGGCGGCAATATCGTCACCGCCTCTCCTGCGGCAGACAGTGTGGTCGCGCTTATAGCCCTTGGGGCTGAGGTCACCCTTCAGAACACGGCGGGAAGGCGGAGCGTCCTTTTGGAGGATTTCATGGACGGGCCGGGTCAGGCCCGGCTCAAGCATGGCGAATTACTCACGGAGGTCTCCTTCAGAAGACCGGAATCCCGTGAGAAGGGCTTCTTTTTCAAGTTGGGGCGGAGAAACGCCCTGGCCATTTCGGTGATCAGTGTTGCGATTATGGCCAAATCCGATGGGATGGCTGGAAGATGGGAATCGGTCCGCATTGCCTTGGGTGCCGTGGCTCCTACGGTCCTGCGGGCCAGGAAGGCTGAGGGTTTGCTCTCGGGTCAACGGGTGAATGAGGAACTCGCGGCGAAAGCCGCTCGGGCGGCGGCTTCAGAGTGTTCACCCATTTCAGACATCAGGGCTTCGGCCGCGTATCGGCGGGCCATGGTCGAGGAGTGGGTGGCGCGGGGGCTTGTGGAGATCTTGAAACGGGGCTCATGAGAAAATGGGGAAGAGGCGTCATATCCGCATAAAGGTCAATGGGGAGTGGGACGCCCTGGAGGTGGGGGGGTCGGATCTTCTCGTGGATGTTCTGCGCGACCGGTTGAGCCTAACGGGCACAAAGAAGGGGTGCGGGAAAGGAGACTGTGGGGCATGCACGGTACTTTTGGATAACAGCCCGGTCAATAGCTGCCTGGTCCTGGCGGTTCAGGCAGACGAAAGGGAGGTCCTGACCATTGAGGGACTTGGGGGAGAGGAACTCCATCCCATTCAGCGGGCCTTTATCGAGCATGGGGCCATTCAGTGCGGGTATTGCACCCCGGGAATGATTCTCTCGACCAAAGCCCTGGTTGACAGCCGGCCTCACCCCTCAGAGGAGGAGATCAAACAGGCCCTCTCAGGAAACCTCTGCCGGTGTACCGGGTATGTTCAAATCATTGAGGCCATCAAATCACTATAGGCCCCCAAGGAGCAGGAATGGCGTCCTCAGGAGCGATTGGCCAAAAGGTGCTGCGGGTCGATGCCTTTGACAAGGCAGTGGGGAAGACCCAATACGCTGGAGATCTCTCTTTGCCTGGTATGGTGTATGGCAAGGCGTTCTTCAGCGAGAAGCCCCATGCACGCATCCGATCAATCGATCTCTCAGCCGCCGAGCAGCTGGAGGGAGTGGTCCGCATCTTTGCCGCCCAGGACATCGAAGGCTCCAACGGGTTCGGTGCAACCAAACCCCATCAACCGATCCTGGTTCCTGTGGGAGGGGTGGCCCGTTTCTCCGGAGACGCCCTGGCCGTTGTCGTGGCTGAGGGCGAAGAGATCGCCCAGAGGGCCGTTGAGCTGATCCGGGTGGACTATGAGGATCTCCCTGGTGTTTTTTCGATTGAGGACGCGATCCGGACTGACGCTCCCCTGATTCATCCTGATGCCCCCGGAAATATCTGTGGAACCCACGAAATCGTCATGGGGGAAGTGGAAAAGGGGTTTCGTCAATCCGATGTGATCATTGAGGAATGGTTCTCGACCTCACGACAGGAACACGCCTATATCGAACCCGAGGCAGGGGTCGGGACGATCGACAACCAGGGCCAGATCGTGCTCTATTCTTCCCTTCAAGACCCCCATTACTTTGCCGCGGATATCGCCCAGGCGGTTGGCATTCCGATGAGTCAGCTCCGGGTCGTTGGGACGCTTTTGGGGGGCGGATTTGGGGGAAAGGACGACATCAGCCTTCAGGGCTATGTTGTTCTTGCGGTCCAAAAGCTACAAAGACCGGTAAAGATGGTCTATACCCGTGAAGAATCGTTCGTCTCATCGGTGAAACGGCATCCCATGAAGATGCGGGTGAAGCTGGGAGCGACCCGCGATGGAAAACTACAGGCCTTTGAAGGGGAGATCTTCTCAGATGCTGGAGCCTATTCCGGAAGATCCCCCGTTGTGATCACCGTGTCGATTCACAATTCTTCAGGGCCCTATTGCATCCCGCACCTGAACCTTGTTGGAAAGGCCGTGTATACAAACAACCCGGTGGGGGGCGCCGCTCGGGGCTACGGGGCGCCCCAGAGCACCTTTGCGCGAGAGGTCGCAATGGATCGCCTGGCAGAGGCCCTAAATATGGACCCCATCGAGCTGCGAAGGAGGAATTTCCTCAAGCAGGGTGACCCGGTGGGGTCGAGGCTCGTGAACCTCGATTCCCCAGTGAGCATGCCCAAGGTTCTAGAGAGGGCCTTGGAAACGGCCGGACCTGTGAGAAAGTCCACCGATCCCTTGCGTGCTTCCAGCAGGGGGGTTGCGTGTGCCATGCCCATGTTTGACATGGCTTCCCTTCCCTCTCTCGGGTTGTTGGGCGCAGGGGTGGGCGTCCAACTGATGAGTGACGGGACGGTGAAGGTCTACTCGACGGCTGTTGAGATGGGTCAAGGGATCACGAACGTCCTGACCCAGATTGCGATGGAAGAGTTTGGGTTGCCCGCAGCCCAGGTATCCGTCGTCCTCGGGGATACGGATATCGCGCAGAAGTCGGGGCCCACAACAGCCTCTCGCCAGACGTACGTCTCTGGGAATGCGTTGCTCCTGGCATCGAGAAAACTGAAAGCCCGGGTTGCCGCCAAGGCGGGTGAACTGCTGGAGGAGGATCCAGAGGTCCTGGTCTTTCGGGACGGAGAGATTGTTTCACCTGAGAAGGGGAGGCAGATCTCCCTGGGCGCGGTGGCAAAAAAGTGCTACTACGGGGGCATCAATTTGCGGGAGGAGTCTTGGTTCAAAGCCACGCACGCCCTGATCGGACACACCTTCATGGCCACGGTGGCCGATGTGGAAGTCGATGGGAAAACAGGGACCGTGTACGTGAACCAGTTGGTGAACAGCCACGACACCGGTCGCGCGATCAACCCGGACGGTGTCCGGGGCCAGTTGATCGGGGGTAGCGTCCAATCCCTGGGGTGGGCGACGAGTGAGGAGTTCGTAACGGAAAGGGGCGTCACGCAGACCCCGTCCCTTGCGGAGTATCTGATCCCCACGGCAATGGATATTCCCGAGGTGAAGGCCTGCATCGTTGAAGAGCCCTATCCAACGGGCCCATACGGCGCCAAGGGGGTGGGCGAGCATGCCACGGTCTCAACGACGCCCGCCATCGTAAACGCGATAAACCGCGCCACAGGACACTTCTTTGCAGATCTGCCGGTGACGCCGGAAAAGATATATTGGGCGCTGAAAAAAGACAGAGGCTCATAACGCTTCAAGCACAATCCAGGAAGACCAAAAACGAGCCGGAAGGGGGTGTATATGGGATTCGTGATTCATCGGAACCCAATCTGAAGGGAGCGTCTAACCTGAAAACCTTGTAAGGAGGAAGTCAAATGAAGCGTATCCATCATAAGATCGTCCTTTTTAGTTTAGTGGTATTGATGATACTCAGTATGGTCGCATTCGGTCACGGTGCACAAGCGGCCGAAAGGGTGGACATGGAAATCCTTGGGGGGACTTTTGGTTTGCCCAACTACTCGGCCATGGTTGCCGTGGCTGACGTCCTGAACAAGCGTTATCCAGGCATGCGTGCCTCAGTAGTCGAGACGGCTGGCTCAGAGGCGAACATTGTGATGGCCGAAGAGAGGAATCCAAACCAAGTCCTTTTCACCCTTACGGATACAGACTACTGGGCCGCCATGAGAAAGCTGCCACCGTGGAAAGAGACACATACCGAGATGCGATGGATTGCTGGGATGCAAGAATCCTTCATGGGCATCGTCACCGTGGATCCAAGAATCAGGACTGTCGCTGACCTCAAAGGCAAGAGCCTTTCAATAATGCCAGGGCCTTCAGCCGGTTCTAACGGGATTTACGAACAGTACCTCAGGCTGGCTGGACTCTGGGAGACCATGGACATCCGTCGAATGGGACCTGGGGAGTTCTATGATGCGCTGGCGAACCGACAGCTGGATGCTGCTGCTTTACTGATGACCCACTTCAAAGATGGCTGGGGGCCAATTTTTCTGTTGCAGGAACTGGTGAGTTCAAAGAAAGAGAAGGTCCGTGCCCTCAGCCTGGATCGCAAAACCCTTGAACAGGCTATCGCTAAGACCGGCCTATCCCACAAGGTGCTTGCCATCCCCGCAGGGAGACTGCCGGGCAACGAAGAACCTTTTGTTGGCTGGGGGATTCTGACCACTGCGCTTGTCTGTCAGAGAAGCGCGGATAAGGACCTTATCTATCGTATCACCGAGACCCTTGTGGAGCACCTGGATGAATATCGGCAGGCCTATCCGGCGAATGCAAACCTGACGCCGGAGGTCATGGTGGAGCTACTCCCGGTGGAAAGTGAGAAAGAGGTCCACCCCGGCGCCCTGAAGTATTATCAGGAGCTCGGACTTTGGCCCCGGAAGTAATCATGATCGATTCGGTGAAGTCTCGGGTTGCGTGGCCGTAACCTGAGGCTTCACCCTGCCGGCCTGGAGGGAGGTTTTGAAAAAAGGTGACGTTTTAAAGGTGTTGGATACCACGATCGTGGTTTTGGCGGTGGGGATGGCTATTTACCATCTCGCCTACACCCAACTGCTCTTTCAGGCCCCCATAAGGCACCAAACGACTCACCTGATCTTTGCCCTGCTCCTCGTGTATCTCACGATCTTAAGGGAAAAGATGAGACTCTGGCCGATCATTTCACTCCTCATCGCCTTATCTCTCGTGACCACAGGGTACATATGGATCAACTATGACGCTCTCGAGTTGCGGATGGGAATCCCCAATCGGCCGGATGTTGTCATCGGCGTCATTCTCCTGGTTATTGTCTTCGATTCGGTCACGCGGAGCTTTGGCAAGGTCTTGCCGATAATCTGCGGGATATTCGTTGCTTACACATTCCTGGGTCAATACCTGCCTCAACCTTTCTGGCATTTCCCTGTCAGGCTGAAGGCTGCTATATCCCAGTACAATATCGGCCTCCATGGCATGTTCGGGTTGGCCCTCGGTGTCTCGGCCAATTACATATTCCTGTTCATGTTGTTTGGTGCCCTTCTTTCGGCATCAGGAGCGAACCGGTTCTTTACCCAATTGGGTACGGTGGCCGGCAGGAGGTTTGCCGGTGGGTCCGGCATGGCAGCGGTGGTCAGCAGTGCCCTGGTTGGAACGATTAGTGGCTCCGGGATGGCAAATGTGGCGATCACCGGGCAATTTACCATCCCCCTGATGAAGAGTGCCGGGTATAAGCCGGAACAGGCCGGTGCCATTGAATCGGTCGCTTCAACAGGGGGCTCTCTCATGCCACCGATAATGGGAATTGTCGCGTTTATTATGGCTGAACATATGGGAATCCCCTATATCCAGGTCTGTGCAATGGCCATTATCCCGGCCCTTCTATACTACTTTTGTATTGGATTGTTTGTTCAGCTGAATGCCGTAAAACTAAAGATCACCCCCATGTCCGAAGAGATCGACCGGGAGACCTTTATCGTCAGGGGACCTCTGTTTGTGGGTCCTCTGGTGACCATTATTGTCCTACTGCTTCTGGATTTCACACCCATGTATGCCGCCTTCGGTGGTATTCTGGCTCTTCTGGTGATCGCCATGGCACGGAAGGAAACACGTGGGTCTTTGGATACCTGGATCCAGGCCTGTGTCAAAGGAGCCACCATAGGTGCCAAGGTCGGGGCAACTGCGGCTCTCATTGGCGTCATCATCAGCTCGGTGACTCTCACCGGGCTGGGATTGAAGTTCCCCAGTATGGTCGAGACCCTGAGCGCTGGAACGCTCTGGATCGCACTCATCCTGGTGGCTGTGATGACAATTCTCCTGGGATGCGGCATGCCCCCCTTTGCCTCCTATCTTTTGGTTGCCATCCTATGTGTCCCGGCCTTGACCGCCATGGGAGTGCCCTTCATCCAGGCACACTTCTTTGTTTTCTTTTTCGCTGTCTTTGCCCTGATCACCCCGCCCGTGGGGCTATGCTGCGTTGTGGCCGCGCCCATCGCCGGTGCCGATTACCTACGGGTAGGTCTTGAGGCGGTCAAGGGAGCGGTCATTGCCTGGCTTCTGCCCTTTCTGGTGATCTGGGCACCTGGGGTCATTTTGCAAGAGCAGGCAACCCTGGCAATGGTCGCTCAGTTGGTTGCTGCTCTCACAACGGTGCTCATGCTACAGGCGAGCGTGGTTGGCTACTATCTCACCCGGCTCAAACCTGCCGAGAGGGCCGTCCCGATCGTCGTGGTCGTCGCCCTTGCCGCCTTTATTGTTACGAGAGGTTACCTTCTCCTCGTGATAGGACTCATCGTGGGGGTCCTTTTCACAGTGTGGCAAATCGGAAGGAGGCAATCCGTTCTCCCTGTTCAAAAGACCGTTTGATCCTCTGGGAGAAGGCTGGGGGTGTGCACGGCCAACGGTCTCGGCGTTCTGATGGGCGCCTTTCGGGGCAGGGTCCCCATCCTGTTCAACTCGTGAGGGGTATGATGATCATTGATGCCCATAACTCTGTGATCCCCTGGGATGAAAAGGCATTCGAACGGCTCTATGGGCCGAAGATGCTCGATCTCTTCCGCCCGTGCAGCTATGAAAACATCCTCGCTCAGATGGACCGATTAGGGATTGACCGTCTCATCACGTGGAATGTTGCCGCCCGTCCGGAGCTATCTTCGGAGTGCAACGACTGGACAGCACGGGTGAGAGATCGGAATCCGAGTCGATTCATCGGGTTCTGCTGTGTCCATCCAGAGGCCCTCGATGCGGCAATTGAGGAGGTCGACCGGGCTATTCGGCAGCTCGGTCTCTCAGGGTTGAAACTTCACCCCCTGGTCCAGGGGGTTTCCATGTCCCATCCCCATGTAACGGCGTTGATCCAAAAAGCCAAAGAAATGAGTCTCCCCGTTGTTCTCCACGTGAATCCGCCTGTTCTTGAGGAGTTTCAGGTTCTTGGGGAGGATAGACCTGAGGGGGGAGGGACAGCACAATTCACTCATCAGGATTTCATCGACACCATGAGATCAGAATTGTGCGATCCAGGTCATCTGGAAACGGTGATTGAAACGTATAATTCGCCTAAAGTCATGGCTGCCCATATGGGAGGCGTGTTTCTGAAGGAGGCCGTGGATTCCAGAATCAGTTACCACACCACCGGAGCTTCAAAGAGGATGATTGAGTATGCCTGCAAATGTCTTGGAGCGGGTCGGGTGATTTTTGGAACGGATCTTCCCTTTTTCAAAATGGATGAGGAGCTCGAAAAGGTCAGGACAGCGGACCTCACTCTGGAAGACAAGGAAAAGGTCTTATCAGGAAATATCCTAAGAATTCTGGAGAAATGAAGGTCTGCTGGAGCATTGAGAGGACAAGATCAGAGGAGATGGACAACGGGAAAGGGGGTGACATGTCCATAGAGCCGGAATTCACATGATGACAGGGAGGAATTGAGATATGGACAACACAAGAAAAAAGGTTCTGAAAGCGGTCGATGAGTTGAGACAGGAGATCGTCCAGTTCGCTCAGCAGGTCATTCGGATTAGAAGTGTCGTTTCCGAGGATCAGAAAAACGTTACGGATTTTGTCGCTTCGAAGTATCGCGGGCTTGGATTCAAGACCGACTTCATTGAAGACGCGAAGACAAAGATCAATGTTGCAGGCCATTTGGAAGGAACGGGAGGAGGAAAGTCCCTCGGATTCTATGCACACCATGATACCATGCCGGTTGATGTTCTCTCCGACTGGGAATATGATCCATGGGGCGCCGAAATCGTTGACGGCAAGATTCGAGGCCTGGCAGCCGCCGATGCCAAGGGTGGCGTTGCGTGTGCCGTGGGTATGGCAATGGCACTTCAGAAGGCCGGTGTGAGGCTGCGGGGGGATCTAACCTTGGTGTCGGGCATGGGTGAAGTGACGTCCGAGAATGTGGGCATGAAATCGGTCATTCGGGCGGGTCATTTTAATGTTTCGGCGGCTGTGCAGGGAGATCCGACTCCCAGCGATCAGGGGGTTGACAGTATCACTACCCACCACATGGGGTTGTTGGTGCTGAACGTGGTGATCCATGGGGTCGTGGGACATGCGCTGTTCCCAGGCTATGGGGTGAATTCCATTTATAAGATCCCTCGGGTGATTGATGCACTTGTGCAACCGGAGATTCCCCATGAGAAATACAAAATGCATCCTCATGACCCATTCATCATGCTGGATCGAGTGGTCGGCGGAGATGTTCCGGGATTCACTCCTGTGCGATCTAGCATTATCATCCGGGTTCATCTTCTCCCCACGCAGACCAAGGAGGAAGGGTTGAGGGCGATTCACCATACTCTTGATGGTCTCAGGGAAAAAGACAAGGAACTGAGGGTCGAGGTGCAGGAGCTGGCATGGCGAAAGGGAGACGAGGTTGGAGATTGGAAGGAAAGTCAGGAGCTTTACAAGACCATGCAGAAGGTGGCTGTTGAACTGCGAGGGCAGGAACTGACCCCGGTCTGCATGGCGGCGCCGGCGATGGCCCATTACGTCGTTCAGGCGGGCATCCCAACGTTTGTCTGGGGACCTGGAAGGGGCTTTTCAAGCCACGCTCATCAGGCCAATGAATTTCTGGGTGTCGAGGACCTGATTGAGGTAACGAAGGCCTACTGCCTCATAGCCATGGACTACTGTGGCCATGAGGGGTGACAGGACCTTTTGAAACCCCGGAGCGGCTCCGGTTCAAATCCAATTCAGAGGAGGTTTAACGATGAAAGTCTCAAGGTGTGTTATCGTGATCGGTCTCTTTTTTACACTGACAGGGATGATCCATCCAACAGGAATTCGCGCTGAGGAGGTCCTCAAGATCGGGGCATACCTGCCGCTCACTGGGTGGGCTGCCAACTACGGAGAGGATGCCAAACGGGGGATAGACCTGGCCATCGAACAAGTCAACAGTGAGGGGGGGATCAAGGGGAAAAAGGTAAAGGTCATTTATGAGGATTCCGGTGCGAGCGCAAAACAGGCTGTTTCTGCTGTTCGAAAGCTCATCAATATCGACAAAGTCCCGATCATCATCGGCGGACTTTTCAGCCATGAGGCCCTGGCTATAGGCCCCATCTGTCAATCCAGTGAAGTCCCTGCTATTGCGACTCAGGCGAGCCATCAGGATGTCAACAAAGCAGGAGACTTCTTATTTCGGATCGCCCCCCCCATGGGAATGGAGCGTCTCATGGTGAGATACGCCTATGAGGTGCTTGGGGCAAGACGGTATGCGGGATTGGTCTTTTCGACGGACATGGGGAGGACGAGTATGAAGATGGCGGAGGAGACCTTCCCCAAACTGGGAGGAGTGATTGCAAGAATCGAGTTTTTCCCGACGGGGACAACGGATTTCAAGACCCACCTGCTCAAGATCAAACAGGCAAATCCGGATGTTATCGAGATCAAAGGGGGCATCAAGGAAACCGCCCAGATCATCAAACAGATGCAGGAGCTTGAGATGGACCTCCCGATTGTGGGATCGAATATGTTCCAGGAACCAAAACTGTGGGAGCTGGTGGGGGAAGCCCTCAAAGGGGTTGCCTATCCAACCTTTTCCCCCTCAGGAGCCGCAGGAGCCCGGCATGATGGGTATGTGGCCGCTAATGTGGCAAAATACGGGTTTAAGCCCAAGACTATTGCATCAACTTTTACCTACGAGGCGGCCAAATTGGCCGTATATGCCCTAGAAAACGGAGGAAACTCAGGTCCAGGGGCACAAAAAGCTCTATTCTCAATGAAGGATTTTCCTGGAATAACTGGAGATATTACCTTTGTCGACGGGGAACGAACGGCTCGATACTGCATCGAAAAGATTATGGGGCCGGGCGTCTATGAAATGACGGATTTTTGTGATTTTATTAGAGGGGGCACATAATCAGGACAGAACGATAGGGTGAGACGCGTCCCTGTCTCACCCTTTCCCCTTTTTTGGAGTTAGGCGAGTGAATTAAAAGGGAGCTAAGCGATCGCTGAGTTGGCCGCTTCTGTCTGCGAAGTCAACGACATTTTGGATACATAAACGAAAGAATTTGGTTTTAACGCCCCTCGTTCTGTACCTTGAGACGAGCACCCCCCTTTTCTCCAAGGCACGAGAAATTCATGCCTGAACCCTTGTCGATGGGTGACTGAGCGGTCTTGCTTCCCTCTGGGATCATGATGTTTTTTCAGCTGTTCATAAACGGGCTGATTTCGGGCTCGATTTACGCCCTGACCGCCTTCGGATTTACCATTGTTTTTGGGACGATGAGGTTTTTTAATCTCGCCCATGGCAGTGCGTATATGATCGGCGCCTATATGACCTATTTCTTTTTTGTCAGGCTCGGTTTGGGTCTAGCGGTTTCCATGGTTTTCGCGTCCCTGAGTACGATGGTCGTCATGCTCGGTTTTGACCAGCTAGTGTTCAAGCCCTTTCGGCAGGGCGAGAATCATGGATGGGTCCTGGCCATTTGTTCCTTTGCCGTGGCTTTCTTCATTGAGCCCGTTATTTCTCTAATCTTTGGGACAGATATCCTGTCCATCAGGCAAAGGGAGACCCCCACCATTTACAAGGTCAAGGGAATCATCATCACACAAAACCAGATCATCATCTTGTCGGTATCGGTTCTCATTATGATTCTCCTAGCGCTCTTCTTCAAAAAGACGAGTTTTGGAAAGGCCATGCGCGCGACGGCCGATGATACTGAAATCGCTGATGTCATCGGAATCAATGTGGGTTCGATATTCCTGCTAGCCATGGCACTCGGATCGGTTCTGGCAGGTGCGGCAGGCGCGTTGATTTCTCTTGAAATAGATTTGGATCCCACGATGTCACATTCTGCCCTGCTGAAGGCCATCGTTGCATCGATTCTTGGCGGTATAGGGAATATCCCGGGTGCTATGTTTGGCGGGTTTTTTCTGGGAATCGTCGAAAATCTCGGGATATGGAAGATCGAGTCTGCCTGGAAGGATGGCATTTCTCTGGCGATCATGATGGTTTTTGTCGTGCTCAAGCCTTGGATCAGGCGTCGGGTCTGATGGGATGATTAACTTTATTCTTCATGTAGCCATCATCATGGGCATCTATGTCATTCTCAGTGTCAGTCTGAACTTCATGTTCGGGTTTGCTGGCATTATTTCTATTTGCCACGGCGCATTCTTTGGAATCGGTGCGTATGCAGGGGCCTTGATTTCCTTGAGGCTCGGACTCCCTTTTGTATTGGAGATTGTATGCGCCGCAACAATTACAGGACTATGCGGATTGCTTATCGCGGCCCCAACGCTACGGCTAGAAGAGGACTATATGTCCCTGGCAACATACGCCTTTGGGGTTATTGTGTATACGGTCCTCAACAATTGGCATTCATTGACCCGGGGTCCTCTAGGACTGCCAGCGATTCCACCGATCCATCTGTTTTCCTTCGTTTTTGATGATCTGTGGTCGTATGCGGGTTTAGTGATCTTTTTTGTCATTCTCACTGTCACTTTTACGACCTCTTGGGTTCGGTCTCCATTTGGGAAGGTTTTGATGGCAATACGTGAAGATCATATTGCCGTCTCAGCCATTGGCAAGAACGTGGCCTTATTCAAGATTATTGCGATGTTTGTGTCGACTTCTTTTGCTGGCGTTGCCGGTGTCCTCCTGGCTCACTATCTGACATTCATTGATCCTTCCAGCTTTCTCATCAATGAATCATTCCTCATTCTCGGGATGGTGATTTTTGGAGGGATAGGAACCATTGTCGGTCCTATTGCAGGTGCAGTCATCATGATCTTCATTCCTGAAGCTCTCCGTTTCATTGGCCTTCCGAGCTTCTATGCAGCGCATTTGCGGCAGCTGATGTTCAGCATGCTTCTCATCGTCGTTCTGTTGAAACGGAAGCAGGGTCTGTTCGGGAAGGGGTAGGGTCATGGATTCTAAGTCGATGTCTTGAATGCACCGTTGCAACTGACCCCTGACAGCCGACAACTCAAACCGCCGGATAAACCGTTTGAGCAGGGAAGAGCGAGTTTTTCAGGGATCTCTGAATATACGTGGCGATGATTCTGTTAGAGACCAGACGACTCAGTAAGCGCTTCGGAGGGCTCCAGGCGGTCAAGGAACTCTCATTCAGCGTGAAAGCGGGTTTGATCACTGCACTCATCGGGCCGAACGGTGCGGGCAAAACGACCGTCTTCAATCTAATCACCGGTTACTTACCGAAGACCATGGGCGAAATCCTGTTCAAGGGTGAGAGAATCGACGGATCGCCTTCACATCGAATCGCTCAAAGGGGTATTGTTCGAACATTTCAGATGGTGCGGATTTTTCCGAATCTAACTGCCCTTGACAATGTCACGGTGGCTTTGAGGGCTCCAAAGGGAGAAAGTCCCTGGGGGGGATTAGTCAAGACACGAGGCGTGAAAGAAGAGACGTCTCGAAACCGCCACAAGGCGTTGGAACTTCTCGGCCAAGTTGGGCTCGCCGACTACCAGGATGAGCTCGCTGTCAATCTAGGCTTTGGTCAGCAGAAGCTCGTGGAAATAGCGAGGGCGATGGCCACAGACCCAGAACTCTTGCTCTTGGATGAGCCGACGGCAGGATTGTCTCTCGATATGACGATATCGATGCAGAATCTGATTCATGAACTGAAGGGGCAGGGCAAGACGATCCTGTTTGTTGAACACGACATGAGGGTTGTCATGGGTATTTCAGACTGGATCTACGTTCTGAATTATGGTGAAAAAATCGCTGAGGGACCCCCAGAAACGGTTAAGAAGGACCAAGAGGTCATCCAAGCCTATCTTGGAAGTGACTAGTTCGGTGAATCGATGCTTCGTGTCGAAAGTATCAGTGTCTATTATGGAAACCGGAAGGCCCTTGACGGGATTACTTTTGATGTCAAAGAGTCTGACATTGTGACGATCATTGGCTCGAACGGGGCAGGGAAAACGACGACCCTCAAGACGATTTGTGGACTGCTGAAACCCAAGGAGGGAAGGATTCTATTCAAGGAACTGGCGGTTGAAAAAAGGCCGGCCTATGTGCACGCACGAATGGGGATTTCTTATGTCCCTGAGGGGGGGCGTGTTTTCAAGAAATTGACCATACAGGAAAACCTTGAAATGGGGGCCTTTTTCAGAAAAGAACATCCTCAGATGCTGCGGGACCTCCAGATCGTCTATGAGATGTTTCCTATTCTTCAAGAGAGACGAAAGTACCCGGCGAGCACCCTTTCCGGTGGGGAACGTCAAATGCTCTCGATTGGGCGATCCCTCATGTCGAAGCCAGTCCTTCTTCTCCTTGATGAGCCCTCTTTGGGATTGGCTCCCTATATTGTCAAGGAGATCTATGGGAAGATTCTGGAAATCAGGACAAAAGGCGTTACCCTTCTATTGGTCGAGCAGAACGCAAGAAAAGCTCTGGAAATTGCGGATAGGGGTTACGTCTACACGATTGGAAGAATCTCCCTTGGAGGGCCTGCGTCTCAGTTACTGGACAACGAAGAAGTCCGGAAGACTTTCCTCGGCGAGTAATTCGAACAACACTTAGGTCACGTTTAGAATAGGAAGACTCAGAACAGGCTGAGGAATAGGACGCCGGCTAGGACGAAGAAGACCAAAGCGGTGGCAAGCTTCACCGTGGGCATATGCCGCTGGAATGAGGCGGAGAGTCTCTCTGACCCGGTTCCAAAATAGACCAGAGAAAAAACGGCTAGCAGGGGAACGATGAACAGGATGTTGTAGAGGGCAAGATACCCCATGGCGTTCGCCCTGAACTCCTGAGCCCTTGAGACAAACAGGATTGTAGGGAGATAAACCTGGCCCGTACAGGTGAGTTCCAGAATTGAGACCGCAAAACCCGTGGCAAGGGCTGCGAGGATGTAACGATTCACCCTGACCTCTTTACGGATGACGGCGCGAACTCGATTTTTCAGAAAGGTGGGCATCTGGAGAAGCATTTCCGTGGAGCGACCCCTCAGGCAGAGGATGTAGTCATAGAGGCTGAAGCCCCCGAGGAGGAGGGCCAGGCAGATGGCGACGAGATAGACAACACGGCCCACCACGGGGATCACGGAAAGGGACTGGAACACCCGCAGGAATCCCAGGCCGATGACAAAGTAAGTCACAAATATGGAAAGGGAAAAAGCGACGCCCACAAGGAGAATCTCGCGACGCTCCCTTCCGACAAAGGTGAGATAGGAAACAAAGAAAATGAGGGTGGCAAAGGCACAGGGATTGACCCCATCGATGAGTCCAGCCGCCGCGACCGCAGAGAGTCCAAGGGTCTTGAATCTTCTCACGATACGACCCTCTGCGAGATCTTTTTCCTCCGCAACGATTTGCCAAGGGGGGGCCATCTGGGGTAAGGCCCCGTACTTTCCGATAAGGCCTTCCAGGGCGGATGAGGTAATCTCCCCTCCCAACAGAGCGTCTTCAGGGAAAAAGACCGAAGGCGCGGTTAGCCGCTCCGTCTCAGGAACGGCCATCCGTTCGCCCAGGGATTCGTTGAGGATCTTTCCCTCTGTTGTCTCGATGTCAATTTCTCTCACCACCAGGCCACGATATTTTTCCCTGAGGTGGCTGACCAGGGAACCGACCCGGTCACACTGCGCACACCCCCGCTGGTAGAAATAAGCCATGTAGACCGGGTGGTCCAACACCTGAGTCTCTTCTCCCCCCGTTTCGGGGAATTGGGGAAATTCGCTGCCTCCGAGAGTCTCATACCTGGCGATCATGGGTTCCAACCGCTCCCATATTTCTTCCTCACCGGCGATCATATCCTCTCCCAGAAAAACCACGGGGAGATCACTCGACTTTTTCCCATACGCCTCTTCGAGTGCTGTGAGGAGCGCATAGTTCCTCGATTCATCGACGTCGTAGGACCGGACTTCAATCCTGTAGACTTCCCTCATGGCGGGCAGGAGGCCCTCGATGATGCCCGTTGACTGCTCGGATTTTCCCGAGTAGAAGAGGACCATCCGGACGGTTCCCACGGAGGAATCTTCTCCCCCCGAAGGGCCCGAGCCCAGGCAAGAAAGGGACAGGACCGTCACAAGAAGAAACACGCCAAGCCGGTTCATATCTCTACCCTTTTCTCTCACCCAACAGTCACCGCGCAGAAGTCTACAGCTTATTAACGCAAACGCTCGGGACATGTCAAGGTGGAGGTGGGGCAGAAGGATTTGGGTTGATTTTCTCATCGGGATTGCTAGAATAGGGGGCAATGTGACCGGATACGCATCGTATCCCTGCCAATCGTAAGGGTCTAGGTGCCTTGCCGATGATGTCAACATTCAAGGAGCCCTTTTCCAGCCGTGGCGCCCCTTTTGGAGACAGCCCGAAGGGATCCCTCCACTATGGGTGGATTGTCGCGATTGTGGGATTGGTGACCACCATCGGGGCCCACGGATTCGGACGATTTGCCTATTCCATGATCAATCCGAGTATGATCGATAGCCTGAACTTGTCTTATACGGAGGTGGGAAATCTAGCGGCCGGTAATTTTGTTGGCTATCTGGTCCTCTCCATCATTGGTGGTTTCTTAGCCGTTCGTTTCGGGCCGCGAATCGTTATCAGCCTTTCTCTTGCCTTGATGGGTATCACGATGATCCTGACAGGACTGGCCAAGACTTACGGTTTTGCTCTGGCCATGCGCACCCTGACAGGTATCGGCAATGGGGGGGCATTCGTCCCGGCCATGGCCCTTGGCTCGATTTGGTTTTCCGCCAAGAAAAGAGGCCTTGCCACGGGTATCGTAACCGCTGGGATAGGCATCGGCTTCGCCCTGTCGGGGGTCCTCGTTCCCCCCATTTTGGCGGCCTATGGTGCTGAGGGTTGGCGGTATTGTTGGTATTATTTGGGAGCTATCGTCCTCATTCTCTCAGGAGTCGCATACGGCTTTATCAGAAACCGGCCGGAAGACCTCGGGCTGAAGCAGCTCGGCTCGGGAGCAACGGAAACCCAAACAGAGGGAGAAACGGCTAAAACCCTCGAATGGAAAAGGGTCTACAAAGTCGGATCGGTGTGGCATCTGGGATTCGTCTACTTTCTGTTTGGTTTCTCTTACGTCATCTACATTACCTTCTTTGCCACCTATCTGGTCAAAGATATCGGCTGGACAAATAGCGAGGCGGGGAGTCTCTTTACCTTCCTCGGGTTCCTGAGTATTTTCTGCGGCCTTCTCTGGGGAGGAATTTCCGATATTATCGGAAGAAAAGGTGGAGCAGCCCTGGCCTATGTGGCCCTAGCCATATCTTACGGCACATTTGCCCTGTTCCGCTCCGCGGGAGCTTTCTATGTCGCCGTCGTTTTCTTTGGCCTGACGGCATGGGCTATACCCACCATCATGGCTGCCGCTGCAGGGGATTATGTGGGACCGAGCCTGGCTCCCGCTGGACTCGGATTGATCACGCTATTTTTCGGAATCGGCCAGGCTTTGGGACCATACATTGGTGGATTTCTGGCCGATCATGAGGGATCGTTTACGCTCTCTTTTCTTCTGGCTATGGTGGTTTCTCTCACAGGGACCGCGGGGGCACTGACCCTGAGAAGACCCCAGGCTTAAGTCCTCTTTACGAGCAGCCCTTCTTGGACCCTTACACGGGGAGAGTGAGCACCCAAAGCGTAGAAAGGAGCAGCAATGACGTATACCTTTGAAAATCTGGTGTTCGAGGGTGGAGGCGTAAAGGGTCTTGCCTTCTGTGGGGCCCTCAGCGTCCTGGAGGAGAAGGGGATCATGACCGAGGTGAAGCGGGTGGCGGGCAGCTCGGCCGGAGCGATCACGGCCGGTCTCCTCGCCTGCGGCTACTCATCGGATGATCTCCTGCAAGAGCTGAAGACCAAGAACTTCAACGACTTCAAGGATGACGACTTCGGTATCTTTCGTGATGTGAAACGGCTGATGACCGAGTTTGGCTTTTATGCGGGCAAGGAATTCCATCGGTGGTACGGGGACCTTCTCACAAAAAAGGTGGGGCACCCGGATGTGACCTTCCGGGAGGTCTTCGAGACGTTTGATAGGGAACTCATCGTCACCGGGACCTGTCTCAACCGCCGGGAGACGCACTACTACACCAAGGAGCGGAATCCTCATATGCCTATCCGCGATGGGGTTCGCATCTCCATGAGTATCCCTCTCTTCTTTGCCGCAGTTGAGTGGCAGGGAGATCTCTTGGTGGACGGCGGGGTCCTCGACAACTATCCCATCTGGGTTTTTGACGGCGAGTGCCCGGGCGATCCGAAAGGTCGGCATGGGGATCCCAATCCAAAGACCCTCGGCCTGAAGCTCCTCACGGAGGAAGAGGTGAAGGAGACGGTCTCGGGGGGGCACCTCTCTAACGGGATTTACAACCTCAAAGACTTCGCCCTCTCCCTGGTGGACTGTCTGATGACGCAAATCGACCGGTTCCACGTCAAGCCCAGAGACTGGGCGCGGACCATCGCCATCAACACCCGTCACATCAAGACCACCCAGTTCGATCTCTCGGAGGAGGAGAAGACCCTTCTGCTAGAGGAGGGGCGCAAGGGTGCCGAGAGGTTCTTTTCCTGGTACGACTCCGAGAGGGGTTAGTCTGAATCCCTCACTCGACTTCGGGGAATCGATACACAGGAGAGGAAACAGGGGGGTCACAGGGATGGAGAAGAAACCTGTAGTGGCGTTGAAGGATGCGGTGACCGGGGTGTTACACGGCGGCGGGGGGACATTTCGTGTGCTTATCGACGAGGAGAGTAGCGGTGCCAAACACTTCTCCCTGTTAGTCAACACGATGAATGCCGGGGTAAAGGGGTCACCACACAAGCACGATGTTGAGCATTGCTGGTATATCCTCTCTGGAAGGGGGACGATGTTCATCCAGGACAGGTCTTTTGAGATTGCCCCCGAAATGGCGGTATTTGCGCCTGCGAATGTGCTGCATCGGATCGAGGTCGGTTCTGATGAGGATCTCACCTATGTGGTGGTCTATGCGCCGCCGGGACCGGAACAGCTGCTCAAGGAGCGAGGGGAGCACGCTTTCGACGCCCGGTAGCCGTCACGGAAAAAGGTCCTCTCACCTTTGCCGCAAGGTCTATCAGCTGGCTTTCCGGGGAGTAAGGTGCCTCCACCTTTCGGAGTTCAATACCGCGGGATTGGCCACATTCTGAGGTTCAATGCCGCTGAAAAGATCAACGACACACTTTGCCGCCTCCACAGCCATGCGGATCACACATTCCCGGGTGAGGGCCGCGGTATGGGGGGTGAGAACGACGTTGTCCAATGTCAGAAGGGGGTTATCCTCCCCGATGGGTTCTTTATCAAAGACGTCAAGCCCCGCCCCTGCGATCCTCTTTTCCATGAGCGCCCGGACGAGAGCGGATTCATCAACGACTGGCCCCCTGGACGTATTGATGAAATACGCCTCTGCCTTCATCAACGACAACTCCCGTTCACCGATGATCCTCTGGGTCTCGGGGGTCAAGGGGATGTGAATCGAGACGACATCCGCTTTGGAGAATAGATCCTCCATTCCGACGAACTCGACCCAATCGGTGTAGGTCGACTTGATTTCATCCGGTAATAAGGGGTCGAACGCGATGATATCCATGCGAAAGATCTGATGACAGACACGAGCGAGTTCTGAGCCAATTCGTCCGAAACCCATCAATCCGAGGGTTTTCTCTCTCAGGTCCCTGGGCAGGTTCTGGTAGCGAATGGCGAAATTGCCGTGACGGATTGCTCTGTCCATATGGAAAAGCCGTTTGGATAGAGCCAGCATCATGGACAGGGCGTGTTCCACCACGGAAATCGTATTCACCCCCACGTTGGAAGTGACAATGATTTGTCTTTCCGTTGCCGCCTCTACATCGACATTGTCAACCCCACCGCCGGTGCGGGAGATGATGCACAATTCATCGGCATGGGAGAGCAATTCACGGGTCATCTCTATTCCAGTTCTGAGAATCAACCCCTGACACCCTTTCAAAAGGGGAAGCACGGTTTCTGGCCTTGGGTCGGGAGAAAGCACGGTTTCGTATCCCGCCCCTTCAATGAACGAAGCTGCCTCGGGTTCAACGGGCTGTGGCAGCAATACCCGTTTGAACGAAATCAAGACCAACTCCCTCCTCTCCCCTTGGCCGGGGGTTCCCTTCGGGCCTGTCCAGGATCACAGGACGCCCCCTATCGAAGATACCGACCGCCATTCACATCAACCGTGATGCCCGTTACATAGCTCGACTCGTCCGACGCCAGAAAGACAACCACTGACGCAACTTCTTCCGGTGTAGCTAACCGTCGCAAGGGTATGGACGAAAGAATTCTCTCTTTTTCAACCTCGCTCTTCGAGTTCCAGAGCGATTCAACTCGATCCCCAGTCAGGGTCACCGTCGGTGCAACCCCATTGACCCGAATCCCCGCCTTTCCCCAGTCATAGGCGAGCTGCCTGGTCAACCCTTCAACCCCGGCTTTGGCCGCCGTGTATTGAACCCCTGCGAGGGATGCCCGCCAGTGAGCCGCCAGGGCGGAGATGTTCACGATGGCCCCTCCTCCTTGTTTCACCATCTCCGGGATGACCGCCTGGCAGTAAAGAAAGGCTCCCTTCAGGTTGACATCGACGACCAGGTTCCAGGCTTTCTCGTCAATCTCTTCAAGGAGGTGTGGTGTATTGAGGGCGCCCCCTGCATTGTTTACCAGAATGTGGAGCCCTCCCCAGAGGCTCCCCATTTCTCTCACCCTCTCATGGACCTGGGCCTTATCCGTGACATCCACTCTCTTCCCCATGACCCGGTTCGGATCTGGATCCAGTTGTCGGGCGCTATCGACCACGGCCGGCTCATCAATGTCGACCATGGCGACCCGGGCCCCCTCACGATACAGCGCTTTGGCAATGGCAAATCCCAGGCCCCGAGCCGCTCCGGTAACAATGGCGTTTTTGTCCTTCAAACGGTTGTCCATACATCTCTCCCCAAGCGAATTTTCATCCTTCCGTCGCCTTCATCATGGATAGGAATGTTTCAGCGACGGGATCGACAAATTCCGGATCATTGATGTGTGCGTCCAGTTCCGTCACGGGTATGGAAGGAACGAGACTGGCCTTCAGGGAATCGATAAAGACCTGGTTTCCCTCGGGTTCCCAGTGAGGCAGATTCTCTCTGTCGGGATAGGAGAATCCTCTCAGGGGAATGAATACCCGGGTTGGTCCTTTTGCTTGGTTGAGCTTCTCTGCCACGATTTTCCCCACCCTTTGAAGTTCAACGGGACTCAACCGGACCAGTGTCAGCTCCGGGTTATGGACAATGAGCTTGCGTGATCGCATGGCTTCCGAAAGGCTTTCAAGAGGGCCCAGGACCACGTAGTTAATACTTCCCGGGACCACAACCTGAGGGAGGCCGAGAGCACCCGCCGCTTCCAAACGGTCTTCTCGAATGGCCCCGTGCAGTCCACCGACAAAGCGATCTCCAATCTCATGAAGATTCAGGTCAAGGACTCCCCGAAAGGCGCCGTCCCGGATCAAATCCTCCATGGCGATTCCCCCTGTTCCGTTCTGATGGAAGGTCACCACCTCGAAACCGTGACGTTCGACCCTGTGTTTACATCGAAGGGCTCCCGGCGTTGTGGTGCCCAGCATGGACATGGCAATCGGGATTCCTTCGGGTTCGAGGGGGCCACTGCCAGGGGTTTGAATCATCCCGCAAATCGCGCCAGCAGCATTCTCCAGGATTCGCTTGGTCAGGAAGTTCAGGCCCTGCAGGTCCGCCACAGAATGCATCATGGTGATGTCTTTCGTTCCAACGTAGGGGCCAAAGGTAGCCCTCCCCGAAGCAACGGTCGATACCATCAACCGGGGGATCCCTGCGGGTAGAGATCGCATGGCAGCGCAGCCGATACTTGTTCCCTGGCCGCCTCCGATGCCGATGATGCCGTCAAACCGCTGCTGATCATAGAGCTCCTTGGTAAGGCTTACCACGCCCCGAACCATATTCAAAATGCATTTTCCCTTGTCACCGGTGGCCAAAACCTCTTCGAGCGGAATCCCCCCTCGATTGGCTACCTCGGTCTGATCGATATCGACAGGTACACCGGGCCGAGAGAGAATCCCCGCATCCAGGGTTAGCACCCCTACCCCTCGGGCTTCAATGCGCTTCTTGAGAAAAATCGCTTCCTCTTCTTTTGTATCGAAGGTTGCAATCAACAGAACGGTCTTACCCATGGCGCCTCAACCCGTCTAATTTAGGAAGGTTCCCTCGAATACGGTCATCCCTGAATGAGGCCGCTCTCGATCAGAGCTTCCCTTATCATCTTTTCCTCTGAAGCACTGACGGGCAGAAGGGGAAGGCGGGGCAGGCCTCCGGCAAAACCTGCGAGATTCATCGCCGCTTTCACTCCCGCAACACCATTCTTACCCGATATATTCTGGTTCAGTGCCATCAGGTTATACTGTGCGGTTCTTGCCTCCTCAAACCTTCCCTCCTTCCAAAGCTCGTACACCCTGCAGCAGAAATCCGGGGCGAAGTTTGCAATGGACAGGACCCCTCCTGTGCCTCCCATCATTAGGGCCTCGAGAAAGAAATTTGCCGACCCAGCCATCAGGATGAAACCGGGGGCTGCAGCCAGCAGATAAGACGCAAAATTTCCCTTCGAGCTGTCCTTCATGCCGACAACCTTGGGATGCACCGAGATCTCAGCAACGAGCTGGGTACTGTAGGTTACCACAGCAACAGAGGGGTTGTTATACAGAAGCACCGGGATGGGAGATGCGTCGGCAATCAGGCTGAAATGCTTCAGAAGGACCTGATCGGTCATTCTCTTAGCAAAAAAAGAGGGACAGAGAAGGCTTGCAAAATGGGCCCCTGCTGCAGCCGCCTTTTTTGTCTCTGTGATCGACTGCACCGTAGACTCATGCCCCGTACCTGCCATGACCACCTTGTCTTCCCCGGCCACACTGATGACCGTCTCCAGGACTTCCATTCTCTCGGTTTCGGACAGGCTCTTATACTCGCCATTGGTACCTAGGACAAGATATCCCCTCAGGTTCGAAGGATTGAGCTTCTCTATGTTCTCCTTCAAATCCTCGTAGGAGATGTTTCCCTTTTCGTCAAAAGGCGTAACAATCGGGGCGAATACGCCTTCAAATTGCCTTTTCACCATCCTGTACCTCGTTCTGATAGGATTCCTGTCTGAAGGTATGATAATCTACCTGCAGATCTGTGGAACGTCAAGAACCTGTTCGTCTCTTCCTGGCTTCTCCCCGAGAGACCCCCTAAGGTTCGCCTCAAGGATATCCTCCACTGACGGCTGTCCCCATTCTGAGGAAGGAGGGTGGAGAATTGTCCTGGAGGGTGTCCCCGGCGGGAGGTTCCCTCTCTGCCCGTTTTGGTTTTAGTCTCCTCTCAAATAATTCATGGGCAAAGCGGGTTTTCAAGCAAGGCAATGGGGGGGAGGTTTTCTTCTTGACAGGCAAAAAGAGGTTCCTATAGGATGATCATACTGTCTGACAATCCCAAGGGCGGGGGGACATCTCGGTTTGCCTTGAGGGTCCCGTCACGGAGGCCCATAATGTCCCTTGTCTCGGAAGTCCATGATGGAAGGGGCCCAAGGAACGCTGCGAATTGACCGTGATCGATAGGGTGTGAAAGGAGGTCCAGTATGGAGATTCCAAAGAGAATGAAGGCCGCCATCCTCCGGGGCTTTAATGATGTGAGGGTGGAGGAGCGAGAGGTTCCAAGCCCGGGCACCGACGAGATTCTCGTCAAGGTGGAAGCCTGTGGAATCTGTGGAACGGACATCAAGGTCATCACACACGGTCTGCCGAATCAGCCTCCCTTTGGGGAGTTCATTATTGGCCATGAATACGCCGGGACCATAGCGGCTCTAGGGGAAACGGTCGATGAGTTTGAGGTGGGCGACAGGGTTGCGGTTGAGGTCCACAAGGGTTGCATGCGATGCCGAAACTGCATCATGGGTGAATACACCGCATGCCTCAACTATGGCAACCTCAAGAAAGGGCATCGGGCCAACGGCTTTACCGCGAACGGGGGATTTGCCGAATATGCCGTCAATCACGTCAACACCCTCGCCAAGCTCCCGGACAACATCTCTTTTGACGAGTCAACCATTGTCACAACCGCAGGGTCAAGCATCTACGGGATCGATATGGCCGGGGGCTATATCCCGGGCGATACGGTCGTCGTGGTCGGACCGGGGCCGATCGGATTGATGAGCGTCCAGGTTTGTAAAGCCCTTGGAGCGGGAAAGGTGATCCTGACCGGAACCCGGGATGAAAGGCTCAACCTGGGAAAGGAACTTGGTGCCGACCACGTGGTCAATGCGGTGAAAGAAAACCCTGTCCAGAGGGTTCTGGAACTCACAGAGGGAATGGGGGCAGATCTCGTTCTTGAGGCTGCCGGGGGGGATGACTCCCTCCAGCAGGCCCTGGAGATGACCCGCAAGGGGGGCAAGATTTCGATCCTGGCTTTCTACAAAGGACCGGTGACGGCGGATATTACCATAGCGGTCCGGAACGGGATCAACCTGTACACGATCCGTGGGGAGGGACGCAGGAATGTACACCGGGCCCTCTCTTTGATGGCCCAGGGCCGAATCACCGGCAAACCGCTGATCACCCACACCTTCCCCCTGGCGGAGGTCAACGAGGCGCTCGATACGTATGTTGAGCGGAGAGACGGGGCGATGAAGGTTCTGGTGCATCCATGATACTAAAGAAGCTCTCATATGCCGAAACCACCGTCTGGTAACCTGATCGTTGCTTCTGAAAGGCCAAACCCCGCCCACAGGAGGGGGGTCAGAGTCGGGCGCCAGGCTGTCCGATGGGTGCTGGAGTCGAGGGTGTCGCTTCCCTCCGTTCGAGGATCGCCCCCCTCCAGCGGGCCATGAGGAGCGCTCTGCTTAGAGTTGGAGACTGAATATTCGGCCCCGGATGTCTGAACGTTTTTTCATTCCAAAATCCAAAATCTAAAATCTAAAATCCAAAATCCCCAATCCAAAATCTAAAATCCAAAATCCCCAATCCAAAATCTAAACGTGTGACCCCTCCGGTGTTTCTGAACAACCCCTGAGATCGATGAAACCCAAGGTTCCAGGCGGAGATGCCTTACCCGGGACGAGGTCGTGGTCCCGTCAGGAGTGAGGGAAACTCAGGTCTCATCAGGAGGGGAGATTCGGTCTTTTTAGGTTGACACCAAAATGGGGGTATGTTAAAAATTTCAACGGCTTTTCATCACCGGGATGACATCTCCAGGTGACATTTTCTTTGTGAGGTCCATTTTGGAAAACAGAGCTTCGAACGGATTAAACGCTGTTGTCTGGAACATTTTCTCCTCCGTGCGGCTGACCGTTTTTCTTTTGATTTTCCTGGCAGCCACATCTGTCCTGGGAACCATTATCCTGCAGAACGGGACTCCCCAACAGTACCTTGCCGAATACGGCCCAAAACTCACAAAAGTCCTTGATTTTTTTGGTCTTTTTGATATGTACCATTCGTGGTGGTTTCTGGCCATCCTCGCCCTACTGGTTCTCAATCTGGTCTTCTGTTCCCTCAACCGACTCCCTTCCGTGTGGCGACAGATCTTCCGTCAGAGAGTCGATTTGAGTCCCTCAAGGATTCAGGCTCAGCCCTTCAGGAGGATCTTCCAGGTCCCGAAAGGGGGGAAGAGGGCGGCAGAAGAAATTCAAGGCGCCGTTCACCGCTTTTTCGGTCATCCAAGGCGGATTGAATCCTCTCAGCGCCTCCTCCTCTACTTCGAGAAGGGCAGGTATGGACGGTTGGGTGTGTACGTTGCCCACCTGAGTGTCATCATCATTCTGGTCGGGGGGATGATCGGGTCGGTCTTCGGCTTCAAAGGCGTGGTGCAGATCAGGGAGGGGGACACGGTAGACCAGATGTTCGTGCGAAAAAATGGGCAGTACAGGGCCTATCCTCTGGGCTACCAGATCAGGTGTGACGATTTTGAGATCTCGTATTATGACACGCCTGGACCCGACAAATTCGTGAGCGAATACACGAGCAGCCTTTCCATCCTGGAGAATGGCCGGGAGGTCCGTCACGAGAAAGTTCGGGTCAACCATCCCATGACCCATAGGGGGCTGAAGTTCTATCAGTCTTCCTACGGAAATGAGACCGAGGTCATCGTCCAGGTCAGGCAGCGGGGAGGCGATGCTGCTCAGGAGTTCCGGATTCGCGAAGGAGACCGAGTGAGGGTCCCTGGCGATCAGGTGGCCTTCCAATTGCTCCGTTACTTTCCGGATGTGCACGCCTTGGGCGAGGGAGTCCAACTGGTTCTCTTTCCGAAAGAACAAACGCCCCAGCGGATCTGGTTGTTCAAAAACACCCCCGACTTCGATGAAAGGAGAGGGGGGCGTTTTATCTTCACCCTCAAAGACGTTGTCCTCAAGGAGTTCACCGTTCTTCAGGTGGCCAAGGACCCCGGGGTGTGGGTGGTATGGATTGGGTGCGCCCTGCTCATTGTCGGTAGCATCATGGCCTTTTTTGTTCCCCACCGTCGACTCTGGGTTCATATCGCGAGAGAGGAAGGCGAGCCCAAGGAGGTGGTTCTCGGAGGGAACCCGCATCGGAACCGGGTGAGTTTTGAAAGGGAGTTTGCCAAGATCATTCAGCGGCTTGAGCAAGTCGGACTGAAGGCCCAATGAGGCATTACACCTGGGTAACCGGGCTGTCTGTTGAACCGATGGGCAAATCCGTTCGATGCATCGTGATCACAGGTTACGGAATCAATTGCGAGAGGGAGATGGCCCACGCCTGCCGACTGGCCGGCGCAGATGGGGTCGATGTCGTCCATATGAGTGAACTGATCCATGGGCAAAAGGGTCTCGACGACTACCAATTCCTCAATCTACCCGGAGGGTTCCTCGACGGTGATGACCTGGGGGCGGCTCGGGCAGGGGCGAATCGCCTCCGCTATACTCGCGTGAAGGGAAGGGGTGAAAGACTCTATGATCAGATCCTACGATTTATCAGCCAGGGAAAATTGATTCTGGGAGTGTGCAACGGTGCCCAGCTGATGGTCAAGACGGGTATGGTTCCCGGGTTTGACGGGGATTATGAAACCCAGCGTGTCACACTGACCTTTAACGATTCGGGCCGGTTTGAGGATCGATGGGTCTACCTCAAAATCAATCAGAAGAGTCCCTGCGTTTTCACTAAGGGTCTTGCGGGCGTCTATCTCCCTGTGAGACATGGGGAGGGGAAGTTCCTACCGGGCGATCATGAGACG
Organism: uncultured Thermodesulfobacteriota bacterium; assembly: GCA_964348185.1. Lineage (GTDB taxonomy): Bacteria > Desulfobacterota > BSN033 > WVXP01 > WVXP01 > CAYGBW01. The sequence goes on along the minus strand of CAYGBW010000174.1, from coordinate 19,632 downwards.
TTGCAGCGATTGAAACAGAGGGGGCTGGTCGTGGCTCAGTATTCTGATCGAGACTTTCGGGAGCCCACCATGGAATATCCTTTGAACCCCAATGGATCGGTCGAAGCTGTCGCAGGACTCTGTGATGAGACGGGGAGACTTCTGGCCTTGATGCCCCATCCCGAGGCATATACCCACTCGACGAATCACCCTCGATGGACCCGAGAAGAGCTGCCAGAGGAGGGCGCAGGCGTCGCTTTTTTTAGAAACGCAATCGAATACATCCGGAAGAACCTTTGAAGCAATGAAGAAAAGTCTGGATCAATGGTGAGAGGAGGTAAACATGAACAAGGCTGAGTTGACCCTTGAGCTGGCAGAGAAGACGAACCTCACCCAAAAGGTGGCCAAGGTCATTGTTGACACTATCTTTGATGGAATGAGGGATTCCCTGATCCGGGGGGAGAGAATCGAGATCAGGGGGTTTGGAAGCTTCGTTGTTCGAAGCTACGGTGGCTATAGGGGGAGAAATCCAAAAACGGGTGAGATCGTGGATGTTCCCCCCAAGAAACTCCCCTTTTTCAAGGTCGGGAAGGGACTGAAAGAAAAGGTCAACTCCGGTCTTGAGTGAAAGCCGTGGACGTCAAAGGGGCGGCGAAAGCTTACCCTATGAAGAGTTTTCGGGCCCGATCGATTTTGATCGGAAGCCGGGTAGAGGGGTACAGGCTGAACCGAGACCATCTGAACTCGGAACACATCGTGGCCCTTCTTCTCAGGGGATCAGAAACACTTCCAGTATTTTCCCTGGAGCTTCTGGATCATTTCGATCAATCTCTCGATCCGTGCGTAATGGGCCTCCTCTTGTTTCCGGTGCTTCTCCCGATCCACCCAGCCATCATGGGCTTTCAATTCCAGCAGGACCGCTTTGACCGACTCACGCAGAGCGGTCAGGTCGTACCCACCCTCCAGGGTCACAACAACCTTACCGGAACAGGTTGACCGGGCAATATCCTTGAGGATGTTCATCAGACGGGCGAATCCGGTCTCCGTCACCCGCATGCTCCCCAGAGGATCCCTGTAGTGGATATCAAACCCCGCAGAGACCAGGACCAGTTGAGGATCGTATGTCAGGGCGAGAGGTTTGAGGATGTGGGTGTAGAGATTGGCGTACTCAGCGTCGCCGCAGGGTGAGGTGAGGGGGATATTCACGGTATAACCCTCTCCTTCCCCCCACCCAACTTCATTGGCTGCCCCGGTTCCCGGATAGAATGGATACTGGTGGGTTGAGAAAAAGAGAACCTCCCGCTCTTCATAAAAGGCGTTCTGGGTTCCGTTTCCATGATGGAGGTCCCAATCGACGATGAGAATCCGAGAGAGCCCGTGTCGCTTTTGGGCGTGCCTGGCCCCAATGGCGACATTGTTGAATAGACAGAAGCCCATGGCCCTGTCCTTTTCTGCATGATGCCCCGGTGGTCTCACCAGGGCAAAGGCTCCTTCCATTTTTCCTGAAACGACCGTGTCGATCGCCTCCAAAAGCCCGCCAACCGCCCAGAGGGCAGCCTCGTACGAGGCCGGGCAGGTCGATGTGTCCGGGTCCAGAGGAACGTAGGATTTTCCAGCTGTCTCGGCCACCAGATCCACATAGGAGCGTGCATGAACGGCTTCAATCTCTTCCCTTGTGGCTGCCCGGGGGGGGATTTCCACAAAGCGTCCCACCATATCCTCCTCCTGGAGGGTCTGGTAAATGACCCTGAGACGGTCCGGAGATTCAGGATGCTGGCCCATATCATGAAGAAGATAACGCTCGTCCGTGACGATTCCGATCTCTGCCATCTTCATCCCTCCTTTTGTCATGACCCAGGTGGGCTCCCCCAAAGCTTCGGAGTCAGCGTCGCCCCTTCAGTGATCGGTCATCCCTCGAGGCTATCCTTTCTTAGGTCCCCTTGTCAAGAATGCCCCTTTTCTCAAATCTCTCCCAGGTAGACAAAAGGGGGGGCCGTTGTGTAGACTTCTCTTGGGGAAAGGGACAACTCACCCGAGATTCTTGAAGTCAGTGGGTGGGAGAAGGGGGTTACTCGACAACTCATAAAGCCACGTCCCTAGAGGATGGTCAGTCCAGCCCTTGGCGGATTGGCTGTGACTGTAAAATCTACTGGGAGTGTTGGAGTATTGGAGTGTTGGAGTAATGGAGTACTGAGATCGCAGATCGAATTTGAAAGAAAAGGAAATCGTATGCTCAGTTGTTTTTTGGCTTCAGCTGCGCTCGTCTTCGCGCGGGGAGCTTCACTCGATGGGCCAATGAAATCCTGAATTACAACTCTCCAGTGCTCCACTACTCCATTACTCCAGCATCCAGTCGAATCAAGCAGAGCAGTTGTAACCCCCTTTGAGGGGGAAATCAAAGTCACGTCCTTTGGGCGTGGATTCTTTACGGTTAACCCTTTTTCTCCATGAGATTTGAGAGGTATTCTGTCAACATACCCATGGTTTGAATACTCTGATAAGATTGGAGAATGAGGCGAGAAGAACGGCTTCGGACCGCCCTCTTTCTCACTACAGGGGAGAAACTCCTCGTGGACTGCGGCCCAGACATGCGAGTTCAACCGATGAGAAACCAGATTCGGGATCTCGACGCCATTGTCTGGTTCTGGTAGGGTCTGGGTTGCGGCTCCTGAATCGAATAGACCTTCGAGGGAGCACGGTGTGATGATCGGAATTCCTCAGACCATCTTTGACGAAATGGTCGACCATGCAAAAAAAGCGTGGCCAGAGGAATGCTGCGGACTCCTCGCTGGAAGAGACGGATTGACCACAAGAATCTACCCTCTTGAGAATCAGTTGAGGAGTCGGACTTCGTACCATGCAGACCCCCAACAGCAGCTTCTGGCCTTCAGAGAAACGGAAGATCTCGGTTTAGATCTTCTGGCCATCTATCATTCCCATCCTGATACTGAAAGCTATCCCTCCTCCGAAGACGTCGACAAGGCTTACTTCACAGAGGTTTTGTACGTTATCATATCCCTGAAGGACCGGACCCCCCAGGTCAGGGCTTTTCGAATTGCGCGAAGCGGAGAGATCGGGGAAGAGGAAATCGAGGTTTTTTGAGGCGCCAGGCCGCCTTCTCCCCGAGGCGGAGGATCTACGATCCTGAGGTTAGCACGGAGGGCTTGCAGGCCAGAGGGGTGCGTCTGGTGCACAGGAGGACCCATGGAAGATCAGGAGATTCATGAGAGGCTCATCGAGAGGACTCGCCAGGAACCGTATGCCCGTCTCCTCGGCATGGAGGTCAAAGCGATTGGCAAGGGGTACTCCCGGGTCGAGTTGCGTTTCACCCCCGACATGGAGAACATCTTCAGCATGGCCCATGGGGGGGCTATCTATTCCCTTCTGGATGAGGCCTTTCAGACAGCCTGCAATTCGTACGGCACCGTGGCCGTGGCTCTCAACGTGAGCGTTACGTACATCAATGCTCCCAGCCCCGGAACCCTCCTCCGGGCGGAAGCCAGGGAGGTGGGTCAGACCCGGAAGACGGCCACATACACGATTGCCGTGACGGATGAGGATGACAGACTCATCGCCACCTGCCAGGCTTTGGCCTACCTCAAAGGGGGGCCTCTCCCATTCTTGTGAAGGGATGAGAGACCGTTGACAGTCTGATTTTTGGGGCTGTATCATCTCCCAGAGGGAACGGGGGAAGACTTCTGAGACCCCATGATGACTTTTGGAGGGATACATGGCCGGGCATGGTCCGAAAAGGCGGTTGGTCTTTGTTGGGGGGGGACACGTTCACCTCCTTTCACTCAAGAATGCGGATCGTTTTGTCCGTGAGGGGGTCGAGGTCGTGCTGGTCGGTCCGGATCGGTTTCACTATTATTCGGGCATGGGGCCGGGCATGGCTTCTCGAATCTACAGCCCGGAGCGGGTGAGGTTCGACATCAAGGACATGGTGGAATCCCGTGGGGGCGTCTTTGTGGAGGGGAAAGTGGCCTCCCTCGATTCAGCCAACAAAACACTCACCCTTCAAGGGGGAGAGACCATACCCTATGATTTGGCCTCTTTCAATGTGGGAAGCTATGTCCCCCTGGACGGCATCCCAGGGGCGGAAAGGGCAGCGATCCCGATAAAGCCGATCGAGAACGTGGAATGGGCCCGAGAAGTGATCCTTAAAGGGTTGGAGAAGGGGATTCCCAAGGTTCTCATCATTGGGGCGGGTCCGGCGGGCGTCGAACTGGCTGGCAATATCTGGAGGCTCGGCCGGGATCAGGGTGGCTATGCGGAGATTACCCTGGCCAGCTCCAGGGATCGGGTTTTGCCCAGTTTCCCTGAAAAGGCAGGCCTTCTCGCCCAGCGGTCCCTCACGGAGCGCGGGATACAGATCCTCCCCGATTTCCGCGTGGCAACCCTCGAGCAGGGACTGGCCCGTGCCACATCGGGACAAACGGTGCCATATGATGTGGCCATTCTGACGATCGGCATTGTGCCTCAGAAGATCTTTATCAATTCGGGCCTGGAAACCTCGGAGGATGGAGCCCTCCTCGTGAACGATTCCCTCCAGAGCACGAGTTCCCCTGATGTCTTTGGAGGCGGTGACTGTGTCGCCATCAAGGGGAATCCTCTCGATCGGGTGGGTGTCTATGCGGTGCGCGAAGCGCCGATTCTATTTCAAAATATCTTGGCCCGGATAAAGGGAAAGCCACTCAAGGCCTTCAAACCTCAGAAACGGTATCTCTTGATTTTCAACCTCGGGGATGGATCAGGCCTTCTGGTTTGGGGCTCGTGGGTCTGGAAGGCAAAACTGGCCTTTTCCCTAAAGAACCAGCTCGATACCCGTTTTATGAAACGATTTCAGGTTTCAGGGGAGACGGATTTGCTAAAGAACTCATAAAGCCACGTCCTTAGAGGATGGTCAGTCCAGCCCTTGGCGGATTGGCTGTGACTGTAAAACCTGCTGGGAGTGTTGGAGTATTGGAGTGTTGGAGTAATGGATTACTGGGATCGCAGATCCGAATTTGATAGAGAAGGATATCGTATACTCGATTGTTTTTTGGCTTCAGCTCCGCTCGCCTTCGCGCGGGGGAGCTTCACTAGATGGGCCAATGAAATCCTGAATTCCAACTCTCCAGTACTCCACCACTCCACTACTCCAGCATCCAGCTGAATCAAGCAGGGCAGTTGTAACTTCCTTTAAACGGAACATCAAAGCTACGCCCTTTGGGCGTGGATTCCTTACTCTGGAGGGAGGAGCTAACATGAGATTCTTAGATCTACTTTCCCACGTGAAGACGATGAACGCCGAGGAGTCCAAAAAATGGCTCGAAGAGAGACCCGACGGGTCTTACACCCTGCTCGACGTCCGGGAACCCGAGGAGTATGAGGAGGGGCATATTCCTGGGGCAGTTCTCATTCCCCTTTCCGAACTTCCCGATCGGCTTTCCGAAATCGATCCAGGCAGACCTCTTCTGGCCTACTGAAAGGCGGGGGGTCGCAGCCGGTCGGCTGCAAATCTTCTAACGAACAGGGGAATTGATGCCACCTCCATGAAAGGGGGAATCGATGCCTGGAATGGTCTCGTTTCCCGGGCAGAGGTGGATCAGGGGATCTTTCTCATCGATGGGGACGAAACCCCTGAAGAGGCTCTCTCCCTTGCCTATGGCTTGGAGGAGGGAACCCATCGATTCTATTTGACCCTCGCCCAGGGGTTGGCCGGGGGGGATCGGAGAGACCTTTTTGAACAGTTGGGCCAGGCCGAAATTCGACATAAAGAAACCATCTGGGAGCAGTACAGGAGATTGACAGAAGGACGGATGACAAGAGAAACCTTTGAGAGGGGCATTGTCGCCAAAACCTTGGAGGGGGGGAAGCCCGCCGATCAGATTCTGGCCGAGCATCCCGATTGGATTCAAGACCCTCGCAAAGCCTTTGAGTTGGCCATGTCCCTGGAAACCGATGGTCTTGACCTCTACCTCCGCATGGCCCAAAAGAGTCAAAAAGAGGAGGCGAGGACTGTCTTCTATACCCTTGCCAAGGAGGAGCAAAAGCATTTGAAGAGTCTGGGCGAGTTATTTCGAAAAGAGTTGAAGGTTTGATCGTTAGCGGTTTCGAGGGGTCGCTCCTCTTCGGCGTTTTTGCGAATAGGGTAACATCATTGACGAGGCCGCTCGCGGGTGGATCATCGAGGGAGATCGGTTATTGAAAACATGGGAGAGGATGTAAAGCAGAGAATCCGTCTCAACCCGGTTCTTGACACGTTTTGTACCGGTTTGTTACGATATCTTATAGTTGAGAGAAGGACCAACCTGTTGCGCCCATTCAGATATTTTTGGGAGGTTATGGAACATGGCCGAAGATAGAATCAAGGTGTCCCCCGATGTTTGCGCATACGTGGATGATGACCATTCAAAGCTGACCCTTGAGGTTTCCATTCCCGGGGTCAAGAAAAAAGACATCAGGCTCAGAATGCATGAGGATAGCTTCAACCTGTCCGCGCCCAGAGAGAATATCGAGTATGTGAGCGCTCTTTCTTTCTGCTGCCCCGTGAACCCGGAAAAGGCAAAGGCGAAATATGAATCTGGGCTCCTGAAAATAGAAGTCCCTTTCAAGGACCCCATGGAAGATGCCGTGAAGATCGAAGTGAGCTGAAGGGAGCGATCAAGGGGCGCAACAGGTCCTTGATCCCTCTCCCCTCAGGGTCTTTACTCATCGTACCCCCGAAGGGCCGGTCAATGCCCCGGTCATGGGCTCACGGGTCAGTCTTGTTTTTGCATTCGCCAGGTCTAAACCCTTCGCCTTTGAGGCGAAGACCTTCCGCCTGTTTTGCCTTTTGAATATCCAATACCCGCCTGCCAAGCTCCTCCGCCATGGGTAAAGATAGGGTAGCTCCGTCACGGGTTTGCCTCCCAGGTAGGGTTTCATCCCTCGAACCACAGTTTATATAATAAGAGAAATAGGAGACTGATGACATTCCCTGTGTCATGAGGGCGGGGATGATCGGCGGCACAGGACCCTAGAGACTGCCAATTGCGTGGGGGAGCGCTGGTGAATGGAAAAAGACCCCGAGGGGGCGCGTGCCGGCCCGTGTGATTGGAGGGATTGGGATCATCCTTCTTCTCTTCGCCCAACAGACAGGGGCAAAGGAATCCGAGGAGGTAGGAATGGAATCAACACAGGATTTGTTGGCGCGTGCAGGGGTTGAGAAAAAAACCAATCGGTTGATCCATGAAAAAAGCCCGTATTTACTCCAGCACGCAGAGAATCCAGTGGACTGGTATCCCTGGGGACCCGAGGCGTTTGAGAAGGCCCGGAGGGAGAACAAACCGATATTTCTGTCCATTGGGTATTCAACCTGCCATTGGTGTCATGTGATGGCGCACGAATCATTTGAAGATCCCGAGGTCGCCAGATTGATGAATGACGTCTTTGTTTCCATCAAAGTGGATCGGGAAGAGCGACCCGACATCGACGGCATTTACATGACCGTTTGTCAGATGTTGACGGGAAGCGGAGGGTGGCCCCTCACCATCATCATGACACCGAACAAGAAGCCCTTCTTTGGGGGAACCTATTTCCCAAAGGAAAGCCGCTTTGGACGAATTGGAATGGTGGACCTCGTGGTTCGTATCAGAGAGGTTTGGACGACACGGCAGGAGGAGGCCTTGGATTCGGCGGATAAAATCACAACGGCCCTTGGGCAAGTATCGTTTCATGGACCCGGCGAAGAACCCGGTGAAGCCACCTTGAGGCTCGCATTTGAACAGCTTGTCCAGCGTTTCGACGAAAAACAGGGTGGCTTCGGTCGTGCCCCGAAGTTTCCAACCCCTCACAACCTGTTCTTTCTTCTCCGATACTGGAGGCGCACAGGGGATGAAAAAGCCCTCTGGATGGTGGAGAAAACCCTTCAAGCCATGCGCCGAGGTGGCATATATGACCAGGTGGGATTGGGCTTTGCTCGGTATTCAACCGATGAGAAGTGGCTTGTACCGCACTTTGAAAAGATGCTCTATGATCAGGCCATGGTGGCAATGGCCTACACCGAGGCCTACCAAGCCACGGGAACAGATGAGTACAGAAGAACTGCACAAGAGGTATTTGCCTATGTTCTCCGTGATATGACAGCGCCAAATGGGGGGTTCTACTCCGGGGAAGACGCCGACAGCGAAGGGGAAGAGGGGAAATTCTACCTATGGACAGAGGAGGAGGTCCGGCAGGTCCTCTCGACCGGAGAGGCTGATCTGGCAATCCGGGCCTTCAGCATTGAGAAGGGGGGAAACTTCAACGAAGAGGGAACGGGGAGGAGAACAGGGAGAAACATCCTGCATCTGGCCAAGGAGCCTGCCGAGATCGCCGCTGACCTGGAGATGTCCGAGCAGGCCTTTCGCAAGGGCCTGGAAGGGGCGAGAGAAAAGCTCTTTGCCTCACGGGAGAGGCGCATTCATCCCCATAAAGACGACAAAATCCTGACGGACTGGAATGGGTTGATGATCGCTGCCCTGGCAAAAGGGGCTAGCGCCTTTGATCAACCCGGATACGCAGAAGCCGCAGGGCGTGCCGTGGATTTCATCCTCGAGAACCTGCGAAGCCCCGGGGGGAGGCTTCTCCATCGGTATCGGGACGGAGAGGCAGCGGTGGCAGCCCATGCGGATGACTACGCCTTTCTGATCTGGGGCCTCATCGAGCTCCACGAGGCCACTTTCGAGACCCGGTATCTGAAGACCGCCCTGGATCTCAACAATGAGTTGCTGAGCCATTTCTGGGATGACCAGGTGGGCGGGCTCTATTTTAGCGCTGACGATGGGGAGAAAATCCTCGTCCGTCGGAAGGAGATCCACGATGGTGCCATCCCCTCCGGCAATTCAGTGGCAGCGTCCAACCTGCTTCGTCTGGGCCGTATAACGGCCACTTCCCATTTTGAGGAAAAGGCGATGAGAATCGGGCGGGCCTTCTCTGGGGTCGTCAGCGAGTCTCCATCGACTTTTACCCAATTGATGGTCGCGGTGGACTTTGGGGTTGGGCCTTCCTATGAGGTGGTGATCGTCGGCGACTCAACGGCAAAGGACACAGGGGCCATGTTGAGGGCCCTCAGGAGAGAATTCGTGCCAAACAAGGTCGTCATTCTCCGGCCCACTGAGCAAGCATCCCCCGATATCCTTCGCTATGCTGAGTACGTAAAGTCTCAGTCAACCATCGACGGCAAAGCCACGGCCTACGTCTGCCTCAATTACAGTTGCAAGCTTCCGACAACAGAGATCGGACAAATGCTTGATCTGCTCAACGGAGAGAACCCATAGGATGACAGAGACTCAATTGAGATTTGAGATAGAATCTTCACGGATACCGATCATTTTCAATTGAATCCGGAGGAATCGAATCATGGAAGAAGTCATTCAACAACCAGCAAAACGTCGCAAAGAGGCCGTGGTAAAGGCCTCAATTCTTCTCCTCTTTATTGTCGTAGCCGTCTATGTAATCCGCTTCACCCCGGTCAAGGGTTTTCTGACACCCGAAGCCCTGAGTGGTTTCCTAGAGGTTGTGGGCATGTGGGCCCCTCTGGTCTTCATGGTGATCTACACGGTGGGGGTATGCCTTTTTGTTCCGGGCACGCTCCTGACCGCCCTCGGTGCTGCCATTTTCGGGGCCTACTGGGGATTTCTCTATGTGTGGGTCGGGGCCACGGCAGGGGCGAGTGCGGCTTTTTGGATCGGGCGAACCCTGGGGAGGGAATTTGCCGCCTCCCTGATCGGCGATCGGCTCAAGAAATACGATGATGCCATTGAACGCAACGGATTCGCTACCGTGCTGTATCTTCGGCTTGTTTACTTCCCCTATACGCCCATGAACTTCGGTATGGGGCTGACCAAGGTGCGATTCTGGGACTATTTTTTTGGCACCGGACTGGGTATCGTCGTGGGGACCTTCATCTTCACCTTCTTCGTGGGGACCCTTAAAGAGGTTTGGGCTAGCGGAAACTGGGGAGAGCTCCTCTCCTTCAAGGTTTTTTTCTCCGTGGGTCTCTTTGTCTTTTCCCTCCTGATTCCCAAAATCATAAAAAGGATCAGAGGGGAGGATTGACTCCGGGGCACCCTTTTCGTGACGTATTCCTTGCCAGTGGAAGGATCTCTTGAATCGGATGATATCAATGGAACCAGGCTCTGTGTCGACGGCGGGAGGCTATTGCATCCGGGATTTGCGACGGGTGGCTATCTGTTGCCCGATTGCTTCGTCAGGGATCAGGAGAAGATGAGATGCTCACACGGGCGGTGCAGGGATCGAATGACCGTGTGGGTATCTCCGGTGGCGTCGCCCCGAGATTTCCGAACCTGATTCGCCACAACCCTTTTGGGGCTGCGTTTAGAAGCGTCCTGACCCGGGCTCCATTGATCGAAAAAACACCGGTATCCGTCGATAGAAGCAAAGCGAGGGGGTTGGGGTCATCTGCGGCCCTGGGCCTTCAAGAGCAAGGGTCACGTGCAGAACCCGTGAAGGAGTGGCCAAGAGAAGCACGAGAACGACCCCAGATCGGTCGTTCTCCTCAACACAACCGAACGGGTCAGAAGGGTCTGAGTCTCAAAAAAATAAGCTTCAGGGGGGAGCATCATGGCGAAGTACGATTTTGATATCGGCATTCTGGGTGGGGGCTCGGCGGGCCTCACCGTTGCATCCGGGTCGGCGCAGCTTGGCGCAAAGACCCTCCTCGTTGAGAGGGAAGCGGAACTCGGGGGGGACTGCCTCCATTTTGGATGTGTTCCGAGCAAAACGCTGATTCGAACCGCCCATGTTTACCATCTCATGAAAAATCCCGAGCGATTCGGTTTGCCATCGGCTGACCTCAAGCCTGTGGATTTTCGAGAGGTGACCAAAAGAATTCAATCGGTCATCAGGGTCATACAAAAGCACGACTCTGAGGAGAGATTCTGCCAACTCGGCGCTCGGGTGGAGTTCGGGACGGCAGCTTTCATCGATGAGCATACGATCCGGTTGAATGGGGAAACTCATTCGGCAAAGACATGGGTCATCGCCACGGGGTCGTCGCCGTCCATTCCGCCTATTGAGGGGTTAGCCCAGACGCCGTTTATCACCAACAAGGACATCTTTTCTCTCGACAGATTGCCAAAATCTATGGTCATTCTCGGGGCTGGCCCCATTGCCACCGAGATGGCGCAGGCTTTCTGCCGCCTGGGAACAAAGGTTTTCGTGGTCCAACGGAGTAATCAGATTCTGAGTAGAGAAGACAAAGACATGGCAGACCAAGTGAGGGATGTGTTGAGCCGTGAAGGCGTAGAATTCTATCTCAACGCTTCTGTTGTCAGGACCCAGGACTTGGGAAGCGAGAGAGAAGTGCGGATTCAGACGGGTGAGAGGGAGACGATTAGCCTCAGGGCAGAGACCATTCTGGTCGCCATGGGTAGAGAGCCGAACCTGGGAGGTTTGGGACTGGAAGAAACCGGCGTCGCCTTTGATCGGAAAGGCCTCAAGCTGGACCCGAGGCTACGAACGAGCCAAAGCCACATCTATGGGGCAGGAGATGTCACGGGGACTCACCTGTTCACCCATGCGGCCGGATATGAGGGAGGGATTGTGGTCAGCAATGCGATTTTTCATCTCCCCAGAAAGGCTGATTACACCTTTCTCCCCTGGTGTACCTATACAGACCCCGAGCTTGCCAGCATCGGGATGAACGAAAAGATGGCAAAGGCTGCCGAGATTGGTTACTCCGTCTGGAAGGAGGAGTTCCAAGACAACGATCGAAGCCTTGCCGAGGGCGAGAAGGTTGGAAAGATCAAGATGCTCCTGGATGAAAAAGAAAAACCCATTGGCATTCAGATCTTGGGGCCACGGGCAGGAGACTTGGTCAGCGAGTGGGTGGCCGTGATGAATGGGAGGGTCAAGCTTTCAACCCTGGCAGCTGCCGTTCATCCCTACCCAACCCTTGGGGAGATCAGCAAGAAGGTTGCGGGGACCTTTCTCTCTGAGAAGATATTCTCCGAAAAGGTGAGAAAGGGCCTGAAGTTCTTCTTCCATCTGAGAGGCAGGGCATGCGGTGAACAGTAAGGGGGGGCCAGGCTCTGCCTCGGGGCTTGCCTCTACGGATAGATTGAAGTTTGTCGTTTCCTTCCTATACAATCAGGAGGGTAGACGGTTTCTTGAGGAAAATGCAGAAAACCCAAGAGCCGATTATCAACAATACCTTCAGGGTAGAGTGACGGAGCAGAGGGCATGGAAACACGGAGAGACTTCATCAGATTGATCGGGGGAGGACTTGCGGGACTCTACCTCTTCTTCCATTCTCTGTTGGTTGGGATTCGATGGGTCTGGGCAAGAAGCGCCAGAGTGGTCCTACCCAAAGACACGGAAAGAGAGCGTCTGATCAGGGCAAATCCGGCAGATCTGGGCACAAGGAATCTCAAAATGACCCCTCTGGAAAATTATGGTACCATGGGGTTGACGGGCCACGAGGTGATTCTCGATGCGTGGAGGTTGAAGGTGGGGCGCCGTGTGAGAAGGCCTTTGAGCCTGACCTATTCTCAACTCCTTGACCTGCCGTCGATTGAGAGGAACGTTCTGCCGATTTGTCGGGATTTTTTCGCCAATCACGGTCAATGGAAGGACGTCTCCCTCAAAGAGTTGCTGCAACGAGCCAAAGTCGAAAGGGAAGTGACCCATCTGACGGCAAGGGGAAATTTACGCTCTGTCGAGGAGTATTTGCCTCCTTTTCAGAAGCACGGGAAGGGTTGCGCATGGATTACGGGGTTAAGAGCAAGAATCAAGAGGAAAAGACAATTGTTGAGAGCTACGCTCCCGACCTTGGCATCCCGGCTGATGCCTGTGTGATTGACCAACCGACCGATCCCTGCACGGTTGTCATCTTCGGAGCCTCCGGAGATTTGACGGCAAGAAAACTCGTTCCCTCCCTTTACAACCTCTATCTGAATCACGGCCTGCCAGCTCGTTTTGCCATCGTGGGTTGCAGCCGCAGGGACTGGTCGCGACAGGATTTTCAAGACAGAATGGAGGGGGCGGTCAAAGAAGCCGGTGCCACGGACACTTCAAAATGGTCGGAATTTGCACGGACGTTGTATTACCAACGTGTTACGTATGATTCACCGGCATCTTATCAGGATTTGGCTGCTGTGCTGCGGAAAATTGATGAAAAGCATCAGACACGGAAGAACCGGGTTTTCTATCTGGCTCTTCCTCCATCGCTCTATCAGACCGTGGCCGGGATGCTGGGGGAAGCAGGTCTCTCGATCGAAGGAGAAAATGGAAACGGGTGGTCCCGCCTTGTCATCGAAAAGCCCTTCGGCAGGGATCTGAAAACAGCGATTGATCTCAATCGAAGCCTACACAAGAGCTTTCGAGAATACCAAATCTACCGGATTGATCATTATCTTGCCAAGGAAACCGTTCAAAATCTATTGGTGTTTCGTTTTGGAAATGCCATTTTTGAGCCCCTTTGGAACAGATCGTATATCGATCGGGTGGAGATAACCGCGACAGAAACCCTGGGTGTTGAACACCGGGCCGGGTACTACGAGGAAGCCGGTGTTTTGAGGGATATGTTTCAAAACCATATGATGCAGCTCCTCGCTCTAACGGCCATGGACCCCCCCTCTGTTTTCGAGGCAGAACGGGTCCGAGACGAGAAACTGGAGGTCTTTCAGGCTCTCAGGCCTCTTTCCGCTGACCAAATGGATGAAAATCTTGTGTTGGGGCAGTATGGCCCCGGGGAAATTGACGGAAGGGAGACCCCTGGCTACCGGGATGAACCTGGGGTGAATCCCGGTTCTGTCACCCCGACCTACGGGCTGATGAGGGTTCATTTGGACAACTGGCGCTGGCAGGGGGTTCCTTTTTATCTGATATCCGGCAAAAGGCTGGCCACGAAGCTGACGGAAATTGTCATTCAGTTCAAGAGGGTCCCCCATTCCATGTTCCGTCCCGTACTGGGTGAACACATCGCGGTCAACCGATTGACCTTGGGTATTCAACCCGACGAGAGGATAAGGCTCACCTTTCAAACCAAGAATCCGGGGGCCACATTCTGCCTCCGATCGGTAACGATGGACTTTGACTATCATCAAAACTATGGAGGCCCGCGCCTCGATGCTTACGAAAAATGCCTGCTCGATTGTATCCAGGGCAATCACATGCTCTTCTGGCGGCAGGACGCGGTGGAGCTCTGTTGGTCTTTTATGACGCCTATCCTGGAGCGGTGCGAACAGTCCCCTGAACCCGGAGAAGGGCTCCGATTTTATGCCTCTGGGAGTTGGGGGCCCCTGCCCCCGGAGGAGCTGAGTCAGTTTCTTGCCAAAAGACCGAAGGAAGCTTGAATTCCCAAGAAAAGGGGTGTGATTATGGAATCTTACTACGAGCCGCACGATCTTCCAAAGTTCGAGGAGATCGGGAAAGAGGCTCCCGGGTTAGCCAAAAGATTCTTCGATTACTACACCGCTGTATTTGAGGAGGGAGCCCTTACGGAGAGGGAGAAATCGCTGATCGCCCTGGCCGTTGCTCACGCGATCCAGTGCCCCTACTGTATTGATGCCTACACTGAGGCGTGCCTGGGAAAGGGTTCGAGTCTGAGTGAGATGACGGAGGCTGTCCACGTGGCGACGGCCATTCGAGGTGGGGCCTCTCTCATCCACGGCATTCAGATGCGCAAGATTGCCGAGAGATTGTCAATGTAAAGAGAATCGAGGACCAAAAGCATGTCTACCGTGCAGTCACCCTCGAAATCAGTCGAATTTCTGGCGGAGAACCCGAGCAGCGTTGAGCCTTTTGCCCTGTGCCTGAGCCAAAGAGGGTTCCAGCTTGTTCGAAAGGAAGCCAAGATCCTGCAGATCAATGTGGGCTTGCTCTGCAATCAGGAGTGCCGACATTGCCATCTGGCTGCGAGACCCGACCGCAAGGAAGTCATGGATGGAGAGACCGTGGAGGAAGTGTTGGCCTTCGCTCGCAGGTGTGATTTCGAGGTCGCAGACCTCACCGGTGGAGCACCAGAATTCAATCCCCATCTCGTCCACCTGATCGAAAAGCTCGCGCCTGTCATTCCAAGAATCATGCTCCGCTCCAACCTTACCGCCTTACACGACACCACAAGGGAATTCCTCATGGAGTTCTGCAAGAGGCATCGGGTCGTCGTTATTGCATCCTTTCCCTGTCTTGACTTATCCCAGACAGATTCCCAGCGGGGCTCGGGGACATTCGAAGAATCGATTGCCGTCCTGAAGAAGCTTAATTCCCTGGGTTATGGGCGGGAGGATTCGGGGCTGGAACTCAATTTGGTGTCCAACCCGACCGGTGCTTTTCTCCCAGCTCCTCAGGGTGAGACTGAAGAGAGATTCCGCCTGGGACTGGAGAGAGGGTGGGGAATTGTCTTCAACCATCTCTTTACCTTTGCCAATGTTCCCCTGGGAAGGTTTCGGTCGTGGCTCAAGGGTTCCGGCAATTTTGAAAGGTATCTGGAGAAGCTCGCCTCACAGTTCAATCCTCAGGCCCTCGAAGGGCTCATGTGCCGCACCCTGGTTTCCGTTTCATGGGATGGATACCTCTACGATTGTGATTTCAACCTGGCCGAAGGACTTCCCCTCGATGGGCGGAAGATCCACGTCTCTGAGATGGCGGGCCCTCCCAAACCGGGAACCCCGGTTGCTGTTTCAGATCACTGCTATGCGTGTACGGCAGGGACGGGCTTTACCTGAGGAGGGGCGATTGTGACCTGAGTTCAGGTCCTGATTCCAAGGCTAGCCGTGCAGGGCTCCTTGCTGATCCATCCTGACAGGGTTGTGAAGTTTTCATATGCTTGAAGTTGGGAAACGGGAATACGGTAATCATGAAGCGAGAGGTATGGCGTTATCCAAACCTGGAGGCCCTCAGCCTCGGGGCTGCCGAGTTTGTCTGCACCCTCGCCGAAAAATCTGTGAGGGAGCGAGGCATGGTCAACGTGGCTCTCGCAGGAGGCAACACCCCAAAACCGCTTTACAACCTGCTGGCCCAACCGCCTTTCGACGCCAGGATGCCCTGGCCGCACGTCCACCTTTTTTGGGGGGATGAACGCTGTGTCCCGCTGGATCACCCGGACAGTAACTTCGGGATGGCCCGTCGTGCATTCATTGCCAGGGTGCCCGTGCCCTCCCAAAACGTTCATCCCGTGCCGGCCGAGACGGCCTCTCCAGAGGAAGCCGCGATAGCCTATGAAAAGATCCTTCGTGAGTCCTTCAGACCCGAAGGCAAAGGAGGCTCCCTGGGCGAAGGGAAGGACTTTCCCCCCTTTGACCTTATCGTGCTGGGCATCGGAGCAGATGGCCACACAGCCTCCCTGTTCCCAGGTGACCGGGTTCTGGAAGAACAAGAGCGCTGGGTCGCCTCGGTCAGCAACCCCCGTGGCTCTCCTTCCGTCCCTCGAGTCACCCTGACCCTGCCGGTGATCAACAAGGCCCGGTGCGTTCTCTTCCTCGTGTCTGGGGCCGGGAAGGGGGAGGTGATCGATTTGATCATGAATGACCCGGAGACGGCGAGCCGATTGTACCCGGCAGCCAGGGTTCGCCCGGAGGGCAGGACCCTGTGGCTCCTCGACGAGAAAGCATTACCCCATTAGGGCCAGAAATCCGATGGGCAAGGGCGAACTGACATCCTCTCCTTTTCCACGCATTTCTGTTATTATCCCCACGCTCAACGAGGCGGACGAAATTGCCGAGACCCTGGCGAGCACGCACGGAGCCTCGGATGTGGAAGTGATCGTCGTTGACGGGGGTAGCCAGGACAAGACCGTGAAGGTGGCACGGTCCTGTGGGGCAACGGTGATCGCCTCTCCCCCGGGACGGGCCAGACAGATGAATGCCGGCGCCGCTGTAGCAGAGGGAGAAGTCCTCCTCTTCCTGCACGGCGACACCCGCCTGCCCAGAGGGTTTGACGATTATGTTCGCCAGACCCTGGCCCGGCCTGGCACGGTGGCGGGAGCTTTTGAGCTCAGTGTCGACGGGGACCTTGTCGGCCTTCGAATCATGGAGAGATTGGTCAACCTGAGATCTCGGCGCTTGCAGCTACCCTACGGGGACCAGGCAATCTTCCTGAGTGCGGCACTCTTCTGGGACATGGGTGGATTTCCGAATATGCCCATCATGGAGGACATTGAACTGGTTCGACGGCTCCGTCGGCAGGGTCGCATTGTAACAGCGCCCGTCGGTATCCTGACGTCAGCTCGTCGATGGGAGGAAATCGGGATCCTCCGGGCGACCCTGATCAACTACACCATACCTTTGGCTTACTACCTGGGTGTCTCACCCTCCCGTCTCGCACGCTGGTATCACCCCAAGACGTTCAAATCGTTCAAGTCATTCGATTCGTTTAACGGGTAAATTCATTTTAGAACAATCAAACGCTTTGAACACCGGCGAAGCCGCTCGAACAAGCGAGGGGATCGAACAATTCGAACGGTCAGGGCCGCTTCAGTTCGAAAAGATAGGGCCTTTTGGCTCCCATGTCGAAAATCAAGTCAAACAGGGAAATTCTCTCTTCTCTCGACTCTGGAATCGATTCGAGTTTGACAAAGACCGCTTGCCCTTCTCCCCAGACCAGGGTAGGAACTCCGAAGACATGGTGTCTTTCCTTGGATTCTCTGTGGTCCTCCCCCATGGCCTGCCAGGTTTCCTCCCTGTCCAAATCGTGTTCGAACCGCGCCACATCGAGGCCAGCAGATCGGGCGATGTCGATCAGCACCTCACGGTCTGCTATGTCCTTGCCTTCATCATGCCTGGCCTTAAAGGCGGCGAGATGAAATCTGAAAAATGATGTCTCCCCCTGGTTTTTTGCGGCTTTTGCCGCCACCAGTGCCGCCACGCCTCTGCTGGGATAATCCCGGTGTTCCCACATCATGAAATCCGGACCCTCCTCGCTATTCTGCTGATCCAGTGAGAAGGCCTTCCATTCAATGGAAAGCCCCCCTGCGACCTCTTCCTTGATGCTCTCCAACCAGGTGACCACCCGGTAGGCGTAGGGTCACAGATAATCGTAAAAGATCGTCAGTGGGATGCCCATTTCCTACCTCCTTGGACCTTTCTGTCGACTTAATCCGTTCACTCCTATCCTACAAAACCTGTGCGTCGTTTTTAAAGGCTCTGTTCCTAAATTGAAGAATTTCTGTTCGAACAGGCTCAAAATAGTCCAGGCATTCAGCACGTTCCCCCTCCCCGGGTGGGAGGGGTCAGGGGAGGGGGAGAAAATCGTTCATTCCAGTTTCCAGACATCAAGCAAACGGATTACCGACATTTTTTTGACGATATCCGGGAGCCCACCCCGCGGCTGAATTCTCCCCATTTATGAGGACCTCCAGTTTTTTTAAGCCTCCCCAGGCCAAAAAGGGCCTTCCCTCATCTCCATGAACGACGACATGCCTGGTACGCATCTTGCCATCTCAGGAGTGAGGCTTTTCATCACTGGAGGGTTCATTTGGATCAACGGTTTTCCTCTTTTGTGGGATACGGCCTCTGCGTTCTGATCGTCTTTCCACCCCTGGCGTTTGGGGCGGTCTATCCATGGGCTTACAGTATCCTGGAACTGGTGTCCTTCGCTCTGCTGATCGTCTGGCTGATAGGGCGAAGGCCAGAGGCCGATGAGTCACGCCCCGGAACCCGAAGGCTCAAGTTTCCCTTCTCCCTCCCCTTTGGCGTCTTTGCTGGCCTGATCCTCTTTCAGATGGTGCCCATGCCCCCAGCCATGGTCAGGGCGATCTCACCCCAGACCTATGCCCTTTACTGCGAAACCCTGGACGGATACGGCAGTGACGATAGCAGTCAGGGATCGGTTTTCAGGGGCCAGAGCATGGGTGAAGGAAGAGGGGGCATGGCTTTGGGGTTAGGGGGAAACGGGGACCCTGTACTCAGGGAACCCATGGAAGAAGCTCGCCCAGGCGGGACGTCATCCTGGGGACCCCTTCATGACTGGCGGAGCCTATCGGTCTATCGCCACGCCACAACAGTGGAACTCTTGAAAATCCTCGCCTACGGCAGCGTTTTTTTCTTGATTCTTCTCTGGGTCGATCATCGGTGGAAACTCCTCCGCCTCCTCTACCTCATGGTCGTAACGGCAAGTCTGCTCTCTGTGGTCGGCATGGTTCAACGGTTTTTCGGAGTTGAGAAGATATACGGTCTGTGGGAGCCCCTTTTCAAGAGCGATCAGACGTTCTTTGGCTCTTATGTCAATCCGAACCACTTTGCCGGATACATGGCCCTCATCATTCCCCTTGCCGTGGCCCTGATCATCCGGGAGATCGAGCGGATAAAATGGAACGAACGAGGGGGCTTGAGCGGTTGTTTGGGACGTCTCGATGATCGGAACCTGCACCGGGCGCTTTTTCTCCTCTTGGCCCTGATGCTTATGGTCTCAGGACTTTTCCTTTCCCTCTCCCGAGGAGGTATTTTCGCTTTGACCGGTTCGATGATCTTCTTGATGGCGACCCTGTCGGTCAGAGGCGGGTGGCGTTGGATGGTAGGGGTCGCGCTGATGACGGGATTCTTTGCGGTCCTTTTCGTTTTCTGGTTGGGGTTCGTGCCTCTTCAGATCGAGGTGAAGACCTTTGGCCATCTGCTCCAGGATTCAAACGTGCAATCGAGACTGGAGATCTGGCGAGACGCCTGGAATATGCTCAAGGCTTTTTCCCTCGTC
>CAYGBW010000173.1:0-16427 GCA_964348185.1 uncultured Thermodesulfobacteriota bacterium | reverse complement strand
AGCCTGTCCTGAGCTTGCCGAAGGAGAGTGTCCCCGAAGGGGCGAGATTCCGCTGTCTGAGGCCGCCAGGCCGAGTTCGGAAGATCGAACGACCGAGCCTTAGAACGGGTCAAAAACTCTGTACAGAGAGCGAAGGATGCGTTTTTCAGTCACGACTAAATAGGGGGCAGAGCTGAGGGGTTCAGAAAACCGGCCAGAATGAATATCGCTTCATGAATACCACTCACGCCCCCCTGGAGGAATAGCCTCATTTTCAAATCCGCTTTATGGATATAAGGTCAACCGACACAGACCAACTGATGGGTCAGCTCCTTGACGCCCATCGCCAATTTTCTCTGACTGCCCACCCCTGATTTCCTATCCTGACTTCTGACTCCTGACTTTCTATTCTGACTCCTGGCTCCTGACTTCTGTCTCCTCGTTTTTTGTCCTGACCCCTGACTCCTGCCTTTCATTGACATCAACGGAAAGATCGTGCTAACCTGACGGGAATTCCCTGATTCTTTCCAACTCTCGAGGTTTCAGGAACAGAATTTGCACACGAAGTGACCCGTCACGACACGAAAAAGGGGCACAAAAGTCATCTATCTGGCCAGAAGAGCATGAGAAAGAAAATCGCAAACTATAAGATCATCAGAGAACTGGGGAAAGGAGGGATGGCGACGGTTTACCTGGGCATTCAGAAGTCCTTGGAAAGACAAGTGGCGATCAAGGAACTGATGCCCTCTCTCGTCCGGGACGATGAGATGGTCGAACGTTTCAGGAGGGAGGCCAAGGCCTCTGCCTCTCTCACCCACGAGGGAATTGTCAATATCTATGATTTCTGGAAAGACCAAAAATCTCATTACCTGGTCATGGAGTACCTGGAGGGAAAGACCCTGGATGAAATCATCGAGTCAATCGGTCGTCTGCCGATCTCAGCTGCCGTGATGATTGTGGCTCGGGTAGCTGATGCTCTCCACTATTCTCACCAGCGGGAAATCATTCACAGGGACGTCAAACCGAGCAATATCTTCATTACTCGTCAGGGAGAAGTGAAGCTGACAGATTACGGAATTGCCTACACGCCTCAGGAGCCAACGCTGACCCAGAAGGGTTTCGCCATTGGGACGCCTGCTTACATGTCGCCAGAACAGATCAAGGGCCAGCGGCCAAATCAGACCTCTGACATCTTCTCTCTTGGCATCGTTCTATACGAACTGGTGACGGGGATCCGTCCATTCGCGGCCGACGACGATGAGGGGGTGGTTACCAAAATCCTCGAAAAACGACCGAAATGGCCCAAGTTGATCAACGGCGATGTCCCGTGGCGTCTCCAATGGATTATCCTGCGATGCATGAGAAAGAACCCTCGTCGAAGATTTCAAAGCATGGAGGACCTGAGAATTGCCCTGGAGAGGCTGCTTCCCAAGACAAGCAACAGGAGAGTCCAGGTACTCTCCCAGTTTGTCACGAGCGTGTTCGGCGAGGAACAGACGATCCCAAAGAGGCCTTCCATTCTTTTGAGAAGATGGAAATGGGCTGCAGTCTTGGCGGCGGTAGTGGCTGTTGTCTTCACCTATGGCCACCTGAAGCGCCGTGGCATTATTCACCCTGAAGCGTGGCTCCTTCAGATTCAGAGGAAGGTTCTCCTTTACAAGATCGGAGACTACAGCCGCCTGAGGGTAGTGGTCTACCCGTGGGCCAGAATCCACATTGACGGCAAATATGTGGCCACAACCCCCACGGCCGACCCTATTGTGCTCGTCCCTGGGAGACATCGCCTCCGCTTTACCCACTCCAAATTCGGCTCCAAAACCATGGAAATCGACTTGAGCCCGAGAGAAGAGCGCCTGATTTTTGTAGAAATGGGATCATGAAACCGATTAGGTCAGCGGCGATGGGAAAAACCACGGTTATGATCGCCTTGCTTTTGACCCTGGCGACTCCGTGCCAGGCGGCGATCTACCACACCCTGAAAAGGGGAGAGAATCTCGCCATTGTGGCCAGACATTACTATGGCGATCCTGCCAAGGCCATCTTCCTTATTGAGTACAATGGAATCCGCGACCCCCGTGCCATCAACCCAGGTCGAAGGATTGTCATCCCCGCAGTCAAGATGCACCGCGTGCGAAGAGGGGACACCCTTGCCCTCATCGCGAAAAGATACCTCAATGACACGGAGAAATCTCGGGGCCTGGCAGAAATCAATCGAATCAAGGATCCCAAATCCCTCTCACCAGGAACGACCCTCATTATTCCCGTCGAGATCCTCCACACGGTGAAAAAGGGGGAATCTCTCTCTGGTATTGCCAAGAAATACTATGGCGACACCAGCGCCTCACGGCTAATTGCACAGTACAACAACATCAGGGATCCTCGCAATATGGACCCTGGGACCCGATTGATTTTGCCCATCTCCGATCTCAGAATCGTCAGGAAGGGGAATCGACCTCAGCCCCCCGCCGAACCCAAGCCGGTACCGAGCACGAGCAAGGGAGAGGCTTTCTTAGAAAAGGGTGTGACCGGGTATTTCACAGGCGACTATCTGGGGGCGGTCGAGAATCTCCAAAAGGCGATAGCCCTGGGTTTGAGGGGGAATGAAAACATTTCCAGGGCTCACCGCTTTCTTGCATACGCCTATGTGGCCCTCAATGAGCGCAACAAGGCAAAGGACGCATTCCGGAAAGCCCTTGAGGTGGATCCTGAGATGAAACTCGATCCAGTCTACGTCTCACCAAAAATCATTGAGGTTTTTCAGGAAATCAGATGAAGGATCGACCCACCCGTTACGCAAAGGGACGGGTTCTTCATGAACCGCCAGGGGACCTTCGGAAGCAATGGCGCAATGATGATTGCGGCTTTTAGATTGCGGATTCTGGAACAGGGGAACGGTCAAACATCCGGCCGCCCATATCCGATGGCCAGTAACCAGTCGCCACTGAAAAATGCCCCTGACCCTCTCTGAACGAAGTTTTTGACCCGTTCTAAGGCTCGGTCGTTCGATCTTCCGAACTCGGCCTGGCGGCCTCAAACAGCTGAATCTCGCCCCTTCGGGGACACTTCCTTCGCCAAGACGGGTAGCCCCAAAAACTCCGTAATGTTCGTTCCAGGGGCATTTTTCAGTGGCGACTAACTGATATTCATCCTCCAACCCAAGGCAAAGGGACAGCGTGTACTCCTGACTCCCTGCGCAGGCATTCCACGCAAAGCCGCCGAACTCAGGCCACCCCTCAGAAGACTCCGTCTAACCCGTTAGAGTCAGAAGGGGATATCGTCTTCACGAATGGGTTCTTCTTCCCGACCCATAGGGCCTTCCTCTACGGAGGGTTGGTCCCCCGATGGAGCGCCTAACATCTGAAGCTGCTGGGCTACCACCTCGGTCGTCTTTCGTCTGTTGCCGTCCTTATCTTCCCAGGAGCGTGTCTGCAACCTACCCTCCACGTAGACCTGTTTGCCCTTGTTCAGATATTCACCGCAAATCTCGCCGAGACGCGCAAAGGCCACCACCCGATGCCATTCGGTTCTCTCCTCCCGCTCCCCATCCTTGTTGACCCAGTTCGTAGTTGTGGCCAGGGAAAAATTCGCGACCGCAGTCCCGGTGTTGGTATATCTCACCTCGGGATCGGCCCCTAACCGACCAATGAGAATCACCTTGTTTACCCCTGCCATGACACCTCCTCGATATGGTGAATTGAAAGATCGCCCTCTCGATCTACCCCTCCAACTCCCGTGAGCATGCCTGACGGCAAATGAGATTACATTAGCACGGGTCTTGATACATTTCAAGACAAAGGGGAGGACCCTGGCCATAACATTTTTTTTCAATAAATTCAGATACTTATGTATATGAGTGTAGCGCCAAATCACCCAAATAACCCCACGGCCCGGGCAATGGAAGAACCCAGAAGAAAAAAATCTACGGGTGCCCGTGATATAAGAATCCGTGGTCTCTGTAACGCCCCCGTCTCCATTTTTGTCTTGACATCCCGTCTTGATTGGGTATAATCATTATGATTTATACAATATTTTCAATTACTTATGAGAAAACTTTTTCTCAGAAAGGGAAAGGGTTTTCTCATCTCTCCATCGACTGAGTGATCCGTGCGGGTTGAGGATAAAGCTGAAGCTCCGTTCTCCCCCCCATGTCTGGAGATCTGGATCGAGGGGATTCAAAGGGGGAAAGGATTTTGAGGGTCTAAGTCTCCGAGATTTTTCGACCAGAGGGGATTTCTGAGGTAGATTCAGGAAGAATCTCCATGAAAAATCCATCCCGCCCTCATGAGAGAAGGAAGTCAGTCCGACTCAACAGTATTTGCCCGGCCACCTATGTCCGGTTCGATGAGCAGTGGAAGCCATGCGAACGAAGACGGTCACGATCCTTAGACCTGAGTCCAGACGGGGTCAGATTACAGAGTCTTTTCCCCGTCGACACGGGAGAATTGCTCGGAATCACCCTGTCTTTGGGAGACCAGTCAGTCTCGTTCAGAGGAAAGGTAATCCATGTGACTCGCTCCAAGGATCAGAGCTTTCAATTCGGGATCTCCATTCAAAACATCGAGAAAATGGACAAGATTGCCCTGACCCGGTTCATCTATTACTTCAAGCCTTCCAAAACAAGGTAGAGATCTCTGAACCCATTTTTGTATCCCGACCTGGGGTAATGTCCGCTCTAGGGCCATCAGGCGATGTTGCGCTGTCCACGCTGTTGGCTTACAGGAGCCCTCTGAATTCGGAGACACCCCTTCATACCCCAGCGACCGTGTTGACAGAAGAATCGTTTTCATATAACATACAAAATTCCTTGCGCAGGAAGACCATGGTTTTGGAGATCTTGATGTGAGGTACACGAGTAAGGCGAAGGCATTCCCTGTTCCCAAAAAACTCCCTATTATTCCCCTACAGGGAATCGTGCTCTTCCCTCAGATGATTCTACCCCTTTTCTTCCGTTCAGACAGTATCGTCGATTTGTTGGAGAGAATTTCGCCCGATTATATCGGGGGGTTCGTTTCTCAGAAGGCAGAGACGGTGTCAAACCCGCAACTCAATGATCTCTATTCCGTGGGAACCGCCGGCAGAATCCTTCAAAGTATCCGATTGCCCGGAGGGGGGGTTCAGATTCTTGTTGAGGGGATCTCCCGGATCCTGATCGGGAAACCCGTTTCTGACAAGCCCTTTCTTCTGGCCCAGGTTGAGGAGATCAGGGTTCATCACAAGAAATCCTTGATTTCAAACACCTTGGTCCAGAGTGCCCGGTCCCTCTTCAGGGTGTCTGTGTCTCTATCTCTAGGAAAACCTCTTCCCGAGGAAGTCGATCAACTCCTCGATCAGTTGGATACGCCGGGACAACTGGCAGACCTTGTCGCCACATACCTCAACCTGGGGCTAACGGAAAGGCAGGAGATTCTCGAATGCGTCGATCCGTTGGAACGGCTGAAAAAGGCGTTTCTCTTCCTGAGCAGAGAAATCCAAAATCGTGAAGCCAAGCCCTCTCCCCCAGCCGGATCAGCCAGAGATCCGACAAAGACCCAGAAAAACCACGCGGTTTGGCAGCAAATGAAGTCAGTTCAAAAACAACTCGGAGTCGACGATCCCCACGCGGCGGAAATCAACGAGCTCAGGGAGAGGGTTCGCTCTGCGGCAATGCCCAAGAAAGTCGAAGAGGTCGCCGAAAGGGAGATCAATCGTCTTGAACGGATGAACCCCACCTCTGCAGAATACACCGTGGCCAGAACCTATGTCGACTACCTGGTCACCCTTCCCTGGAACCGACGCACCAGAGACAACCTCGACATCAATAGGGCCGAGAGGATCCTCAACGAAGACCACTACGATCTTGAAAAGGTCAAGGATCGGATTCTCGAGTATCTGGCCGTAAAAAAGATGCGAAAAACCATGAAGGGTCCGATTCTCTGTTTTGCCGGCCCCCCTGGTGTGGGGAAAACCTCCCTTGGGAAGTCAATTGCCAGGGCTCTGGGAAGAAAATTCATCCGCATATCCCTGGGGGGCATGAGAGATGAAGCAGAGATCAGAGGGCACAGAAGGACATACGTTGGCGCCCTCCCGGGAAGGATCATTCAGGACATCAGACGGAGTGGGACGAGTAACCCCGTCTTCATGCTGGACGAAGTGGATAAGATCGGCCAGGATTTCCGCGGAGATCCAGCCGCCGCCCTTCTGGAGGTTCTGGATCCTGAACAGAACTCCTCGTTCACCGATCACTACCTGGATGTCCCTTTTGACCTGTCTCGCGTTATGTTTGTCACGACGGCCAATACCCTCTCCCCCGTTCCCCCTGCTCTGAGGGATAGGATGGAAGTGATCAACATCCCCGGTTACACCGACGAAGAGAAAGAGAAGATCGCGACCACCTTCCTCATCCCCCACCAGATTGAGGAAAATGGGCTGAAGGAGAATCCCATTACCTTCAAAAGGGAGGCAATTCAAAAGATCATCCGGGAGTATACCCATGAGGCCGGGGTCAGGAATCTGGAAAGGGAAATCGCCGCAATCTGCCGAAAGGTCGCCCGAGAATTGACTCAGGGAAAGGAGAAAAGGGATCTCATTGAGGGACAAACCGTTGAAGAATTTCTAGGGCCCCAACGGATCTTTAGAGAGGTCAAGGAAGAAAGGGACAACATCGGGGTCGCCACCGGGCTTGCCTGGACAGAGAACGGCGGAGATATCATGTTCGTGGAGGTCTCAAGGATAAGGGGAGAAAAGGGGTTGATTTTGACCGGATCCCTGGGAGACGTTATGAAAGAATCTGCTCAAGCTGCTCTCAGCTATATCCGGGGTGATGCACGAAAGCTTGGGATCACCCACAGTCTGTTCCTCAACCACGGTTTCCATGTTCATGTTCCGGCCGGTGCCATCCCCAAGGATGGGCCCTCGGCAGGGGCAACAATCGCAGTCGCCCTTCTTTCTCTCCTGTCAGGAAAGCCTGTCAGACACGATGTTGCCATGACCGGAGAACTCACCTTAACCGGGAGAATTCTTCCAGTTGGAGGCGTGAAGGAGAAGGTGCATGCTGCCCTCAGGGCAGAGGTGAGAAAAGTCATTCTCCCCATGAAAAACCGGGCCCATCTGGAGGATGTTCCAGGCGATTTCCTCAAAGGCATCGACATCGTCTTTGCGAACCATATCCATGAGGTCTTCAGAGAGGCTTTGGTGGAATAAGTGGGGGAGGAGAGACCCTGGCTTTCACCGGTTTCATTCCTCTGAGATCTCCGCCTCATGGCCTGAGGAATCGTTCTCCCTTCGGAGGAGGGCGACCGCCAGGATATCTGAACACTTCTTTCCCATGAATTCGTTCAAATCTGGGTTCATTTCCATCCTCGGCAAACCGAATGTGGGGAAATCGACTCTCCTCAATCGTATCCTCGGTGAAAAGATCGCCATCATTTCTGATAAACCTCAGACAACCCGCACCCGCATTCTGGGAATCAAGAATCTTAAGAATGGGCAAATCATCTTTTGGGACACGCCTGGGATTCATAGGCCTCGGTCCAGACTTCACGATTCGATGCTCCGCACCGCACTCCAGGCCGCCGGGGAGGCAGATTTGATTCTCCTCTTGACGGAGGCACAACGCCCTCAGATTGAGGAGGACGAATCGATTGTCAGGAGCCTCCCATCCTGCCAGGTTCCCGTCTTCCTGATCATCAACAAGATTGATCTGGTGAAGAAGGTGAGCATCCTCCCCCTCATCGACAGGTACCGCACTCTCCATCACTTTGAGGAAATCATTCCCGTGAGTGCCCTCCATGGGGAAGGGCTCGATCGGCTTATTGAAAGCGTTGAGAAGCATCTCCCCCACGGGCCCCAGTACTTCCCTGAGGACATGACCACCGATCAATCCGAGAGGTTTCTGGCAGCGGAGATGATCAGAGAGAAAATCTTTCAATACACCTATAAAGAAATCCCTTACTCGGTCGGTGTGACCATCGAGGCATTCAAAGATGAGTCCGAGAAAAAGCTCCTCTCCATCTCTGCGGTCATCCTTGTTGAAAAACCGTCTCAGAAGGCGATTCTCATTGGAAGAGGGGGGCACAAGTTAAAGAAGATAGGCACCATGGCTCGCCAAGAGATGGAGCGGTTTTTCCAAACGAGGGTCTTTCTTCATCTCTGGGTCAAAGTGGTGCGGGATTGGAAGGGCAACTCAAAACTTCTGAACGAAATGGGCTATGGGGGAGGGGCCCGTCGGTTTTGATCCTCGGTTCCCTCTGCTCGGAAGACCCCTTGCAGAGCAGTCAAGGTCAATTCGGACTTGACTATCGTCCGAGCTGGTGGTAAGAGTAAGCCTGCAAGGACTCAAAACACGGTTGGCCAAGGAAGGACCCCTTAATCGGATCAGGGGGACGTCTTCTTGATAAGTCCTGGTGAAGAGGGTGAGGGACCCATGGGCCTGTCCTGAGTCATAGAGGGGGAACCATGAGCGGCTCTTTGCAGGCTCAAACGAACACCGCGAGCGGGCGCGAGGTCAAGAATCTCACCCGCTTTCTTCGATATCTCCGCTCCGTTGAACGAAGGGCACGGGGACATTTGCTGAGGGCACTGAAGGGTAGGTTTTCCTCGTTCCTCGCAGGTTTGAGCTACGTCTCAAGGTGGAACAAAACCGTTCTAGGAAGGCGGAAAGCCATTGGCCAAAGGAGCCGCAAAGATCCGGCAAAGACGGACGCGTCGAAACCCAAGAGGGAATCGTTCGGAGCCTATCTCAAGAGGGAACGGGAATATCGTGACATAACTCTGAAGGAGATATCCCGGACGACAAAAGTCCAGGAAAGCATCCTACGGGCGCTTGAGGAGGACCAGGTCGATTCTCTCCCTTCAATCGTTTTTGTCAAGGGGTTTCTGAGGGCTTATGCCAGTTATGTGGGGCTAAATCCCACTGACATCGTCCTGCGCTACGAAACCTTCCTGAGGGGGGAAGACGACGCTGCCGGTGAAAGAGTCGGTTACCATACCCTTAAGCAGTGGGGGCTGAAGTCCATCGTCTTTCCCCTTTCGCTCCTTCTCATCATGGGGATAGTTTTACTTATCGCCCTTCCCAGGCACAGAGCAACTGAGACAAGCACCGTGCTCCAACAGATAGTGGAACCCGTCGCCTCCCCCCCTTCAGAAGCCGAAATCGACCCACCCACTGTAAGGGAGGAGGTGAAGTCGGTTCTCCCATCTCATGACATTCGCGAAGAACTCCCCGTGAGCCCTTTGCCCGTTCCTCCACCCCGCACCGCTCCTCCTTCCCCTCCACAAACGCCCTCAGGCATCGACCTCCAGCTCAGGGCCTCGGAGGATACATGGATTCAAATTCAGATCGATCACGGGCCACCGAAAGCGATGCTCTTGAGGTCTGGGGAAAACATCTCGAGGCGGGGAGAGGAAAGCATGGAAATGAAGATCGGTAATGCGGGAGGGGTGCAGGTTCTCCACAATGGCAAGGATTTGGGTAAACCCGGAGAATCGGGAAAGGTGATTTACCTCTCCATCACCCCTGAGGGGGTCAAGATCCGGAGATCCCGGGGTTCCCCCCCGCGCGAATCCGCACAGAAACCCGCAGCAGAAACCGGCGATCAAACCCCTTTGTGATCACACGACGCCCCACCTATGACCGATTATCCCTTCTTCCCCCGTCGAACCTCCAAAACCGCAAGCCGATCCTCTCTCGGCGAGAGATTAGGGGGAGGGGGGATCCATTTTTTTGAGTTTGCCAAAGGACAACTGTCTGTTCCGGTGTGGCTGGGGGGGTAAACCAAGGTATTCATGTGCCTGGTCGGTCGTCTTTCTGCCGTTGGGGCTCCGGGTCACGAAGCCAATCTTCAACAGGTAGGGTTCCACCATATCGACCAGGGTGTCAGACTCCTCCTGGAGGGTAGCAGCAATCGCCTCAATACCGACAGGCCCTCCGTTGTAAAACCGGACAATGGCTTCGATGAATCGCCGGTCCAGGTCTGTCAGGCCGATTTCGTCTACTCCTTCAAGCTCCAGGGCTTGACAGGCAATCTCCCGGCGAATGACCCCATCGCCCTTCACCTGGGTATAGTCTCGAACCCGCTTCAGGAGCCTGTTGGCAATCCGAGGGGTACCACGGCTTCGTTTTGCAATTTCGTTTTTACCTCCATCATCAATGGCTACTTTGAGGATCCGGGCAGAGCGGGAGACGACACGACATAACTCCTCCTTCGAATAGAACTCCAACGTTCTGAAGATTCCAAAACGCTCCCTCAGTGGGGCCGAAAGGAGTCCTGAGCGGGTCGTCGCCCCCACCAGGGTAAAGGGCTCCAATCGATAACGGTGGCTCCGCGCATGGGCACCTTTGTCAAAAATGAAATCTATGGAGAAGTCTTCCATGGCAGGGTAGAGGAATTCCTCTACCACCTTTGGCAATCGATGAATCTCATCGATAAACAGAACCTCCCCTCGTTCCAGATGGGTCAGGATACTGATCAGCTCTCCCCCTCTCTCGATGGCGGGTCCAGAGGAGGCAACTATGTTGACATCCATTTCCCTCGCAATAATATGGGCCAGTGTTGTCTTACCCAGTCCAGGAGGGGAATGGAAGAGCACATGATCGAGGGGATCGCCCCGCTCCTTTGCGGCTTGAATCGCGATTTGGAGAGACTCCAGCACACGAGCCTGACCGATGTATTCGGATAGACGTCTGGGTCGAAGGTCGAGGAACTCCTCTACCCCCTGCTCAGTCGAAGCAAGGATTGTTTGATCTCCAGGTGTCTCCCGGCTCATTGAGAACTAACCTATCCTTTCTCGCCCCGGTAGACCTCCTCAAAGAGTTCTTCAGGGGTCGATATGTGCGGATTCCGCCTGAGGGCCCCATCCACCATTCGGTGGGCCTCTGAGGCTCGATGGCCCAGATCCTTGATCAGCACCGCTTCCACCTGACTCCTCAGGTCCTCCTGTTCCTGGACAGAGGAGACCGAGTCTTCACGCATGAGCGCGAATTTTCCCACTTTGCCATTGAGGGCAGCGATAATCTTTTCTGCCGTCCTGGCGCCAACTCCCTTCAGCCTTTGAATCGCTCCTGCATCCCGATCCTCGATCGCCCTTGCGATCTGGGAGATGCTCACCATCAGCGCCTTGACAGCCGTGGTCGGTCCAATGTCCCCTACCGTGATGAACTTCTCGAAGAATTCCTTTTCGGGCTCGGTGTTAAATCCGATCAACAGAGGCTTGGGTTGCCGTTCACTCTGCTGATAGGAGATATGGAGCTTAACCAGATCCCCATCCTCTCCGGCTTTGATGCGGTTAAAACTCTGGCGGACAATAGGGGGAAGGAGGACCTCATACCCCACTCCGTTGGCCAAGACCACGGCACGGTCGTCCTCCTTCTTTAGAAGTCTTCCCTCAATATACCGAATCAACGCGGCCCTCCTCGATCACTCCGACAGGCCAAGATCCGCCCCCCTTTCCAAGGGATCCCTCCTCCTACCAGCGAAGCCAACCCCTTCTGGAGAGCCCTGTCAAGGCCAGGGCCATGGCATCGGAGGCGTGATTGGGTGTGATCCTGCCTTCAATTCCGAGCATCCGCCTCAGAGACCTCTCGATCTGATCCTTCGCAGCACGTCCGTTTCCGGTGAGTGCCCTTTTGACCTCTGTTGGCTTGATCTCAGCGATGGGAACCTCTAGCTTCCGGGCGGCCAGACAGATCACACCGCGAACCTCGCCAAGCTGAATCGCGGTGCGGGGAAACCGGTCAACCACAAAAACGTCCTCCATCACCATGAGATCTGGAAGCCATTTCTCCATGATCTCAACAACCCCATCAAAGAGTCTGCAGAGACGAGACGCCACCGGATCCCGTGCATCCGTTTTTATCCCTCCCCATTCACAGACCCGGCCTCCTCCTTTGATCGTCTCCACAACGGCAAACCCCGTTGCGGCAAGCCCTGGATCAATTCCGATTGCTCTCTTCGGGTGAGAGTTTGTCAACCTGTCTCTCCACGAATCTTTCTCTGAGGGGGTGTCAGCCTTTATGAGCCGCTCAACTCCTCCATGACCGAATCGGGAATGTCGAAATTGGCATAGACCTTCTGGACGTCGTCCGAATCCTCAAGGGCTTCCATCAATCTCAGCATCTTCTCTGCATCTCGACCTTCCAGTTTCACCGTACTCTGAGGGTACATCGTTACTTCTGCAAAACTGTATGGCAATTGCCCCTCCTCCACCGCCGCCCGGACCTCCTCCAGAGATTCAGGGGCTGTGATCACTTCGAACTCCTTTTCTGTCTCATGGATATCCTCGGCACCACCATCTAGGACGACATTCATGAGGGTCTCTTCCTGCACCTGTTCCTTGTCGAAGACGATCAGCCCTTTCTTATCGAACAGCCAGGAAACACACCCCGTTTCTCCGAAGCTTCCGCCGTGCTTGGCAAAGACGTGCCGGACCGCAGCAGTCGTCCGATTCTTATTGTCAGTCAGCGTCTCAACAAGAACCGCCACCCCTCCAGGTCCGTACCCTTCATAGGCAAGCTCCTCATACTTGGCTCCCTCGAGCTCGCCCGTACCCTTCTTTGTGGCCCTATCGATATTCTCTTTCGGCACGTTCTCAGCCTTGGCCGCGAGAATGGCCTGTCTCAGGCGGGGGTTGCTCCCTGGATCCCCCCCACCCAAACGGGCGGCAACCGATATCTCCTTGATCAACCGGCTAAAAATCTTTCCCCTCTTGGCATCCAGGGCCCCCTTCTTGTGCTTGATGGAACTCCATTTTGAATGACCGGACATCTCCTGCCTCCTTGATGATACCCCCAATCTAGCGCCATATTTTGTGTTTTGCAAGCAGAAATTTACAACATATCGTAGCGCCTTCTCCCAAACCCTGCTCTGACCGCAACCGATCACTCGCCTTCGCCAAAGGCTTCGGCGCCGTTCCGCTTGGCTTTGCTACCGATGCCCCGCCCTGTGGGCGGGGAGCTTCACTTTCGCCCCACCTTGCGTAGGGCGCCGAATAGGCGTTCTAATACCCCATGATCTTTATACGGCAGCCTCTGGCCCGTTTCCTCTAACGATCCTTCAGGCAATTCTGTCACGTGAGTGCGGGCTTCCTCCTCCTGTCCCAGCTCACTATAACTGGCAGCCAAATAAAAGTGGGCGGGAACAAAATCGGGGTTGCGGTTGAGAACTCTCTTGAGCGCTGCAATCGCCTCCTCATATTCCCCGGTCAAGAAACAGGCATGGCCGAGGTGGAATAGATAGTAAGCCGGATAATGAGGGTTAAAGCGCATCGCCTTCTTGATCAACCCAATGGCCTCCTCTGGCCTCCCGGCCCAGGTCAGAATACTCCCCAGGTCCGTCAGCCCGTCAGCATCGTTGGGATCGAGAGCGATGGTCTTCTCCAGCTCGGCAATGGCTTGTTCGTGTTGTTTTTTCCACAGATAGACGTCGCCCAACACGCTGTGGGCTTCAGGCAGGGAGTCATCCAGGGCTATGGCCCTCTGCGCCAGTTCGAAGGCCTGCTCCAGCGACTGTGGGTCCTGAGTCCATCCGAAAGCCCACTCCATCAAATGGGTCAAACCCAAGCGGCAGTATGCCAGTGCGTACTCTGGGTCCAGGTCAATGGCCTTCTCGAACATCTGTCGTGCCTGAGCGTTTGCCTCTTTCGTTGCCCGAGAGAAATACTCCATCCCCCGCAAGGTATAGTCGTAAGCCTCCAGATTGTCAGTGTATTGACGCACCAGGCGCTCCTGCTCATCCCCGGTTAGCTTCACCGCCAGAGCCGCCACGATTTTCTGCGTGACCTCGTCTTGGAGAGCAAAAATGTCTCTCAAATCCCGGTCATACCGTTCCGCCCAAAGGTGACCCCCTGTTTTGGCATCCACCAGTTGTGCCGTGATCCGAACCCTGTCGCCAGCCTTTCGCACGCTGCCCTCCAACACATTCCGTACCCCCAGTTCCCGTCCCACATCCTCTACCTTAACGGCCTTGCCCTTGTAGGTAAAGACAGAGTTGCGGGCAATGACAAACACCCCTGAAATCTTGGATAGGTCAGTGATGAGATCCTCGGTTAATCCGTCGCTGAAATACTCCTGCTCCGGATCCCCACTCATGTTGACAAAGGGCAGGACGGCGAGAGAGGGCTTGTCGGGTAGGTCAAGCGCTCCACCGAGACTCGCAGCAGCAGCATCAGGATCCATCCTCGCCCGGTACACGCGCACGGGGTCTGCGATGTTCTTGACGGCCTGCTCTCCCAAGTACTCATATCCCAGGGCGACCTTATTCTTGACCTGGTCGTAGACGGTCCCTGAGATGCAGATGCCTCCACCCTCGGCCAGCCCCTCGACCCGGGCCGCAATATTGACCCCATCCCCGTATATCCTTTCACCCTCCACAATCACATCCCCAAGGTTGATGCCGATGCGAAACTCCATTCTGCGGTTTTCAGGCAGCCCAGCGTTCCTGGCTTTGAGCTCCTCCTGGATCTCCACGGCACAACGTACCGCGTCCACCACACTGGCAAACTCAGCCAACAGGTTATCGCCCGGGGAGTCCACGACCCTACCCCAATGCTTCTGGATGAGCGTCGCCATCACTTCACGGTAGACCGTCAGGGTGCGGATGGTTGCCTCCTCGTCCTCGCCCATGAGGCGGCTGTAACCTCGGACGTCCGCAATGAAGATAGCGGTGAGCTTCCGTTGCATGCCCGGTGATGGCATATGAGTCTCTCCAGGCGACTGACTCCCGCACTGATTATAAGGTAGGTACCCGGAGGGTGTCAAATGGGACCGGAAGATGGGGTAGTGGATTGGATATGAATCTTCGCCTTTCTTGACAATTATCGAGAACCTGCTAGACTCACGATTACAGGCAAAATCAAAGCATCAACCCCGAAGAAAGCTTAAAGACATGAAGGCTGAGGCCTCGGCCAACCAGATTCTGGAGGCTTCCCAAAAGGCGGGCAAGACCTACGCCTTTGACGAAGGGCACAACGATAACATTCCAGCGGATATGTGGTTCCAGCAGTCCGAGGAGGGCCTGATCCTGTTCATCGTTTTCTACTCTCAGGCGTGCCGCTGGTCGAGGTGCCTCGGCTGTAACCTGCCGTCGAAGATGTCCCAAAACCATGTCTCCTATCGGGCGCTTATGGCTCAGATCGATTCCGTCTTCCATGATCACGAGCTGATCCGGGTTCGGGAATCCGTCCGCAAGGTCATCATTAGCAACAACGGCTCGATCCTCGACCAACAGACTTTCTCGTCCACAGCCTTGATGTACCTGTTGGCTCAGCTCAACCTCAACTTGCCCAACCTATCGGTTTTGTCTATTGAGACGCGGCCAGAGTTTGTGGAGTTCGCTGAACTTGAATTCATTGCGAGGGCCTTGGCAGAAGGCGATACCCCCACCCGGCTAGAATTGGCCATCGGATTTGAAGCTTTTAGTGACCATATCCGAAACAACATCTTCAATAAGGGCTTGTCGTTGGAAGTATTTGAGCGGCTCGTAGACAAGGCGGCTCCGTACGGATACCGGTTGAAGTGCTACTTCATGCAGAAGCCAGTTCCCGGCGTAACCGACGCCGACGCCGTGGTGGATATCAAAAATGGCATCGACTATCTGAGCAAAATCGCAACGCAGTATCGTATTCACATCAACATGCACCTGAACCCCACCTACGTGGCTGCGGGGACGATGCTCGAGGAGAAGTTTCGACAGGGCAAGTATACCCCGCCTCTTCTCAAGGATGTGGCCGAGGCCTCGCGGCACGCCAGGGACAAACGAATTTCTCTATTCATTGGGCTGTCAGACGAAGGTCTAGCCGTAGAAGGGGGATCGTTTCTCCGTGCGGGTGACGAGGAACTCGTGGAGGCGTTGGAACGGTTCAACCGCACCCGGGACTACGACATCCTCGACAGAATCGGGGGGAGCAGAGCCTAGCGACCTCTCGTGCCAAGGGGTAGCCGCGTCATCCCTTATCTCGAGGCAACGGCCTAATCCTCTTTGGCCCTTCCTGTTGAGTGTTCTGACGAGAATCCAAAAAGGAGGACAGGTGAAGGGTTGGCTTTATGACCTACCCCTGTGCTCGCGAGACAAGGTGATGAAAGAATCCGGGTGCCCAAGGTTAAAGTCCGCCGCATTCTGGAGATAATCTGGATCGAAGCCCTCTCTCCTGATCTGCTGAATCAGTCGCCCGAACTTTGCCGTTGCCTTCACGTTGGAGGAGAAGGCCGCCCTTTCCAGGGGATAGTCAAAGACGATCCTCGCGCCCCGGTCGACATGGGAGCCATTGCCCCTGGCATCACTGTAGTACTGCGAGAGCACCAGGACCCTCGTACCCAGGAAGACAGCTTCCTCGAGGTCATGGGTAACAAAAAAGATGGTCATCTTGAACTCTTCCCAGAGCTTGAGAAGGAATATCTGCATATCCTCACGGGTTCCTGGATCGAGCGCTCCAAAGGGCTCATCCATCAGGAGCAGCTTAGGCTTCATAATAAGGGA
>CAYGBW010000172.1:0-14847 GCA_964348185.1 uncultured Thermodesulfobacteriota bacterium | reverse complement strand
GCCAGGATGAACCCATACTCTGCCGGGGGCACACCCCGCTGGTACATCTCAGCTGCCAAGTCTCTAAACGACATCTTCTGAGAGGCATTATTGACGTTATAGACGGTCCCGTCCTCTATGGCAATTTCGTCCTCACGACAGACCAGGATCTCGGCGGCCAGGGTGTTCAACCTTTTTCTCAATTTCAAGGCCGCATCCACAGCAGCTGTACCCCCGATGAAGGCGCCCCTCTGAGCGTGGGTTTCTCCACTGTCGGGGATCCGACTCGAGTCATTCCGATCGATACGGACCCATTCGTAGGGGATTCCCAACGTTTCTGCGACCATCATGGCATGGGACGTGACCGTTCCTTGCCCAAGCTCAACAATACCACTCCCGTAGGTGACACTGCCGTCATGATTGAGGATAACCGATCCTCCAGCCCAATCCTGCTTATATCCCGTCGTCCCACAACCGTGCCAACTACACCCGATACCGATACCTCTCCTCCTCGTACCGGTCTGAATCCCTCCCGTCTTGGCTCTCTTCGCCTCCCAATCGGCTTCCCTGGCCACTTTCTCAATCAATTCCTTGATCCCCACGGAATGATCCAGCAACTGACTGGTCCCCGTTTGTGAGCCCGGCACGAGGGCGTTCTTCACCCTGAATTCCACAGGATCCATATTCAGCTCTTCTGCCAGCAGGTCTATCTGGGACTCCGCGGCGAAGAGCATTTGGGGATTCCCAAACCCGTTAAACGCTGCAACAGGCAGGTTATTGGTATAAACACCCCTGCCTGTTATGTTACAATTCGGCACCTCGTATACACCTGTCGCGTGGTAGGCCGCCCGCTTCATCAATCCAATGCCCTGTCCAGCGTATCCTCCAAACTCACATAGATACTCCACTTCAATCGCCATGAGCTTCCCATCTCTCTTAGCCCCTGATTTGTATCGGATCTCAAAGGGACATCTCTTGAAACGATATGCAAAAGAGTCATACCTCGTGTTTACAATCATTGCCGGCTGTCCGGTCTTTTCAGCCCCTAGAGCCGCAAGACTCGAAATGATAGGGCCGTATGTGTCCTTTCCCCCAAACCCTCCGCCAATATACGGCGTGATAATTCTCACCTCGGAGTGGGGTCTTCCAAGGACACGGGCCACCGTTTTTCGGGTTCTGAAGGGATTCTGGTTCGTACTGATGACGGTGATACCCCCCCGGTCCTCAGGAATGGCCACCGCCGCCTCGGGCTCGATGTAGGCGTGATCTTGGGAACCCGCCCGGTAGGTCCGCTCCACGACCACGTCACAGTCCTGAAAGGCCTGCTCAACGTCACCCTTGATCACCCTGACACTTTCCGCCACCTTGCG
This sequence comes from uncultured Thermodesulfobacteriota bacterium, assembly GCA_964348185.1. GTDB lineage: Bacteria > Desulfobacterota > BSN033 > WVXP01 > WVXP01 > CAYGBW01. Next base: position 13,498 of record CAYGBW010000172.1, on the reverse strand, counting down.
ATCATGGATCTTGAAATCACCCTCTAACGCCTCCCTCGCATCAAAGACTGCGGGTAGCTCCTCGTAAGCAACCTCCACCCTGTCGGCACCTGCCCATGCGGCCTCTTCATCGCGTGCCACCACCAAGGCCACGATATCCCCGACGTATCTCGCCCTGTCACAGGTAATGAGGGGTTGATCGTCGATATAGTATCCGCATTGATTCTCACCATCTATATCTTCTCCAGTTATGACACACTCAACACCCGGGACGCGCAGAGCCGGTCCCTTAACAATTTTCCGGATCACGGCGTGAGGATGGGGGCTTCTCACAGGCCGAACCACGAAGGCGTTCTCTATGAGGAAATCAGCAGTGTACTTTGCAACTCCGGTCACCTTTTCAAGGGCATCGACTCTCTGGACGTTCGTTCCCACGACCCGGTAACCCTTTCCTTGCAGTAATCTCCTCACTTCCTCGAGATACTCAATATACATTTTCTCCTCCCTGCAAGAGCTTAGCCTTTGGTTAAGGACAGCCCATACCGCTCATTTTTCCATTCGCCAGGTTTCAAACTTTCACCTTTAAGGCCAAAATCTTTAGCCTGTTTTGCATTTTGAATATCGAATACCCGCCTGCCATAGCGAGTGCTTGGGGATGGAATAATAACTACTGAGTTAAAATCAACATTGCGGGGCTATCCCCAGTTTGCCCAAAGGCGCGGCGGGCAGGTCGAACAAGGAATCTCGAACAGCAGAAGTTTTCTCAAGCAACAAGAGAATATTCATCATTGATCTCTCGGACTCGACCTTCGTAGCCGAAGCGGCTACTTCGGTGGAGCAGATTGCCCTGCGGTCGTGCCGCGAGGAGCTTCACTTCGATATTCTGCGGTTCCTTGTTCTGCGATTCTGCGGTTCAAAGTAAACGACTTTTAGTCGCAACAGAAATCTATCTGCTTTAGCAGGTGCTGGTTTAATCTGTAACGGGCCCCCCTGTCATCGAAATCGCACCCTCCGGGCAAACACACGAACAGATACCGCACCCCCAGCAATCATCCACGACGATCCTTTCATTCTCCACCGAAAGGGCATTGTAAAAGCACGAATCGATGCACCTTTCGCACAGGGTGCACAGAGCCTCCTCCACTTCTGCTCGTTCCTTGGGGAATTCAGCCATTTGGGCATACGTCATGGCAGCTTTGGCGGCCATACCGATGATTTCCTCGGCAGTCCTGTAGCCTTTCCTATCCAAGAATCCATTGAATTCCTTGATCGTCTTTGCCAGCCAGGTGTACCCTCGCGCCATCACAACAGAGCACATCTGGACGAGCGTTGCTCCTGCCATCATGAACTCAACCACGTCCTGGGCATCGTGCGGACCATTTGTACCCGTGATCGGCATCCCCAGTTTACTGTGAACCTCGTAAATCCACCTGAGTGTCAATGGCTTCACCCACGGTCCGCCGACTCCTGCTGGACCGAGGATGAGGGGCTTCCCTGTTTCTGGATTCACAACGAACCCGATAAAGCGATTAATCAGCGTCACCGCCGCAGCTCCAGCATCACGAACCGCCTTAGCCATTTCCACGACATCAACAACCTGGGGCGTGAGTTTGATGATGAGGGGGATCGAAACGCTCTCTGAAACCGCTCTCACGATCGTGGCCGCGAACTCTCTGTCCTGACCCGTAACCATACCGGTTTTCGTCTCTTCCATCTGTGACGGATGGGGGCACCCGAAGTTCAGCTCCATCATCTTGACGCCCGTCTGTTCCGTCATCTTCGCCAGGTTCACCCAACTCTCAACCGTTGTTCCCCCGATGCTCCCGATAACCACACAGCCCTCTCTATCGCCAAGCTTACGAGCCTCCTCAACATCCTTGGCCCATACCTCGGCTGGCTTTTCCTCCAACCCGCACCTGCCGTAGAGGGTGAAGAGGCGCGGGATCTCCCCCCGACAGGCCTGGTGGCTTTCATCAAGGTATCTCCACCGTGTCTGGAGGCTCAGGGCCCTCATGGCTTCAGAGTCAGTCATCGTCTTGACCACAAGGCCACCCGCTCCTGTCTCTATGACCCTCTCCATGTTCTGCAAGAAAGCCGTGGGTTCGGCAGAGGAAGCCACGACAGGGTTCTTGAACTCTATCCCCAAGAAATCTACGGTCAAATCAGCCATCATTCACCCTTCGCCTTTCTCCTGTCGGTTTTACTCGAGAATGAGGAAATAACATACTTTCCCGGGGTTTGTCAATTCCCATTCTGACTTCTGACTGCTGACTTCTGAATTCTTTCCCCTGCTCATTTTGGTTCAAGGGCTTTCACGAGAGCCCTCAGGGTCCTGTTGTAGGGTGTGTCTATGCCTGCACGCTCTCCATATTCAACGATCTTCCCATTGATAAAGTCGACCTCGGTCCGTCTTTTCATCTCGATGTCAACGACCATGGAGGGCCTGTGATCGCCTGCTTCCCTCATGTATCTCATAGCGTACGGGAAAAAGTCCCACCCCAGGGAAATCTCGTTCGCCCTGGCCACATTCACCCCCTCTTTAGCCAGGGCCTCGACGATTTGGAAGACAATGGGATCATTGATAGCCTGGGCCATGGTCATGCCTGTTACGGCACACACCGGGTTCATACAGGCATTCATGATGGACTTTCGCCAGACCATACTGACGATCTGATCCGTCCGTTCAGTGACGAGTCCGCTTTTTGTCAACAACTCGGCCACGGCAATGGCAGCTGGTCTCGACCGCTGGTCAAGCTCCTGGATGTAGTGGGGGATGTGGTGAAACTCCAAATGGACATGCCCGGGTTTCACAAGGGTACACCCATAATTCACGACTGCACGCATTATCGCCCTTCTCCCCAGGCTCTCGGCAAGAACAAGCTCTGTATCGATCCCGTTTTGCCAACTCACCACGTAGATCCCGTCCCTGTAAAAGCCTTCGATCGCTGAGGCGATCAGGGGAAGGGCATTGGCCTTGACCGTCAGGAAGATCACCTCTGGAGGATCATCCGCCAGGTCATCGACACTCGTGAGCGTCTTGGAAACAGTCGCCCGAAATTCCTCTGTTCCCTCGATCTGGATCCCCGGCCTGCAGGCTGGCTTAACGAGTTCAGACAGCACATCGCACAGGGTTACTTCATATCCCCCCTTGGCGAGAAAGGCAGCCAGGATGCTTCCCACCGGGCCAGCCCCTACCACGGCGAGTCGATGAGGGCGAAAGTCTTTTTTGGCTTTCATCAGGGTGCTCTCCTCTTTTCGATGGCCCCCTCTCTATTGGCTGTCTCACGGATTCCAAAGGCTTTGGCATCGAGCAGTTTGACCCCACGCTTCTGTAGAATCCGAATGGCCTCATCATTGTCGCTGAAGCGAAAAATCATCACTGCCCTTTTGGACTCAAGCCCTGCAAAGGCATACATATAATCGGCGTTCAGTCTGAAATCCAAGAGGGGCTTAAGGATTGCTGCGAGCGTACCAGGCCTGTCCTCGATCTCAACGGCCACCACATCGTCGATTCGGGCGGGCAGTTGCCTATCCATCATGATCCGTCTTGCCCTTGCCACGTCGGAGACAATAAGACGGAGCACGCCAAAGTCTGCCGTGTCTGCCAGGCTCGAGGCTCTGATGTTGATTCCCGCTTCGCCCAGGGCATGGGTCACTTCGTACAATCGCCCCGGGGAATTCTCTATGAAAACGGAGATCTGTTTGATCTTCATCGGACCTTCCTCCTGTCCTGCCTAGTCGTCACTGAAAAACGTCCCTGACCCTCTCTGTACAGAGTTTTTGACCCGTTCTAAGGCTTGGTCGTTCGATCTTCCGAACTCGGCCTAGCGGCCTCAGACAGCGGAATCTCGCCCCTTTGGGGACACTCCCTTCGCCAAGACGGGTAGCCCCAAAAACTCCGTAATGTTCGCTCCAGGGACATTTTTCAGTGACGACTAACTAAATGCCGACCCCTGATCCCTTCGTGTCTATTACCCTCCCCTCAGAAAGTATCCTGAAAACGTGATCGTGTAGTCGACCCGGAATTCTAGACCTTCACGGTCGCCGGAGACGGAAACGTCGATGGGAACGCTTGGCTGGAACAGGATACCCGTCTGGAAGTGAGAGACCAGCTGGGGGGTTTCTGGCACCAGGATGAACTCGAGTCCGAGGCCTCGATCTGCCGCCGCTCCCTGGAGGATCAGGGTCAAATGGGTATCCGGTGTCCGGAATCGAGTCGTTACCACCACATCTGTCAAGACAAAAGGTCTGGCGGCCATTTTGGAGACCGAAATGGCACTGTGAGTCCGGACTTTTGTTCCTGAGGTCAGAAAGGACCGTCTGTGCCAGGAGAAGAAGTCTCGAGGGTCGGTCTGGGCGACGGAAGGCAAAGGGTTGGTGACTCGAACCGGGATGCTACTCTCGGCTTCATTGACAACCTCAACTTGCGCCACCCCCGCAATACTGACCTCTGGAGAATTGACAACACTAACGTCTCCAGTTACGGTGACCTCTGGTATTTCTCTGACAATCACATCAGGGACGTTCATAATATTCACGTTTCCCTCCACCTCCACCGTTCCCTGGATGGGGACCGGAAGGGGACGAACAAGATCCACTTTGTCCACCAGCTGTCCCCAGCTTGGGCCCAGCAAGAAGAAGCTGAAGAGAAACAAAACGGTGAGATAGGCGGTTTTTCTAATCATCTCAAGCCTCCTTCTACGATAAGGATGTGACCGGTTTTCCCTTTTCTCTCTTTCTAAATAAACCCGAAAAGGGGGTTAAATCAATAAAAAAGGGAGAGCATAGAAGAGTCACTTGACAATCTAAAGCCTTCCCAGATATGTTTCAAGAGATTCATTAAGGGAAGAGCATTGATATGGGTGAAAGGCTAGGGACCGTATGATTTCAAGGCAACCCCCTACCCTTTGCTTGCGAGAGGGGTGTTTGAGGTTGATCGCGACGGGATCATCGAGTCGATCCAAGGGGTAAAGGAAACAACCGATGAGCCGGATAGGGGTAGGGTATGGAGTGCTGTGACCAAACTGGCCTGAAGGTATGGGATCGTGGAGCACAGCGTGTTCCCTGTCCGGTCGGTCTTCTCGTGAAAGAAGGGAGAGGGTGAATGAAGCCCGAGGACGATGACACGATGAGGGGGGAAGAACTTCAGAATATCATTGACTTTGCAATAGAGAAAGAAACGGAGGGTGCAGAGTTCTACCATGATCTCGCAGGCAAAGTGAAGCTGAAGGCCCTTGCCGCGGAGATTCGCAGGATTGCTGCAATGGAGGAGGGCCATAAGGAGCGACTCAAGCGGATGGATGTGAGCGTCGCAGGGGAGGGCCTTCCCAGCGAAGGGACAGACCTCCACATAGCCGAATATGTGGTGGAGACAAAACCCAGTCCAGACATGTCGTGGCCGGATATCGTTAACATCGCGATGCATCGGGAACTGGCCTCGATCAACCTCTATACGGATCTGGGGAAGCTCGTCACCGATCCCCTGTCCCAACAGCTCTTCCAGAATCTGGCTGCTGAGGAGCGGGATCACAAACTCTTTTTCGAGAAGATCTGGGACGATGAAGTGTTGACGTCGAACTAGCACCTGAGATCGGCCGGCAGTCGGCCGTGATGGGGAACATAGGATCCGAAAGGAGGAGAAGTGATGGCGGAGCGGTTGGAAATCTATAAATGTGAGATATGTGGGAACATTGTGGAGGTGCTTCACGGGGGTCACGGCGAGCTCGTTTGCTGTGGCGAAGCGATGAAACGTTTCATCGAGAACACCGTTGATGCCGCCCGGGAAAAGCACGTTCCCGTCGTGGAGCGGACGGCCGGTGGATTCAAGGTGAAGGTGGGAAGCGTCCCCCATCCCATGGAGGAGAAGCACTACATCGAGTGGATCGAGGTCATTGCTGACGGCGAGGCCTATCGCCAATTCCTCAAGCCTGGAGAAGCGCCCGAAGCGAGCTTCGATATCCCTGCCCAACAGGTCACAGCCCGGGAGTATTGCAATCTCCATGGCTTGTGGAAGGCCTAAGCAGGAAAGGGGATGAGAATACCTTCAAGATGGCTCTGACACGGGGGTGGAAGCACACCAACCCAGGAAAGGATTGCGACATCAACCTCTTGGAGGATTCGGATCGTCTTGAAGGGAGTTTTCATTCTTGACAAGCATCGAGGGACCGCGTGAAGTTCGGATCGTGCCGGGTATTTCATTCTGGTTTTGGTTTAAACGGAAGGGGGTGACGAGCATGGCGGAATGGTTTCCTCTCCCAATCGATATTCAGACGCCCCATCCAGGACATGGGGCCCATCTGTGTGTTGCCCACAACGTGGGCTATCTGAAATCGAATCTCGAGGAGTACAAAAACCTGGTGAGAGACGGGAAATTCGTCTGCAAGCAATGTGGACGAGCGGCAGCAAAGGCAGAGAATCTCTGCGAACCGGACAAGCTGTAGGAGGAGAGGCTCTCACAAACAACGCCATGGATTTCAGGACATGGTGGAGCGATGTCTCTGCTGTGGAAGGTGGGGATGGCCTAAGGGTTATCCCCACTCCATTATTGACGGCTTTCTATCCCCGAGACTTTGGGAGTCGCCTTTATGAGGGTCTTCTGGGATCTGAATCTGCCCAAAGGGGTGCTCGGTCGTCCCGTACTGACCGTGGGGAACTTTGACGGTGTCCATCTGGGTCATCAGGCGATTTTGAGGGAGACCACACGAGTGGCCCGGGCCATGGATCGTCAGCCCGTTGTTCTAACCTTTAATCCTCATCCTCAAAAGGCTTTGAAGGATAAGGAGGCCCCCCTCCTTCTTACCACCCTTTCTCAAAAGATGGACCTTCTTGAGAGCCTTGGGATTCAGGAGACCATCGTCTGTCCCTTTGATGAGAAGATCTATCAGCACACCGCCCATCAGTTCTTTTCCGAGATTCTGGTCGCCAGGTTGGGGGCCGCCCATCTGGTGGAAGGGGAGGATTTCACTTTTGGGAAGGGGAGGACGGGTTCACCCCGGCTTCTGAAGAAGCTGGGGCGGCAGCATGGTGTGGGAGTGACGATCGTGGATCCTGTCCTTCTCGAGGGAGAGACAATCAGTAGTACCAGGATTCGAGCCTCCATCCAAAAGGGCAACGTGGTAAAGGCTCGATCTTTGCTGGGGAGACCTTATAGGGTGGAGGGGAAAAGAATCACTGGAATGGGCCGGGGAAGGACTCTGGGCTTCCCCACGGTTAACCTCGTCCCGGAAAACGAGCTTTTGCCAGCCATCGGAATCTATGCGGTTCAGGTGAAGTTTGATCAGCGTGTGCTTCTCGGGGCGGCGAGCCTTGGCTTCAACCCCACCTTCGGAGGGGACCATCTTTCCTTTGAAGTCTATATGTTGGATTTTGAAGGAGACGTTGGAGATGGACCCATAAGGGTCTCTTTTTATGAGAGACTCAGGGACGAAATAAGATTTGAGGGCGTTCAGGCCCTGATCCATCAGATGGAGACGGACGTGGACCGCGTCAGAGATATATTCCGAAAACAAGAGGGCCAACCTTTGACATCCCCGGGGCAGTAACCCTTCTGTCAAGAGGGGTCTCCCCTGCCGAACCCTCGTGTCCTCTCGGTTAAGACCTCGAAAGCTTTAGATTTTTTTGTTGACAACCCGTCTCCATAAATTTAGGATCAAGGTAGCGGTATTCCATACTGTTTTTTGAAGGCTTTGCAGGGGGGAAATCGGTGGAGGAAGAAAAGGGAAAGGTGACGAGGAAACCGCGTCTGCCCAAAAAACTGTTTCTCATGCAACCCATGATGATCCGGGTCTGTTATGGATTGATCCCGTGTCTCATTGGGTCTGTGTATTTTTTCGGCCTACGATCCCTGGTCCTTACCGCTCTCGTCCTGGTTTTCGGGGTTGCTACGGAGGGTGTATTTACCTTCCCACAGGGGAAACCCATCACCTCGGCCGCTTTTGTCTCCTGTCTCATCCTGGCTTTAAGCCTCCCTCCGACAATTCCCTTCTGGATAGCTACCATCGGCATTGTTTTTGGGATCGTCTTCGGGAAAATGGTCTTTGGCGGTTTTGGAAACAACGTTTTCAATCCTGCCATGGTGGGCCGGTGTTTCATCTACATTACCTTTCCCATTGCTATGACGAATCGGTGGGTGGAGCCTTTGTGGGGGAGATGGGGCGGTTTCACCGAGTGGTTCCCTCCTGTCGATGCCTTGACCACTGCTACACCCCTACCGGTCCTCAAATCGGGAGAAGACGTTCCCTTACAGGATCTCTTCATGGGAAATATCCCCGGCTCCCTGGGGGAAACGTCTGTCTGGCTGATTCTTCTGGGAGGGATCTACATCATCGTCAAGAAATCGGCTCCATGGAGATTGGCGGTCTCCTGCCTTCTGGGGGGCATTGTGATGAGCCTCGTTCTCCGGACCCTGGGCATCCAGGGAGTTCCCGATCCGATAACCTCTCTGCTTGCGGGTTCCTTCCTCTTTGGGGCTTTTTTTGTTGTCACCGAACCGATTTCCGGGCCAAAGACGAAAGCAGCCCAATGGATCTATGGGTTCATCATCGGAGGCCTCACGATCGTTCTAAGGATGTTTTCGAACTTCTCTGCTGGGATTATGTTCTCTGTTCTGTTTATGAATATGTTCGTTCCCATCATGGACACAACGGTCAACGAGATAAAAGGGAAAAGAAAGAAGTCATGATCAAGAGGCGATTGTTCTCTGTAGGATACATGTTTCTGCTGACCTTTTTCTTCACCGCCGTGGTAAGTGGGATCCACGAGTTGAACAAGGAGCGGATTGCGATTAACGAGGAGATCAAGTTGCAAAGAGTCATTCTCCAGGTTCTCGGGATTGAAGTGGCGCCAAAAACACCGGATGTCCGTGTGAGGCAGATCTTCAAGGACAGGGTAAAGGCCGAAGAGAGAGAGGGAAGAACCCTGTATCGAGGCTTCAGAGAGGACGGCCAGATCTTGATCGGGTATGCTTTTCCTCTGTTTGGTCCTGGATTTTGGGGACCTCTCTACGGGATAATGGCCGTAGACCCTGATTTGGAGCGTGTGATCGGTATTTCGTTTTACCAACACAGCGAGACACCAGGCCTCGGTGGCCGGATTACAGAGGCTTGGTTCGAAAAGCAGTTTGAGGGGAAAGGGCTTCATCTCACAGAAAAGGAGGAGAGGTACTTCACCCTTGTCCCCCCAGGGACGTCAAAGGCGGAAAATGAGCTCGATGCCATTACAGGGGCGACCGGGACGAGTCGTGCGGTGGAGCGCTTGGTCGATCGAAACCTCAAGGACTACCTGACGTGGATCGCAAAGGAGAAGGCCGAGGGGAGGACATGACCTGAGAGAGACGGCTTGGGTTTGGGGCAGCATAAACCCGTCTTTGTGCTGACCCACGACCGATATGCTAAGTTTAATAATGGGGGCCGTCGCCAGGGACAAACCGGGCAATAGATGCTTTGCCTAAAGGTTCTTCAGTAGACAGGAAGAGGTCATTCGGCGTGGCAAAGTCCAAGAGTAAGCGGATCTTTCTTTTGGGGCTATGGAAGGAGAACCCCATCTTCCGGCAAATCCTGGGAATCTGCTCGGCCCTCGCAGTCACCAATCTGCTGGTGAATACCCTCATCATGGGTTTGAGTCTCATCTTTGTGACCGCCATGTCCAATATGACCGTATCCATTCTCCGCAATATCACCCCCACACGGATTCGTATGATGGTTCAAACCCTCATCATAGCCTCCTATGTGATCATCGTGGATATCTTCCTGAAAGCCTATCTCCCCGACATCAGTGAGGCCCTCGGGCCCTATGTGGGTTTAATCATTACCAACTGCATCATCATGGGCAGGTGCGAAGCATTCGCCCGGAGCAATCCTCTCTGGCCGTCCTTTGTCGACGGAGTGGCCTCGGGTTGCGGATACGCCTTTGTTCTGCTTTCCGTGGCAGTTTTCCGGGAGGCTTTGGGGTTTGGGACGCTTTTCGGGATGAGGATTATGCCTGCGGGATGGACAAACTGGACAATCATGGTCATGGCCCCGGGCGCTTTTTTCATGCTGGGGGCCTTCATTTGGGTGGTCCGATCTTTCGGCCCTGAGGAGGAGAAAGCAGGGGAGCCCACGAGGTAGGGGTGGATCGATGGAACAGGGTCTGAGCGCTTCGGTCATATTTTTTGCGGCCATTTTTACCAATAATATTCTCTTGACCAACTTTCTCGGCATGTGTTCTTTCCTGGCCATTTCTCGGGAGGTCAAATCCTCCCTGGGACTGGGGTTTGCCGTCATTTTTGTGATGACCTGCACTTCTGCCCTTAACTATTTCGTCTTTCACCAAGTATTGGTTCCCCTCGGCCTGGAACATTTCCGTTATATCGCGTTCATCATCGTCATCGCCGCCTTTGTCCAGTTGGTGGAGATGGTCATTGAGAGATCGTCACCCGTCCTGTATGTGATTCTGGGGATTTTTCTCCCCTTGATAACCGTAAATTGCGCCATCCTCGGGGTCGCTCTGTTCATGATTATCCGAGACTACACCTTTTTGCAGTCCGTGGCCTATGGGGCTGGAAGTGGAATCGGCTGGACTCTGGCGATCCTTGCGATGGGAGGGATTCGCCAGAAGATGAAAGGGGCCAGGGTACCGAAACCTCTGGAGGGACCCGGTATCACTCTGATCATTGCCGGCCTGATGGCCCTGGCCTTCATGGGCTTTAGCGGAATGATCCAGATTCAGTGAGGAACTTCCCGTGAGCCAACTCCTATTGAGCCTTCTTGCGTTAAGCGCGCTAGGGGGGATCTTAGCCCTGTTGTTAGAAGTAGCCGATTCTTACTTGGGTTTTTATGGAGAACGTGAGATTCACATCAACCAGGGAGAAAAAGAGCTCGAGGTTACTGGGGGAGGGACGCTTCTGTCCACGCTGATGGACCAGGGGATTTTTGTGCCCTCTGCCTGCGGGGGAAGGGGGAGCTGTGGATATTGCAAGGTGAAAGTCTTGGAGGGAGGAGGGCCCTTGCTTCCTACAGAGACCCCTTATCTGGAGCCTGAGGAGATTAAGGACAATGTTCGCCTCTCCTGCCAGATCAAAGTCCGAGAGGACATGGAAATCGAAATTCCCCCGGAACTCTTTCTGATCAAGGAGTTTCGGTCCCGGGTCGAGGGTCTGCGAGACCTCACCGAGGATATCAAGGAGTTGCGTCTCCGGCTCATCGAACCGGATGGCATCACGTTCAAGGCAGGACAGTACATCCAGTTTCAAGTTCCCGAGTATGAGGAATGCCCCGAATCGGTATACAGGGCCTATTCTGTCGCCTCACCGGCCCGGGAGTCCAATGCTATCACCCTCATCGTAACCAAGGTGCCCGGCGGGTTGGCCACGACCTATATTCATGAAGTTTTGAAGGAGGGGGACGAGGCCACCTTCAATGGTCCTTACGGCGAATTCTACCTGAGGGACTCTAATAGGGAGATCTTTTTTGTAGCGACCGGGTCGGGGTTGGCGCCGATTATGTCGATGCTTCACCAAATGCTAGATGAGAAGATTCAGCGGAAGGCCACCCTCGTCTATGGGGACCGTCATCGAAAAGATCTCTTCTATGTGGAGGAGATAGAGGCTTTCAGGGAGCAGATCCCTGATCTCAATACTGTTTTCACCCTGTCAAGACCCCAGGATGAGGACCACTGGGATGGAGAAAGGGGCCGAGTGACCGATGTTCTGGAGAAGACTATCAAAGATGGAGCAGACAAAGAGGCCTATCTCTGTGGGAATCCGGCTATGGTGGAGTCGTGCGTGGAATTGCTGAAGAAAAAGGGAATTCCCGAGGAATCGATCTTCTTCGATAAGTTTGGATGATCCCTCGATCGAGAGGATAGGGGAGAGATGAAGGAGAGACCGGTAAAGCAAAGCCCCGAGCTGGACAGAGTTGAACGGAACATGAGGCCCATGTGTCTCTGTCAGTGGGGTTTTCTGGGCACTGATCGCCGAAAGCTCATTGAGATTCTAACCGACGATCAGGGTACCGTCAATTCTCTGGGGCTGAGCCATGAGATCATCGCCCAACGGCTTCGGGCAATCACTGAAACGGGCAGAGAGGGGTGGGGAGCCCCTGTGATCGTGGAGGGAAGATTCGACGTCGAGGTACAGGAAGTCCGGGGAAAGATTCCGTGCCCCTGGGGCCATCCCGGCCTCTACCCCAAGACCCATGTCAGGTTGGAGAAAAGAGAGACCCGGGAGACCCTCCTCTGGTCTGATCTCGCGATTCACCTCGTCGAGGAGCACGGGTTCTATCAGGGAAGGGGAAGCCCCTATCGACTCGAACCCTCTGAAGTGAAGCGCATTTTAGACCTCTAAGGTCCCCTGGGGATACGCCAAGGCGTGCTATTGCCCCGAGAATTCGTCCCATTCTTGAATCCGGAAAAGGAAACCCCCAGAGAACGCCTGCCCTTTTCCAGGGAAAAATGACCGCTTCTTCTTCCCTCTCTGATCTCAATTTCGGATTGGCCTATTCGGGCCGTAGAGATTGGGGTCATCGATCTTGACGAGGATCCTTTCTCCCCCTGACGTTCTATGGATCACCTTGCCGAGAAGATTCGATATCACGAGGTAGCCCCTTACGGTCCCGTCTTCCCGATCGCTTATTTCAACGGTTCTGTACCCTTTGATCCGGGTGTTGAAGCGATCGATATACTTTCCAGGCACATCCCTGCCGACTCGATCCGTCGCATAGGTGTAAAACAGGGAAACCTGTTTCCCATCATCGGGGATGTCGAAAAGCACCGCATAGTAAGATGGGTTGGTCTCGTGCACCGTGACTTCATAGGTCCTATCGGGTATGGATGTCGCATCGATCACCATAGTGGTTACAAGGGTCTGGCACCCCGCCAGAGTGAAGATAAAAGCCGCCAGCGCAAAAAGCAGCTCTTTTTTCATCATTGGGTTGCTCTCTTTCTATTGTCATTGGTGTTCCACCTATTTATTATCTAACCACCTTCCCCGATCCCCCTTCAAGACCCTCGATCTTATGCAGGAATCGCCTGCTGTTTAGCCGCAGACCCACCCAGACTCACACTGATCCCGCAGGGCGAGCAGCTTTTCCCTGGCCAGGGTCGGCCAGGGGAAAAATCCGTCTGCGTACGTCTGCGTGGGTCTGCGGCTGGTCAAATCCAATCGTATTCGGATTTCGATTTTCGATCCGATTGCAGTTTCGCCGCGGTGTGATCGTGGCTGGGAAACTCAGGGTCGAAGTCGACGAGATCCGGGGGAGGATCCGCTTCCTCCGAAGTCTCTTTTAGGAGGGTAAACCCTGCTCCTGTCAGGTTGATCTCCTCTCCCGGGGATCGATAATCAAGACGAGAATCCGTTCTCCCGGCGGGCTTCCATATGCCAAGTAGCCGATTTCATTGGATATCATGAGGTAGCCCCTGACAGATCCGTCCTGAGAACTGATCGCTTTCGTATAATAGGATTTGATCCGGGTTTTGAAGCGGTCGATGTACTTGCCCGGCGTGTCGCGGCCAACTCGCTCTACCTTATCGGTGTAGAACATGG
>CAYGBW010000171.1:0-33899 GCA_964348185.1 uncultured Thermodesulfobacteriota bacterium | reverse complement strand
GACGCGTGTTTTAGGAAGGAGGTGTTGATCATGAGAGTACGATATGGGACCGTTTTCGTAGTGGGATTTCTTCTTTTGGGAGCAATGCTCTCGGCGTCTGCGGATGCCCGGGAGCAGGTAGTCAGAGTCGCCCTGAAGGCTTCGGACATCCGGTCGATCGATCCCCATTATGGAACGACGACCATCGATTATGCCTGTATCGACCCGATGTTTAATGCCCTTGTCCGATTCAAGCCCGGGGACATGGATCCGGAAAAAATCCAACCCGACCTGGCAGAGGGATGGAACGTGTCGCCTGATGGGCTGGTTTGGACCTTCTATCTTCGGAAAGGGGTGAACTTCCATAAGGGCTATGGGGAGCTCACGGCCGAAGACGTGAAGTATTCCCTGGAGAAGGCCGCCAACAAGGAGACATCTGGATTTGCCAAGGATTTTGATGCATTGGAAAAAGTTGAGGTCATCGATCCATACACGGTGCGCCTCACCTTTAAAGAACACATCCCCTCGGTCCTTGGGCTACTAACCGACTACCACGGTGGATACATCGTCTCCAAGAAGGCCGTTGAGGAGATGGGTCTCGAAAAATTCAAGACCAATCCCATTGGCACGGGCCCCTTTATGGTCCATGAGTATGTCCCAAAGCAGAAACTCGTCGAGGTCAGACACGATGGGTATTTCAGGGGAAGACCCCTCCTCGACAGGGTTGAGTTCTGGTTCATGCCCGATGCCAGCAGTCGAGAAATGGCCTTTCGCAAGGGCGAGATCGATATCTGTGAAGGGGAAAGAGAGCAGGCCTGGGTCGACAAAATGAGGAAAGTGCCTGGAACGGTGATTGACATCTTTGGACCCGGAGAAACGCTGACCCTCCATTTCAACACAAGCAAAAAACCCCTCGATGACATCCGGGTCAGAAAGGCGCTGGCCTATGCCATCAGTCGCCAAGAATTGATGGATTTTCTTGGAGAGGACGTCACTGAGCCCCTCGTCTCCCCAATCCCCACAAGCTACCTCGGAGGCACCACTGACGTACCCCTGTACCCGCATGATGTTGAAAAGGCAAAGTCACTTTTGAAAGAGGCGGGACTCGAGAAAGGCTTCACCCTCAAGAAGGTGATCACGGAGATGTCCGACTACCGCCGACCCCTGGAACAGATTCAGGAGCAATTGAGGAGAGTCGGTGTGAACGTGCAAATGGACGTGATCGCGCATAGTGCCTATCATTCGCAGATCCGAAAAGACGTCAACCCTATGGTCCTGTATGTGTGTGCTCGCTTCCCCACGGCTGATTCGATTCTCTCTCAGTTCTATCACTCCAAGTCCATCGTGGGAACCCCTACGGCAATCACCAACTTCTCTCATTATGACAGGATCGATGAGTTGATCGACCAGGCACGGAGAGAGACGGCGGTAGAGAAACAGAAATCCCTGTGGGCCAACGCCCAGAGAAAGGTTCTTGAGGATGCCGTTGCCTATCCCCTCTGCACAACCAAATTCGTGTTTGCCAGGAAGGACTATGTGGATCTCGGATATGAAATGAAGTCGACCCTGACCCTGGTCGACACCATCAAGTGGAACACCCGAATCTTGGAAGAGTGAAGCTCCCCACGGTTCCTCGCGGGGCATTCTGGCGAAGGAGAGTAATTCCGGGGAATAGAAGACGGGGGAGCGTCGGGGATAGCATCTCCCCCGTTTTCGACTTTCCCTGAAAAACCATGTTCCAGTATACAATCCGAAGAACGCTTTTGATTATTCCCACCCTATGGGCCGTGGTCACCGTGGTCTTTTTCCTGATTCGAATTGTCCCAGGAGGTCCTGCAGTGGCAGCCCTCGGAACCTACGCCACTGAGGAACAGATCCGGGCCCTGGAGCATCAGATGGGCCTAGACAAGCCCATGATGGTCCAATATGTGACGTTTCTGGCAGATTTGTGTCGCGGCAGATTCGGAAAATCACTCATCACCCAGCGGCCTGTGGTAAAAGAAATCGCGCGGGCCCTGCCCTACACGATTGATCTAACCGTCGCAGGCTTGGTTTTGGGTATCCTCATGGGGGTTCCTATCGGTATATTCACCGCCTTGCGAAGAAATGAGATGCCAGACTACTTCGGAAGAGTGGGGTCATTGGTCGGAATTTCTATGCCTGAATTCTATCTGGGTATTCTCCTCATGTACGTTTTTGCAGTGAAACTGGATCTATTCCCAGTGATTGGTGGGGGAGATCTCAAGGATTGGAGCAACCGGCTTTACCATCTCGTCCTCCCCGCCTTCACCCTTGGGATTATCATGACAGCTTTTATCAGTCGAATGACCCGCTCCTCCATGCTCAACGTCATTGGGGAGGACTACGTGAGAACGGCTAGGGCAAAAGGAGTCACCGAAAGGATGGTCATTTACAAGCATGCCCTGAGAAACGCGCTCATCCCCACGACCACTGTCATTGGACTCTATGCCGGCATTCTGATGGGTGGATCTGTTCTCACCGAGATCGTGTACAGCCGACCGGGGTTGGGGAAAATGATGGTCTTCGCCGTTAAAGACCGTGACTACATGACCCTCCAAATGGTGATCGTCATATTTTCGGCAGCCGTGTTTTTGCTTAACCTGCTGACCGATCTCCTTTACAGCTTGATCGACCCAAGGATTGAATACCATTAAACGGGAGTCTGAATATGGCCCAGGCCACTCGAAAAGGCCTCATCCTCTACACCTTCAGGCGGAACAAAATCTCTATTGTTGGTGCCGTCATGGGCGCCATGATCGTATCCTTGGCGGTCCTGGCTCCATGGATCTCGCCCTATAACCCGATTGAGCAAAACGTCAAACTCCAGTATTACCCCCCTTCCCTCGCCCATTTGTGTGGCACCGATGGATATGGCAGAGATGAATTCTCACGAATACTCTGGGGGGCCAGGGTCTCCCTTGTGGTAGGCATCGCGTCGGTTTTGTTCAGTATGGTTTTCGGGATCCCCCTGGGTGTTATTGCGGGGTACAAAGGGGGGAGAGTGGATAGTGCAGTTTCTCGTTTCAATGACATTTTTATGTCCTTTCCCATTGTTATATTTGGGCTCCTCATCCTGGCTATCATGGGACCCGGACTCCTCAAGATCATTATCGCCATCGGTGTGGCCCTCACCCCTCGAATTGCCCGGTTGGCTCGAGGATCGACACTCTCTTTAAGGGAGATGCCCTATATCGAGGCGGCAAGGGCTGTTGGGCAGAGTGATTCGAAGATCATTATTCTCCACGTTCTTCCCAATATTTTCGGAGATATTCTGGTCATGGGCACCCTCTGGATCGCCACCGCGATCATTGTCGAGGCAAGCCTTAGCTTCATTGGACTCGGAGTTCGACCTCCCACACCGAGCTGGGGTTCCATGATTCGTGCAGGTCTTGATCAACTCACCAATGCTCCCTGGCTCTCCATGTTTCCCGGCTTGGCGATATTCTTCACGGTTTTTTCCTTTAACCTCATCGCAGACGGTCTGAGAGACATCGCCGATCCAAAACTCCGGGGATGACCCGGGGCTGAGGGTTGAGGATTGCTCGGGCTCCTCCAACCTTCAGCCGAAGCGCGCCATGGGTCGAGTTCACGATGGGGCCGTTACTCTATGGCAGGCAACAGAGTGATGACCACCGATATCGATCAGCCGCGGCACCCGGGTCGCACAGATCTCCTCTCTGACGGAACAACGGGTATGGAAATGGCAGCCAGGAGGGGGGCTGCTCGGAGAGGGGACATCCCCTGTCAGAATAACCCGTTCCTTTTTAAGATCAGGGTCGGGTTCAGGCACCGCCGAAAGTAGGGCCTGCGTATAGGGATGCTTGGGATTGGTATACAACTCAACATCTGGAGCAGATTCCACGATTCTTCCCAGATACATCACGGCAATCCGATCACAGACGTGTTCCACCACCGCCAGGTCATGGGCAATGATGATGTAGGAGAGGTCGAAATCTTTCTGAATATCTTCCAAGAGGTTGATAATCTGGGCCTGGATCGAAACGTCGAGAGCGGAGACCGGCTCATCACCGATGATGAGTTTGGGGTTTAGGGCCAACGCCCGGGCGATGCCAATCCTCTGCCTTTGGCCGCCACTGAATTCATGAGGATATCGCCATGCATGTTCAGGCTGAAGGCCGACTTTTTCTAACAGGAAGGCAATTCTCTCTTCTCTTTCGGTCCGGGTTGAGTATGCAGCAAAAACGTCTAGAGGTTCTCCGATGGTCTGTCCGACGGTTCTCCTCGGATCCAATGACGCATAGGGATCCTGGAATACAATCTGCATATCCCGCCTCAAAAGGCGAAGCTCCTTGTCTGCTAACTGGCAGACATCCCTGCCCTCGAACAAAATCCTACCGGCCGTGGGTTCAATGAGCCTCAGAATGGCTCTGGCCGTGGTGGACTTGCCGCACCCACTCTCACCCACAAGGCCGAGGCTCTCACCCCGGTTCAGGAAAAAGCTCACCCCATCGACGGCACGTACATACCCAATGGTCTTTTGAAAGACTCCACCCCTGATGGGGAAGTGTTTTCTCAGGTTTTCAATTTCGAGAAGCCGTTCTGACATGGATTACATCCTAACTTTCCTCGCTCACCGTCCAACACCGACAGAAGTGGCCCTTTTCGATCTCTTCGAGCTCAGGTTCTTCTTTTCCACAGACTTCCATCGCGTTGCAACACCGCGTGGAGAATTTGCATCCCGGGGAAAGTTCATAGAGAGAGGGAACCACACCCGGGATTTCCTCGAGGCGAAGCTTTCCAGACCTCACCTTGTCTCCCAGCCGGGGAATCGATCGAAGCAAACCCTTTGTATAGGGGTGGAGAGGGGTTTTGAAGATTGCCCGGGTAGGTGCTTCCTCAACGATTTTGCCAGCGTACATGACAATCACTCTTTTCACAGTCTCGGCGATGATCCCAAGATCGTGGGTAATCAAAATGATCGCCATTCCCAGCTCTTCCTTCAATTGGAGCATGAGATCAATAATCTGAGCCTGAATTGTGACATCAAGGGCTGTTGTGGGCTCGTCGGCAATCAGGATTTCGGGGTTACAGGCAAGGGCCATCGCAATCATGGCCCGCTGACGCATCCCTCCACTCAGCTCATGAGGGTACCGGTTGACACAATTCCCTGGACTCGGGATGTTCACCAACCGCAGCATCTCAATGCTTTTTTCCAGCGCCTCTTTACGGTTGAGTCCCTGATGGAGGCGAAAAGCCTCGCCAATCTGATCTCCCACGGTGAAAACTGGGTTGAGGGAAGTCATGGGTTCCTGAAAGATCATAGAAATTCGGTTTCCCCGAATTTCCCGCATGTGTTCGTAGGAGAGTGCCAACAGATTCGTTCCTCTGAAAAAAACCTCTCCTCCAACAATTCGCCCAGGAGGATCCGGAATGAGCCGCAACACGGAGAGGGCGGACACACTCTTGCCGCAACCAGATTCACCAACAATTCCAAGAGGTTCTCCCACACCTAAACGATAGGTAACCCCATCGACTGCCTTGGCCACCCCTTCATAGGTGTAAAAGAAGGTTTTCAGGTTTTTGACATCAAGGACGACGCCTTCCACGCGATTCCCTTTCCCAGAGAGAAAACCCCGGGCTTGAAATTTCTCTCCTTTTTAGCACATCCGGTAAAAGGGGTCAAACCAAAGGGATCTGAGTTCAGCTCTCCGATCTTCAGACTCGGAACAGGCTTCATCCCGGCCAGGTTGGTTCTGAATTGATGGGTATCCCTTGACGCTCCCTTTTCTCTTCTGCTAATCTTCTTGCCATCGCAACATAACCGACCCAGGCTGTGAACCCAAACATACCGTAAGAGCTCCATAGCTATTCTTATGGGAAGTCAATGGCCAATGACACGGGTGATAGGGGTGCGAACTCCGGAATAGACGGAGACAAGAGTCTCCTGGCCTTTTTGAAGCTCCTCGACCCCACGGATAACTCCACGGGTGGGGGGACGGCTTCGGCAGTGGCCGGTGCCATGGCGGCGGCTCTGGTTGCCATGGTCGCTCGCCTGTCCATCGGGAAACCGGGAATGGCGGATGACACGGTTTACGATGATGTAAACCGAGAGGCCCAGGCGCTTTCCATGGATTTGTTTATGGGGGGATACAGGGATTCGCAGGCTTTTCAGGCGGTGCAGGCCAGCCACAAACTCCCGAGGGAGACGAAGGAGCAGAAGAGAGTCCGTCAAGAGGCGATTCAGCGGGCCATCGTTCGGGCGGCCCGGGTCCCTCTGGCAAACGCTGAAGCGTGCAAGCGTCTGCTCGATCTGTGTAGCCAGTTGAGGGGTCGCTCAAACCCCAGTGTCGCCTCTGACCTCGAATGTGCCCGACATCTAGCCCAGGCCGGCCTGTCCGGATGTTTGGCAAATCTTGAGATCAACCTGCCCCTCATCAAGGAGGAAAAACTGGGTACCGAGCTTGCCGAGCGCGCCCGAGGGTTGCAAAAATCGGTGCAGGCGACCGGGAACCATCCTCGAGTGTAAAGGGCATGGTGGCGCGCGATTCTGCACCCCAGAGGTCTCTGAAAGAGGCCACCCTCGCCGCCGAAGAACTTGATTTGACCGTTCTAAAGCTCGCTTCGTTAGGAACGGTTGTCGAAAAAGCGGTTTTGCGCTCAGAGCTCTTTTTTCTCGGTTTTCAGAGCGATCACTCAGATTTGGGGAAGGAAGAGGACAAGATGAGAATTCTGCTGTGCGTGCCCAACATCAGTGAAGGGAAAGACTCCGAAATCATAGAACGAATCGTTGACCCGATCCGTCATGTTTCGGGAGTCAAGATCCTGAACGTCTCCTCAGACCCAGATCACAACCGCTCCGTGCTCACTTACATGGGCGAACCTGAGCCTGTGCTTGAGGCAACAAAGGGCATGGCCGCCAAGGCCTTCGAATTAATCGACATGACGAGACACCACGGGTCCCATCCGAGAATGGGGGCCACGGATGTCGTGCCTTTTGTCCCCGTCCGTGGGATCGAAACGCAGGAAGCAGTTGAAATTGCAAGGGAATTTGGTAGGTTCGTTGGGAAACTCGGGATCCCCGTGTACTATTACGAAGATGCGGCAACCCGTCCCGAGCGCACGCGCTTAGTGGAAATCCGCAGGGGAGAGTATGAGGCCCTGCCTGAAAAACTCAAAAAACCCGAGTGGAAGCCTGACGAGGGTCCTCCAGTATTCAACCCAAAAGCAGGAGCCATGGTAACAGGGGTGCGCTTTCCCCTGATCGCCTTCAACGTGAACCTCCATACGACGGATCTCTCGATTGCCAAGGGAATCGCCGATGCCGTGCGGTCCGCTAAAGGGGGTTACCGTTTCGTGCAGGCGATAGCTCTGTCGCTGAAAGACCAAGCCATGGTTCAGGTATCGATGAATCTAACCAACTATGTCAGAACCCCGATTCCTCGGGTACTCGAGACCGTCCGGTCTGAAGCTGCTCGCCACGGCGTGAGCGTGGCAGGATGTGAATTGGTGGGCCCTATTCCCCTGGGTGCCGTGGAGGAAGTGATCAAACACTATCTCCAGGTGCACGATTTTTCCATGGATCAAATCATAGAGAACGCTCTGATCGAATGAGTTCGAATCCGGATTGTGACAGGAAGGCATTTCCCGCTTTGGAATTGTTTCCTCTTCTTGCCTGGGACATGATCTGATCCCGAGTTCGGTCGTCGGCCTTCAATGAGGAGATACGGAGGGAAAAAGGGTAGGATTCTGGGGGGCAAACGACATCATCCCGATTTATTCGTTCCGACGACTCCGCCGTTTGTTCATCAGAGAGTTCCTTTGCCTACTGCTCATCCAGAGTCCCCCTCTATTCCCCAATCGAGAGGTCAGACCTTCCACGGATCCTTTGGATCTCATCGGCCACTTCGAGATTGAGAGGGAGACGGATCTTCTGGCCTACACGGATCAAGTCGAGGTCTTCGATCTCAGGATTAAGCTCTCGAACTGCACCCATAAGAATCTTGCCAGATTCACCAAATTGTCTCTTGAGAATCCGACTCACTGTGTCTCCTTTCTGGACCGTCACAACCCGGGTCGGTGGGCTCTCTAAGATTCTGTGCTCATAGGTGGGATGCTTGTCCACCTCTCCTCTTTCCTCTTGGCTGAGCTTCCCCCTTAACTCCTGACCCCCAGATCTTATCTCTTCCTCTCCATACTTGCCTGTTGACTCTCCACCCAGACCCTGTATCTGGGTTTTCCCATGGTCGGCTGCCGCCTCTTCAGCGAGGGATCCTGCCTTCTTGCCATCCGGGACGGCCTTGACCTCGGTCTTTTGGTTTCTCCAAAAGAACGATTCGAGGGTTTGGGGTAGCTCCAAAAGAAGTCGGGGCACATTTCCCACGCTTGAGGGAGAGAAAACCATTCCAGCTGAAAACAGAGCGATGGCCGCAGTAAGAATAGCCGTGAGCAATACGGAATACCACAAAGACATGCCTTCTGGGATTCTGTCTTGGGCTTCAGGCTCTTTGTCAACCCTGTCGAGGACGGTGTCTTCTTGGACGTCACGGGGCCTTACAGAGAACTTCCGAGATGAGACCTGGCGGCGATCTCTGAGGGCCTGAAACCTTCTCTTGAGCGCTAAGGTCTTCTGGCTGAGAAACTCTATGGCCCTCTCCAATCTTCTGGTTTGGGCTTCTTTCACACTCGTCCGTGTCCTTGGCATTGAATCCCTCACAGGCGAGGCGCTTTCCCCATTTTGAGAAAGCCTTTTCTCACTAACCCATTGAGATTATAACAGAGTCAGGTCCATTATAATCAGCCTTACAAATCTGTCAAGAAAAAAATGCTGGATAGTCTCAGGGGCGCAAAGTCAATTGGCGGCAGGCCAACCCTAGTCAGCGTGTGTCAGCAGGTTATCTGGGAGATGACCCCGCATGGAGGGCAGCAAACAACCGCTCCCCCCTCTCAGTGGCGGTTCGTTAGTTTAGTCGTCACTGAAAAATGTCCCTGCAGCGAGCATTACGGAGTTTTTGGGGCTACCCGTCTTGGCGAAGGGAGTGTCCCCGAAGGGGCGAGATTCCGCTGTCTGAGGCCGCAAGGCCGAGTTCGGAAGGTCGAACGACCGAGCCTTAGAACGGGTCAAAAACTCTGTACAGAGAGCGGAGGGGGCGTTTTTCAGTGACGACTAGTTTAGTCATTCGAGGGATCTGATCAGAGGATTTCAATTCGGAAAAGGAAACGAAAACTTTTACATTGGACTACACTGTGGTATGATCAGGAAAAAAATGAGCAGGGGATTTTGGATGGACAAAAAGGAGTTTTCTCAAATTCGGGGCCAGTTGGGAAAAACGCAAAGGCAAATGGCGCACCTACTCGGTACCTCTTCCAAAGCCATACAGAGTTTTGAGCAGGGATGGCGGAACATTCCTGTGCATGTCGAACGACAGATGTTATTTCTCGTGGCCATGAAGAGGTCCCCTCATGTGAAGAGGGACGACTGCTGGGTGATACAGAACTGTCCGATGGAGCTCAGACGAAACTGTCCGGCATGGGAGTTTCAAAGTGGTCACCTGTGCTGGTTTATCAACGGGACGATCTGTCAGGGCGAGGTGCAAAAAAGCTGGCACGAGAAGATGAGCATGTGCCGCCAGTGCGAGGTATTCCGATCCATGCTGCCTCCCCTTTAGGCCCACGACTGTAAACTAGACTGTCTCGTAGCTTCCCTGTGGCTTTTATCATTAAGGTTACGGGCCAGGCGTTAGGCGACGAGCCCGAAGCGCTCCTCTTTGTGGGCGACGGCCAGGTTGATGCTGTTGTTGTCCCTCCCCCAGGCCTTTCTCTTGAATGAATGGGGGGCTGGGATCACTTCAGTGGTTGTTCTCCTCTCCGTCTCACTAACTGCAACACTTGTCAGATTCGCCAGGGACAGGCTCAATCGTAACTTCCGAGGAACCACAACAGGTCGGGCGGTCTTCTTTCTCCTTAGACACCGCCATCTCCTCGTCCGTCTGATTTCCAGAAGAGGGTGGCCAAGGACAACTCGGAGCCATGCTTTCCCTGTGAAGGGCGTTTCCCTGCATGTCTGCTTCTGGAAGGGGGTCCTTGTATTTGCGGATCTCTTGAAGGATCTCCTCTTTCTCGGGAAGTTGACCGCACTTTTTCTGATTGGTGTAGACCGTGTGACCGTTTATGGCCACCTCATAGATGCCATCATGCCCCTCTAGCAGTTCCGCAGTAATGCCAAAGGTTTTCTCGATTGCAGCCGCCAAACTGGAGGCCAAAGGCAAGAACCCTCACTCGACGCAGTAGGTGATCTGGATATTCACAGGTTGCTTTACGGTGCGGGTATCGCTCATCATGAACCTCACTTTCTGGTTTTAGTTTTTCTGGCCCCTATCGGGCGTCCCCTATCTTTAGACGGAGGTTCGGGAAAAAGGACGCAAAATCACCCTCCAGTCGGAGCACCAGCATAATCGTTCAGACGCCCACCTTTGTCTCGACAAACGGTTTCGTCGCCAAGAAATCAGCAATCCATAACGAATGACGTCTTTTCGCCTCCCGGGCCCACGCCCCTGCTTTGCGCTGGGGGACCGATGTTAACTGGCAAGCATTTCCATGGTTACTATCCAGTTACCCTCCCCAAAAAATATCTTGACATGGCCATGGAGTCGTTGTACAAGTGAAACGGAGAACATGCTAACCTCAGGATTTCTGAGTCTACGGATCACTTCTTCGTGCTGCTAAGCTCACAGGCCTTGAGCAGAAAGGGTATGCCTCCCGTTCTCTGTAGGAGGTCGCATGAGTGGTGAAAACGAAGCCTCAGCCACCTCTCTAGAATGAAGGGTGGCTTTTTTTGTGGGTTGCGGAAGTTCCTTTTGGATTCATTTTTCAGCGAGAACCGATTAGCGAATTCCGAGATGAATAGCAAAGGAACGGAATCAGTGGTGGATTTCGAAAACTTCTTCTCTCTGTCTATTCTTGACTGACATAGGCAAATTCGCCCAACCACAATTTCGATCTCCGTGGACTGGGTAATTTGACAGCGGCTCTGCCTGATTCTAAAGGCAATGGGCAATCGGTCCAGGTCATACCGGTTGCAGGGACTTTCCTTTATTCAATTCCAGGAGGAGACATCCTCAGGTGGGCGCCGATAGGTTGTCTCGCTTATCTGGCTCTGAGAGGGATAAACCGTGTGCAGTAAACCTGAAAGGAGGTAAACAATGGCCAAACCGTTTGAGGGTTTATCCAGGCGGGACTTTTTGAAGTACTGCGCCCAAACCGCGGCGGTACTCGGTGTTTCGGAGCTCTTCACCCTGGAAAAGGTCGCCATGGCCCTGGAGTCGGCAGCCAAGAAGCCACCCCTGATCTGGCTTGAGGGGCAGGACTGCGCTGGGTGTACCATCTCCCTCATCAGTGTGGAGAACCCCACACCGGCCGAGTTGATTTTGGACAAGATATCGGTTCGATATCATGAGGCGATCATGGCCGCCGCAGGCCACAAGGCTGAGAAGGCCCGAGAAGAAACGATCGAAGAGGGAGGCTACGTCCTCGTCGTGGAAGGGTCCATTCCCAGCGCTGATGACCGTTTTTGCATGGTCGGGGGGCGACCATTCAGGGAGATCGTCACAGAGACTGCCGAGAGAGCCGCAGCCATCATTGGAGTGGGGGCCTGTGCAGCTTTTGGTGGCATCCCGCGGTCAACTCCATCCATGGGAATTCCCCTGAGCAGAGTCCTTCCTGACCACACGATTATCAACCTCCCCACATGTCCGGTTCACATGGACCACATAATGGGAACCGTTGTCTATTTCCTGGTGACCCACAAGGCGCCTCCCCTCGACAGGCTGGGTCGGCCGTTGATGTATTTCCGCATGACGGTTCATGACAACTGTCGGCGCCACGCCCATTTTGAGGAGGATCGGTTTCTGATGAGCTGGAACGATCCCAACCAGAAGGACTGGTGCCTCCTCTTGAAGGGTTGCAAAGGCCCAGAGACGTATTCGGACTGTCCCATCCGGCGGTGGAACAACGGGATCAATTTCTGTATTGATGCCGGAGCCCCCTGTCAGGGATGTTCTGAGCCCGGTTTCTATTATGAAAACAGTCCCCTCTATACGGCGGGGCTCGCCACGGAGAGGATTCTGGCCAAGAAGACTGCTGGCCTCCTCTCCGGAAAGGAGAACGTGTAAGAGAGGAGGGCGAGATCCATGGGAAAGCGAATTGCCATTGATCCTGTGACAAGAATCGAGGGACACCTCAAGATCGAGGTGGAGGTCGAAAAGGGAAAGGTCAAAGACGCCTGGAGCAGCGGCACCATGGCCCGGGGATTCGAAGCGCTCCTGCTGGGAAAAGATCCACGGGACGCCAGTTATGTGACAAGCCGTTTCTGCGGTGTCTGCTTCAGCGTTCACCAGTTGGCTTCGGCCCGTGCATTGGACGCCGCTTTCGGTGCCCAGGTTCCCTGGGGGGGAATGCTTCTCAGGAATCTGGTCATGGGTGCCGAGTACATATACGACCACCTGCTTCATTTCTACCACCTGAGCGCCTTGGACTACATCGATATCATGGCCATCGCAAACTATACCGGCAAGGATCCGGAACTCAATAAGGTGAAGGAGAAGGTGGTCGGCTTGGTTCGGCGGGGAGATACGTTTCCCCTGACTCCTCGCTACAAGCCTGATGAGTTCAGCGTTAATGACCCAGAGGTGGTCATAACTGCGGTGAAACACTATTTGGATGCTCTCAAGATGCAGATCAAGGCCAAAAACATGGGGGTTATCTTCGGGGGCCGGGCACCCCATTACCAGAGCATCGTGGTTGGGGGATTTACCCAGTATCCTGATCTCAACCAGATCGCCCGATTCCGTTCCATGCTGGATGAACTGGCCACCTTTGTCAACGAGGTCTACATTCCGGATGTCGTGGCATTTGGAACGGGTCCGTTGCTTCCCCTGGCCAAGGCGGGTATTGGTGGAGGCCACCAGAACTACATGTCCTGTGGGGCCTTTGAAATGAACGAGGCCGGTAGCGAACTCCTATTCAAGCCCGGCGTCATTTTTGCCTTGAACGGAGACAAGAGAGCCGAATCCTTCGACCCCGGTGAAATAACCGAATCGGTCCGGTACAGTTGGTACAAAGAAGATACACCCAAGCACCCCTACGAGGGGACCCAGGTCTTCGATCTCGAGCGGCGGGATGCCTATTCCTTTGTGAAGGCTCCCAGGTACAAGAATACCCCCATAGAGGTTGGACCCCTGGCCCGGGGGCTCGTGGATCAAGATCCCACACTACTCGGACTCGTGAGAGATCATGGGGTAAAACCCGGGGCCGTGGCCAGGCACGCTGCCCGGGCGATTGAGACCCGGAAGATTATTGACGCCCTGTATGACTGGTGCGACAAGTTGACAGCGGCTATGACCGGGCCCAGATTTGAAATCCACGACGGAGCCCATTGGGACCCACCGGCCGAGGGAGAAGGGGCTGGATTCTTCGAACCCCCGAGGGGAGCCCTGGGCCACTGGATCCGGATCAAAGATCACAAGATTGCCAACTATCAGGCCGTTGTCCCCTCGACCTGGAACGCATCTCCCCGGGACGAACGGGGGATTCGAGGGCAGTATGAGGAGTCTCTCATCGGTGTCCCGGTGCCAGACCCCGAAAACCCTATCAACGTGGTTCGGGTGATCCGTTCTTTCGACCCATGTCTGGCCTGTGCTATTCATCTGATCGACCCAAAAACCAATGAAATAAGAAAGTTCTTGGTCGAGTGATGTTAGCAGGAGAAAGGGGGAAAACCCCGGAAAACCAGAAAAATCAGATTCTCATTCTGGGAGTGGGAAACCCCCTTCTGAGCGACGAGGGGGTCGGTGTCCACGTCGCCCAGAGGATGAGGGAATTGGACTTGCCCCCTGAAGTCGAGGTCTTGGAGGGAGGGACAGACGGGTTTGGTCTGATGCATGTTCTCTTGCAGGCCGATCGAGTGATTCTGGTCGATGCGATCAGAGGTGGAGGGCCACCTGGATCGATTTACCGGTTTGAAATCGAAGACTGTCCCCCTTTCCCAGACACTTTCAAGACATCAGTTCATCAGATTTCCATTCTGGAGGTGATTCACCTTTCGGCGCTCGTCGGGTCTACCCCCCGAACCACGGTTATCGGTGTAGAACCCAGGCGTCTGGAGATGGGGATGGAACTGTCGCCGGAGATCGAAGAAAGGGTCCCAAAGGTGATCCAACTGATACGAGAAGAGGTGGCCGTCTCTCTCGGTTACCTCCACAAAAAACCGTCGGTTGACGAATCTTCGACCTAGGGAGGCCCGGGCAATCCGACAAAAAGCCCCTTCGGGGTGGTCGCACGGCTCAACCCATCGACCTCCTGTCTCAAGTAAGCTCCAGGGACACATGCACGAACTCTCGATTGCTCAGAGTATCATCGATATCCTCCAAGATCAGATGAAAATCTACCGGCTTTCAAAAGTAGTAAGCGTATGGCTGAGGGTCGGTGCCCTTAGAAGCGTGGAGGTAGAGGCTTTAAGCCTTGGCTTTGATATCTTGACTGCTGGCTCACCCTTGGAAGGAGCACGGCTGGAAGTGGAAGAGGTTCCATTGAAAGGCCAATGTATGGCGTGTCGCCAACAGTTGACCTTGAGCAACGGGTTCGATGATTGTCCGGTCTGTGGAGAACCTCAGGTGAAGATCATCTCAGGCAAGGAGTTGGATATTGTCGCCATCGAAGGGGACTAGCCCTATTCTCTCCTTACAGGATAGGAACAACGGTGAGGATTCCCATCGTCCAAAAGGTACTTGAAGCCAACGAGCGGATTGCTGAAGAGAATAGACACCTCTTCGAAGAAAGGGAAGTCCTCGTCATCAATCTGATGAGCGGGGCTGGGGCCGGCAAGACCACTCTCCTGGAGAGGACAATTGAAGGCTTGAAAGGCCAATATCGTTTCGGTGTGATCGAAGGCGACATTCAATCAACCCACGATGCAGAAAGGATTGCGTCGACAGGAGTATCTGTCGTGCAAATCAATACGCGAGGGGCCTGCCACCTCGACGGGAACATGATTCGGGGGGCTGTTGAGAAGATGGATCTGGGTACCCTGGACGTTTTGGTGGTGGAAAACGTGGGAAACCTCGTGTGCCCGGCAGAATTTGATGTGGGAGAAGACTTCAAAGTGATGCTTCTCAGCGTGCCCGAAGGGGATGATAAGCCCCTCAAATATCCTCTCATCTTTCACGAATCCAGCCTCCTTCTGATCAATAAAATGGATCTCCTCCCCTACGTGGAATGCGATATCGAGAAAATAAGGGAGGAATCCTTGAAAATCAACCCAAACCTCGAGATTATCGAGATTTCGTGCAAGACTGGGGATGGCCTCCCTTCTTGGTTTCAATGGCTGAAGGACAGGGTTGACGAGAAATGATTCAAAGAGCAAAAGCAACCATTAATGGCATCGTTCAGGGTGTTGGTTTTCGCCCTTTCATCTATCACCTCGCACAGAAAAAGGGCCTGGGGGGTTACATCGCGAACACAAGCACAGGGGTGGACATTGAGGTAGAGGGTGAGTCCGGAGAGATTGAAAACTTCTTTCAGGAGATTCAAAACCGGAAGCCTCCCTTGGCCAGGATAACCCATATGGAGATGCAATACCTCCCCCCCCGGTGCTATCGGGGATTTGTCATTCGAAAAAGTCAGGCCCAGTCCCATCGGTCGGTTCTCCTTTCACCGGATGTGAGCGTCTGCGAGGACTGTCTGCAGGAGATGGGTGATCCCCAGGACCGGCGACACCGCTATCCCTTCATCAATTGCACCAATTGTGGCCCCCGTTACACGATCATCCAAGATATACCCTATGATCGGGAAAAGACGACAATGGCTTCCTTCTCCATGTGCGAGGAATGTCAGAAGGAGTATGAAGCGCCTGCTGATCGGAGGTTCCATGCCCAACCCATCGCATGCTGGGAGTGTGGTCCGAATGTTTTCCTCTGCAACGGTTCTGGCAGCCCCTTGGAAGGGGTCGAAGCGATCTCCGTTACGGCTAGTCTTCTCAAATCAGGAAGAATTCTTGCCATCAAGGGCCTCGGGGGATTTCATTTGGCCGTGGATGCGACCGATGAAAAGGCAGTTGAACGCCTCAGAGAGCGCAAACGGAGAGTCGAAAAGCCTCTGGCTCTCATGTCTCCCAGCCTTGAAAAGATTGCCCAATATGCTTACGTGAGTGCTATGGAAGCTCAAGTCTTGCAGTCTCCTGAGCGGCCTATAGTGCTTCTCCGAAAAAGAAATCCGAGTGCCATCAGTTCACAGGTGGCCGCCCGGAACCCCTGTTTCGGCGTCATGCTCCCCTACACCCCCCTTCACTATCTCATCCTCCAACAGGGGTTTCTTGCATTGGTTTTGACAAGCGGCAATATCAGTGAAGAACCGATCGCCATCGATAACGAGGAGGCCTTCGGCCGCCTTTCTGGGGTTGCGGACTACTTTCTTGTTCACAATCGGGATATCCACCTGAGAAACGATGATTCGATCGTTCGGGTTGTGGGCAGAAAGATGCGAATGATTCGCCGGTCAAGGGGCTACGTCCCCCTTCCTGTCTCCCTCGACCGGGCCATCCGACCGACCCTGGCCTGCGGGCCTTTTCTCGCCAACACCGTCTGTCTGGGTAAGGGAAAGCATGTCTTTCTCAGCCAGCATGTGGGAGATCTGGAAAACCTGGAGACCTTTCGGGCCTTCGAAAGAACAATCGATCACCTCAAGGGGGTCCTTGAAATCGATCCTGAGGTGATCGCTCACGACCTTCACCCCGATTATCTAAGCACTCAATATGCCACCCAGCAAAAAGGAGTGAGAAAGATAGGCGTTCAACATCATCATGCCCATATTGCCAGTTGCATGGCAGAGCATGGCATCTCAGGCCCGGTCATTGGCCTTGCAATGGACGGGACTGGTTACGGAACGGACGGTACGGTCTGGGGGGGGGAGATTCTTTTGACTGAATTCCATCGCTTCGAGCGGGTCGGGCATTTCCAGAAGGTTCCCCTGCCCGGAGGAGACGCGGCGACCCGCGAGCCCTGGAGAATGGCTTTGGCCTATCTTTATCATACGTTCGGGAAGGGTCTTTTTGACCTTCCCATAGCATTTGTGAAACGCCTCGACCCAAGGCAGGGCAGGATTATTCTCACCATGATCGAAAAGAACGTCAATTCACCCCAGACGTCATCCTGCGGCCGGCTCTTTGACGGCGTTGCTGCCCTGCTGGGCTTGAGGGATCGGACTTCTTACAGGGGACAGGCCGCCGTTGAAGTGGAGCTGGCCGTGGGCGATGTTGAGGGTCATTACCCAGCCGTGATTGATCAGGAGAATTCAGGACTGATCCTCCCTCAGGCCTCCATCATTCGGGGCGTGGTTTCGGACCTGATCAAGGGGGTGGATCGAAGAACCATTAGCCGGAAGTTTCATCGTACACTCGTGAGAGTGTTCGCCGATGCCTGTATCAAGGTTCGGCAGAGCCGCAGACTGAATCGTGTCGTCCTCAGCGGGGGTGTTTTCCAAAATGCTTTCCTCCTCAGTGAGTTAGAGAAGGCTCTCACGGACTCAGGGTTTGAGGTGTATACCCACGGCCTGGTCCCCACCAATGACGGCGGTATTTCCCTTGGCCAGGCTATGGTCGCGAACGCTATCCTAGACAGACAAAGGCAGACGACGATCCCATAAAAGCGATGGCTTTGGGGTTGGGCTGGAAGCCGATTATTCCCGGTTCCTCGAGGGGGACAACGGAGAATGGAGGGTGCAAGGTGTGTTTGGGCATCCCGATGCAAATCCGCAAGATTGATGGAAACAGGGCCACAGCGGTTCTGAGCGGGACAAGGCAACTCATATACCTCGATATTCTGGATTCGGAGATTCAGATCGGAGACTACGTGATTGTTCATGCCGGATTTGCCATCCACAGAATTGATGAGAAAGAGGCCAAGGAGACTCTCAATCTCTTCATGGAGGCCGGTGTTTTCCCTTCTCCTTCAGAGACCGATCATGGAGTACATTGACGAGTATAGAAATCCAGACCGTGTTGGGTTCCTTGCTGAGCAAATCAGAAGGACTTCCCACAAACCGATCAAACTCATGGAGGTGTGCGGAACGCACACGGTAACGGTTGTTCGAAACGGCATCAGAGATCTTTTGCCCGACCACATCACCCTGATTTCGGGTCCGGGTTGTCCCGTCTGTGTCACTCCCATCGAAGAAATCAACCGGCCAATTGCCCTGGCTCAAAAACAAGAGATAGGGATCGTCACTTTTGGTGATTTGCTTCGAGTACCTGGATCGGAGACCTCCCTGTTGAAACAAAGAGGCGAGGGGGCCGACGTCAGGGTCGTTTATTCGGCCTATGACGGCCTTCGCCTGGCCGAGCAAAACGAGAATCGTCAGATGGTCTTTCTCGGTGTTGGATTTGAGACCACGGCGCCCACTGTCGCGGCTGTGATTCAGCGCGCCAAGGAGGCTCGGATCAGCAACTTCAGTGTCTTGTCGATGCATAAGGTCTTACCTCCGGCACTGGAAGCATTACTCCAATCCCCGGAACTTGAGATTGACGGCTTTATCTGTCCGGGTCACGTGACCACGATCATAGGCACAGAACCGTACGGGCCTATAGCACGTGATTTTCATGTCCCTTGCGTGGTAGCCGGATTTGAGCCCGTAGATCTCCTTCAGGCTATCACCCTCCTTGTGCAGCAAATCGAAAAGGGAGAAGCCAAGGTCGAGATTCAGTACCGAAGGGCGGTCTCACGTGAGGGCAATCCAAAGGCCAGAGCTGTCTTGGAGGAAGTCTTCGAACCGTGTGATTCTGCCTGGAGGGGATTTGGATTAATCCCCAAGAGCGGCCTGAGCATCGCGGCACCGTATGGTGACTTCGATGCAAGCCGCCGTTATGAAATGACTCCGGTGGAGGCCAGAGAGCCAAAAGGGTGCCTCTGCGGGAGGATTCTTAGGGGTCTAAGCCAGCCGCCGGACTGTTCTCTGTTCCGAAGGGTGTGTACGCCAGACAACCCTGTTGGCGCCTGTATGGTTTCCTCTGAAGGCACGTGTGCCGCCTATTACAAATACGACTGGCATTCAAGGACCAGGGATCAGCTTTCAGCGAAATCAAGAAGAACAAGGGCATAAACTGGCTTCTCTGAATTCGGCACGAAAGACTCGAATGAGCTTCAGCTGGAGGAATCCTTCCCTCCTTTCCTTCAGACTCTGGGCAGGCTCAGCGCGACAAAACCGAGGACTGACCCCTGATGACTGTTCCCTTGTCTAATAGTCGTCTTAGACACCCCAGACCATTTCACAGAAGGAAGGATACCCTATGAAAAACGAAAGAGTCACCCTGGATCACGGGGGAGGAGGCCGGGCGTCGCGAGAGCTGGTTCAAAGCTATTTCCTTCCGAGATTCTCCAATCCCTTCCTGGAAAAAATGGATGATAGCGCGGTCGTGGATTTTCCGTCTGGCCGATTGGCCCTGACCACCGATTGCTATGTCGTGGATCCAATCTTTTTCCCGGGTGGTGATATTGGAATGCTCGCTGTCAATGGGACAGTCAATGACCTTTCCGCCCAGGGTGCCCAGCCCCTGTTCCTCTCGGCAGGGTTTGTCCTCGAAGAGGGGTTGGAATTGGCCGACCTGGAACGGGTTTTGATTTCTATGGCTGCTGCCTCACGGGAAGCCGACGTCTCCCTCATAGCCGGCGACACAAAGGTCGTTCCGAAAGGGAAGGGCGACAAAATCTATATCAACACGACAGGGATAGGCGCAGTTCCGGATGGTGTCAACGTTTCTGGAAGCAATGCGAGGGTCTTGGACAAGGTCATCCTCAGTGGACCAATCGGGGACCATGGCATTGCCGTTTTGTCTCAACGAGAGGGATTGGCTTTTGATACCGATCTAAAAAGTGATTCGGCTTCCCTCAACCATTTGGTAGGGGAAATCCTTTTGGTGAGCCATGGGATTCATGCCATGCGCGATCCAACCCGGGGAGGCGTTGCAGCCTCTTTGAATGAAATCGCTATCCAGTCAAATGTGGGTATCCTGATCACCGAGGCAACCATTCCGGTCAAAGAGGGCGTTAGATCGGCTTGCGAGATCCTCGGTCTGGATCCTCTGTATGTTGCTAACGAGGGGAAGCTCCTGGTCTTCGTATCACCTGGGGAGGCCATCCGTGTTCTGGAAAGGATGCGGGACCATGAGCGCGGCCAGGAGGCCCAAATCATCGGTGAAGCTGTCAAAGATCACCCAGGGCGAGTTGCCATGAGAACGCGGACGGGAGGAACTCGGATCATTGACATGCCCCTCGGAGAACTGCTCCCAAGAATCTGTTAAAAGAAACGAAGGGGCTCTCAATCGGCTGATACCAGCTGAAGGAATTCTCTGTTTGTCAAGCTGTTGACACCGTTCTGAACCCTCTGGTAACGTGCTTCAAGAACCCTGGGGAAACCAAGGGGATGCTGGGTAGAATCGGTTCAATGAGACCCGATGCGGGGCATCTCATGAGGGGATTTATCTTTTTTCTCTTTCTCGCCTGCCTCTCTCTCGTTCCCTTTCATACGAGAGGAAACGAAGAGTTTGCCGCACAGACGGGGAGGGCCTGCGAGACCTGCCACCGAAGCGCTGCGGGGGGGCCTGATCTGACGCCTTATGGGGAAGCCTTTCGAAGGGGTGGATACCAGTATCCCATCCCAGGTGCGGCCTTCGAGACTCTCCCCGGGTACAGGAGGGTCGTCCCTTTTGCCATCGGCTACCTCCATCTCGCTGCGGGGGTGGTCTGGTTCGGGACCATTTTCTACGTCCACATTATCATAAAACCTCAAGCCTTGACCCGAGGCCTCCCCAGATCCGAGCTGATTCTCGGCTGGGTGTGCATTATCGTGGTAGGCCTCACCGGAACGCTGTTGACCATCAACAGGATCAAGAGCTTCTCAGAGCTCTACACGACAGAATTTGGAACCATCCTGTCCGTCAAAATCATCCTCTTTCTCATGATGGTCGCCATCGCAGTCATGACGACCTTTGTCATTCAAAAGAGACTGAAGCAGAAACCCAAACCACAAGAGTCACACAAAACCCGTCCGGGGGAATTCCTCACCCATACCGAATTGCTCTCTTTCGATGGGACCGGGTCACAGCCCGCCTATGTTGCTGCGGACAGAGAGGTCTATGACGTTTCAGAGAGTCCTTCATGGAAGGACGGAAGGCACATGGCCCAACACTTTGCTGGACGGGATCTGTCGGAGGCCCTTCTGGCCGCCCCCCATGGTCGGGAGGTTCTTTCTAAGTTCAACAAGGTAGGGAGGCTGTGGGAGAGAGAAACACCCGTTCAGCCACAGATCGAACCCGTCAGAAAGGCCTTTTTTCTTTTGGCCAAATCTGCTCTTGTGATCCTGTTCCTGATTCTCTTCTGTGTCGCTCTATGGCGGTGGGGATAAGGCGGGTTATGGGCCCTGGGAAGACGGAAACCCGGATTGAACGGATCTCCGAGTGACCTCCAGGAGCAGGGGCACATCGACGTTCCCGCCGGAGACAACGACCGCCACGTTCCGTCCGAGCTGAGTCTTCTGGCCAAGCACGGCAGCGATAGCGACCGCGGCCCCCCCCTCTACCACCAGGTGGTGCTCTCGCAGGGCAAAGGCCATCGCCCGGCCAATGGCCTCCTCTGAGACCAGGACAACATCGTCTACGTACTGCTGGCACATTTGGAAGGTGTAGTGATTTTCAAGGCCAATCCCACCGATCAGAGCATCGGCAAGGGTTTCCTCCTCTACGATCGTCACGGGTCTGCCCGCCTGCAAGCTGAGGTACATTGCCGGGGCCCGCTCCATGGAGACGCCGATCACGCGGATCCGTGGATCGACCGACTTCAGCGCGAGGGCAATCCCGGAAATCAACCCACCCCCTGAAAGGGGAACCACGACGGTGTCGACCTCAGGGTTCTCCTCCAGAAGCTCCAAGCCAATCGTTCCCTGTCCGGCGATCACATGGGGATCATCAAAGGGGTCAATGAAGGTCAGCCTCCGTTCCGCCACGAGCCCCCGCGCATGGGCCTCGGCTTCGTCCTGGTTGTCACCCCCCAACACCAATTCTGCCCCGAGCTTCCGGATTGCCTCCATCTTGTGTTCGGACACGCGGTGGGTCACACAGACGACGGCTTGGGCCCCCAGCTCATTGGCGACGTAGGAAACGGCCCGACCGTGGTTCCCACTCGAAACGGTGACCACCCCACGGGCTCGCTCTTCCTCCGAGAGGCTGAGGACCTTGTTGGCTGCCCCCCTGATTTTGAAGGCACCCGTGGCCTGAAGGTTCTCGAGCTTGAGAAAGACTCGGGTTCCCACGCGGGCCTCCAGGGAGGGCGAGGCCACCAGGGGCGTCCGCCTTGCCAGGTCCTTGATCCGGGCCCGGGCATGGTAGACATCACGAAGGGTGATGGGGGGTATGGAAACCATGGATGCAACTTCCCGTTCAGATAGCACTGTGGAACAGGGCTGAGTAATCTGTCCAGATCTTTACGCGTCGGGGCGGGCTTTATGCCCGCCCGGGGCCGCCCTTTTCATATCGCTTCTCGGGCGGGCATAAAGCCCGGCCCTACAGAAAAAAGTCGGCTCCTTTGGATCATTCCGGAGGTATGCTTGCGCTATGTATAAAAGACAAAAAAACCTAAGGGATATTACCGCTCCCTTTCCTTTCATCGGAACCCATTTGCCCCCCCCTTGATAAGACGTATTAAGGTTCCCTCAAGGGGGAAGGTCGCGGATGTCCCTCAGCGCCCTGACAAACCGCTCGTTCTGCTGCCTCGTGCCGATTGTGAGTCGAACAAAATGGGGGAGGCCCCAGATATCCCCTGGCCGGATCATGATGCCCCTTTCCAACATCTTTTGAAAAAGGATTCGACTATCGACCCCGGCATCGAAAAAAATAAAGTTGGCTTCCGTGGGGATATAATTCA
This sequence comes from uncultured Thermodesulfobacteriota bacterium, assembly GCA_964348185.1. Taxonomy (GTDB): domain Bacteria; phylum Desulfobacterota; class BSN033; order WVXP01; family WVXP01; genus CAYGBW01. The sequence continues at coordinate 10,980 of CAYGBW010000171.1, read as the reverse complement.
GCCCCATGACTGAGAGTTCCCCATAGAGAAAGGCCTTTTCCTGATGAATGAGGCTGACTGTCCTTTGGCGATGGGCCTCGTCTCGCAAAGCGGCCAGAGCCCCAATCTGGGCCAGGGCATTGACATTGAAAGGTTCCTTGACCTGTCGGATGATATGGATCAGGTCAGGTCTCGCCACGCCATAGCCAATCCGAATCCCCCCGAGGCCATAGACCTTGGAGAAGGTTCGAAGGACGATCACGGTTCTTCCCTGCCGGACATAATCGATCCCATCAGGATAGTGTGGATCGGAAACGAAGTGGAAGTAGGCCTCATCGAGAACCACCACCGTTCGTGGCGGAGTCTTTTCAAGGAAGCCGTCCAGTTCATCCCGGTTCAGGATCGTTCCTGTAGGGTTCATGGGGTTGCAGATGAAGACGAGTTTCGTCTTTTCATTTATTCTCCGAGACACGTCATCGAGATCAATTCGGTATTGCGTAAGATCACTATAGCAGACGACCCCACCCATAATCCGGACAACCGTTTCATAGGCATCAAAGATGGGATAGGGAATGACACAGGGGTCTCCTTCGTTGATAAAGGCCTTTCCAATCAGGGCAATGACTTCTTCGCCGCCGTTTCCAAAAACAAGCTGGTCTGGCCCCACGCCGAGGGACTCCGAAAGGGCACTGCGGAGTTCATGACTCTCCCCATCCGGGTAGAGGTGAATGTGATCGACGGCCTCCTTGATCGCTTCCACGGCGAGTGGGGATGGGCCCAGGGGATTCTCATTCGTAGCCAGCCTGATCACTTCGTCCAGACCCAGCTGCCCCTTGATCTCCTCGATGGGTCTCCCGGGGTCATAGGGCTTGATGTCGAGAATCCCCTTCCGTGCCAATTCCTCATCAGGCTTCATAATCCTCCTCCTCTCCCGGGATTGTATGGGTAACCACGCTAGCTATACCCACCAGATGGGCCGAAGGGAGCACGCTCAACGGGTCGTCTCACCCCTGTCAAGGATCGACGGGGTATCCTGTCCCTTTCGGCTCTGGATAAGATATTGAGCGATAACGGCCAACGTCATGGAGAAGACGAAAATGACCGAACCGATGGCATTGATCGTCGGATTGAGGCCGGAGCGAATCAACCCCCACACCTTGACAGGGAGGGTTTCCTGAAAGCCGCACACGAACCACGCAATGATAAACTCATCAAAAGAGAGCGTGAAGGTCAAAAGAAACGCCGCGACAATTCCCGGCGCGGTCAGAGGAAGGACGATTTCCTTTATCGTCCTCAGGCGATTCGCCCCCAGATCCCATCCGGCTTCTTCATACCTGACATCCAGTCCAGCCATTCGACCTCTGATGATGAACATGGCAAAGGGTGCAGCGAACACCGTATGGCTCACCCAGACCGAGAATAGAGACCCCTCGAGGTTTATTCGGGTCAGAAAAACCAGCATTGCCAAACCGAGAATGATCCACGGCACTGCCAGGGGGGAAATCATGACCCCCATATAAACATTTTGGTACCGAAAGGCTCGCCTGTAGAGAGCGTAAGCCCCCATGAATCCGAGAACGCAAGACGATGAAGCGACGCACGTCGCCACAATAAGGCTATTCTTCAGAGAATCCAGAATGGTGGTATCAAAGATCATTCTCTGGTACCAGCCGAGGGTGAATCCTTTCCACGGAAGGCTGGCAAACTTGTCCACATTGAAGGAGAAGATCATGATGACGACGATGGGCATGAAGAGAAAGGCAAAGACGAGACCCATATATCCCGCAAATAGGTACCTGTCGAGCTTTTCCATCCCTAACCCTTCGTATCGACTCGCATAATCCTGAAAATGAACAGCACAAATAGCATAATGACCCCGAGCATGACCATGGAAAGGGCAGATGCCAGAGGCCAGTTGGCCGTCCAATGGACGGCATCTACCACCATCTGAGAGTAAACCGTCTTCGTTCCACCGCCTAAGACCGTCGGAGCGATAAAGTCGGCAAAGGAAAAGATGAAAACAAAAACGCTGCCCACGGCCAGGCCCGATAGACTCAAGGGGAAGGTGACATGCAAAAAGGTTTTGACGGGTCCTGCCCCGAGATCATTGGCCGCTTCTATGAGGGACCTATCCACATTGTCCAGGGTGCCATAGAGGTTGAGGATCATGACAGTCACCAGAAAGTGAAGGAGTCCGATCCGGGTTGCAACGTGCGTGTATAGAATATTCAGAGGAGAATGAAGGATCCCGAGCTTCAAGAGGAACTGGTTGATCACCCCAGTACCGCCCAGGATGATCTGCCACGAGTAAACCCGAACCAGATAGTTCGTCCAAAAGGGTGCAACAATGGCGATCAGGATGAGTTGCCTGTACTTCTTGGGGACTTTGAATACGAGGCCATAGGCAAAAGGATAAGCGACCAGGATGGTGAGGATCAGCGTGGTGATCGAGATCACCATGGATCTCGAAAAAGCCACCCTTATGATTGGATCGGTGACGACTCTTTTGTAGTTCTCAAGATTCCAGCTCGGAATAACCTGATAGTCCTTCGTCAACCAAAAACTCATGATCACGAGAAATCCCAAGGGGACAAGGTAGAAAAAAATCTCCCAACCCGTGATGGGAAACAGACCGATGATATCTCTCTCGATATGCAACCCCTTAAAAAGGGACTTCCCCTTTTCTGATTTCATCGGTCAACGATCCCCTTCCTTTTAGCGAGTTGCCACTGAAAAATGCCCTTTCGCTCTCTAAACGAAGTTTTTGACCCGTTCTAAGGCTTGGTCGTTCGATCTTCCGAACTCGGCCTTGCGGCCTCAGACAGCGGAACCTCGCCCCTTCGGGGACACTCCCTGCGCCAAGACGGGTGACCCCAAAAACTTCCCAATGTTCGCTCCAAGGGCATTTTTCAGTGGCAACTAGCTAGCGAGGTAACAATCCTCTCCCCTCCAGCCGATGAACGCCTCTTCCCCGACCTGAAACTGCCTTCTGCCCTGCTTCAGAATCTTGATCTCTATGGCCTTCGTTTCCACAACGTATTCTGTAACCGAACCTTTGAAATTCGACGACTTAACCCGACCCTGAATCCTGTTTTCACAGGGAAGGGCTCCCGATTCTATCCGAATATCTTCTGGACGCACCATCATACACATCTGTCTTGCATCGTTTTTGCTTTCCCACTCCCCCTCGGGCTTGAAAATCAGGTCTCCTAAATGGGGCTCTCTCACGAGTACCCTTTGGGGGGTTGCCTCGACAACCTCCACATCAATCAAGTTGCACTCACCGAGAAAAGTCGCCACAAACCTTGAATGGGGCCTATCATAAATGGACTGGGGGGACCCGGTCTGCTCGATACGTCCCCCATTCATGATGGCGATTTCATCGCTCATGGTCATGGCTTCTTCCTGGTCGTGGGTGACAGAAATAAAGGTCATTCCCAGTTTTTTCTGGAGGCTTTTCAATTCTGTCTGCATCTGTTTTCTGATCTTTGCATCCAACGCTCCGAGGGGCTCATCCAAAAGCAACACCGCCGGTTCCAGAATCAATGCCCGACAGAGGGCAACCCGCTGGCGTTGTCCGCCGCTCAACTGGTTGGATCTTCGGAAAAGGATCTCAGGGAGGCCAACCATTTCCAACATCGTTTCAACCCGTTTCCGGATCTCCCCCTTGCCGACCCCCCGCATCTTCAAACCAAAGCCGATATTCTCCAGGACATTCATATGAGGGAAAAGCGCATAATCCTGAAAAACGAGGTTGGTTTCCCGCTTGAAGGGGGGGACCCCCTTCACCTCCCTCCCTTTGATAAAAACCTCCCCCTCTGTCGGATTTTCAAACCCGCCAATCACTCTCAGGGTGGTCGTCTTTCCACAGCCGCTGGGCCCCAGAAGGGTGAGGAACGTTCCCCTCTTCACGCGAAGAGAAACGTTCTCCATGGCAACCACATGGCCGAATCTCTTTGACACCCCGTTCAGGACGACATCATGCTCTTCGAGCGAAGGGGTCTCATGCAAGGTCATGGTGTTCATCCACAAAAACCTTCAGTATTGATGAGTAAAAGCCGCTAATGCAAAACAGGCTAGAGCTCTTCGCCTTAAAGGCGAAAGGATTAAACCTGGCGAATGGAAAAATGAAAGGATAGATGCCCCCTTTGGGCGAGGGCATCTATCCCCAAGACCTCGATTCGAAAACCCACAATCAGCACCCTACCCGAGTTATCGACTCTTGAATTCTTGCCAGATTTTCTTCCACGACTCCTCATCTGCAGGGACCTTCCGGTTCGCGATGTTCTTGAGGACGACGGCCAAGGCCTCATAGTCGTCCATTCCCAGCATTTTGGCCTCCATTTCTCCGAGGTAATTGACCGCCTTACTGTTCGGCACCAGAGCATGGAACGCGTTGGCCCAAGCCAATTTCGCCTGAATCTCGGGGGAAAGGATCCATTGGATATACTTCCTGGCCAGGTCTGGGTTCTTGCTGTGTTTCGTGATAACGAAGGCCTCGGTCCAACTGACCCCGCCCTCTTTGGGGTTCGTAAGCTCAATGGGGTGTCCCTGCTCCTTCAGGAGCACCTGGAGCCACCTCCCCGCGATGGAGATCCAGACGTTCTGGTTGGCCAGCGCCTGAATCGTGTCGGAGTTTGTCGCGGCTATGGTTCCCACGTAAGGCTTCAGGGAAAACAGGGTATCCCGGACTTTGTTGAGTTGCTCCGCGTTGATGTCATAGGGTTCTTTGTAACCGACGTACCGGGCGATGCAACCCATGTTGGGCAGGTACCAGTCAAAAAGAGCCACCTTTCCTTTGTACTTCTCCATCCAAAGGCCCGAATAGGATTCGACGTCCGCCCTTTCCACGTAATTTGAATTGTAGGCGATGCCATAGAACCCCCAGCGGCTGGTCACGGCGTAGGGCTTGTTGTCAATCCAATGCTGGTCGAAATGCTTGAAGCGATCATAGAAGTCATCGATCGGATAGTTATTGAGATCCAAGGGGCGGATGAGGTCAGCCTTCACCAGTTTGGCCACATAGGGCGCATCGGGAGTCAAGACGTCAAAGGTTCCCCTTTTCGAGGATTTTATGAGGGCCATCATCTCATCTGAACTCGGATAGAGCTTGCTGTTTATTTTGCAGTCGTACTGCTCTTCAAAGCCCTTGATGATCTGAGGCTCCTCATACCCGGCCATGACCAGGATGTTCAGCTGTTTCTTCGCGGCAGACGCCTGACCTGCCACGAAAACCGTTGAAGCCACCCCAATCAAAACGAAAACCAAACACTTTTTCATGACGATCCCTCCTTAATTCAATGAGTTTGTCTTATTGCTCAGAGTCACCTCCTTTCCTCCCCGGCTTGAATGATATCCCCTTCTCGTCAAAATCCTCTATCAGGGCCTGGGTCACCTGTACGGCAAAGTTAAGCTTACCTTCATCGATGTTTTCAAAAACGTCAGAGGGAAGGTGAAGGGTGTCGATAGGCCAATCCATGAGCATGGCATGGGGAATATCCTCCCCAGAAAAGGACCAATCGTCCGAACCGATGAGGGTATCCTCAAAGCGAATTTCCCTTTTTGCCAAAAGGGAAGAGTTCCTCAGGGTTTTTTCGATCCTTCCCCGGAACCCGAGAGGGCCCGCCCAGATCCAGAGAAAATCACCGCACCCCAAGACATCCAAGGTCAGGCAGGCCTTGATTTGACCGAGGACCCCCCTTTCCTTTGCATCCTTGACGAAGTATTGAGAACCAAAAAGCCCCCATTCATGACCTCCCCAGGTAATGAACTTGATCGTGTGACGCCCCTTCCCGGGGAGAAGCCGTTTGGCCATTCGGAATATCCCCTCCACCCCCGAAGCGTTGTCATTCGCCCCGGGACAACCTTCGATAGAATCGTGGTGTCCCCCGATGATGATCGTATCCTCGCATTCACCTATCCGGGTAGCAATGACGTTGTAGGAGGTGAAATCCTGAAGATATTTTCCAGCGGTCGTGAGACGAACCCTCACCTCCCTTCTGGCTTGGAGGGACTCTTGAATGGGTTGAAATTCCTCTTCTCCAACCAGTACCGTAGGATCCTGTAGGATCTGAAACCATGGGTTGGGGATAGGCTTCGACCTGCTCCCAGGGAGCACAACAACAGACGCGACGGTTTCTCCCCTGTCATCGACAACGGTATATTTTGGAAGATCCATCAGTCTGGGGAAAAGGTAAAAGGTGCCGTGAGCCCTTATCCTTCCCTCGACCCCTTCTTGGGGTGTCGAACCCGTATACGCCATCGGCGCGACCCCAATCTCCTTTTGGATGGGCGAGAGCACAGAGAGGAAAGGTCCCACTTCCTGCTTCCAACCCAGATACTTGAACCTTTGGATCTCTGCTGGCAGTCCCATTTTTTGAAATTCCTGGAATATGAATTCCACGGCTTCCGCCTCTCCCTGAGAACCTGAAACCCTCGGCCCGATTGCCTGGGTCAGATGCCGCGCCACCTCCATGCCTCCCTCTCCTTTAGCCCTGGAAAAAACAGGAAGAATCGTGTCTTCTCCCTTTGTCCCAGGTTCTCATCGAGACACTGTTTTATCAGAAAACGGGGCCAAGGGCAAGTAGGATAAAACCCCCTAAACCTCGAAGGAGTTCGCCCCTGTCTGCCGCTGACAGAGAATCGAACCTGGAGGCTTCGGCCCAATCGAAATGATGGGAGAAATTGCCACGCTCTATTTTGGCCGTATGGTTTTTCTCGCCTGGGTCCCAATGGAGTCGAGGGTAAACCAAACGTGAAAAATGAAAAGCCCGTCCCTTCGAAACGAAGGGACGGGCCTCACAGACCCTTGAGTTGCGCTGCTCCCACCTACTGCGGAACCAAGGCGTTTGCAACCAGATTCGTCAGGAACTCGACCTTCACGCCGAGATTGTATCGCTCATTGAGAAACTTCAACTGGGTGTGGCAGTTTTCGCAAGCCGTGGCGACAATGGCTGCTCCGGTTTCTTTGAGCTGATTGGCCTTCGTCTTTCCGGTCTTTTCTCTAAAATCCTCGGTTTCATCGTCCAGGGCGACCAGTCCTCCGCCTCCCCCACAGCACCAATTGAATTCTCGGTTGGGGGTCATCTCCCTGAAGTCGGAAGTGAGATGTTGCAGGATGTATCGTGGGTCTTCGATGATCCCACCATTGCGGGCGGATTGGCACGGATCGTGATACGTTATGGGTCCCTCGATACCATTCTTTCTTAGCTTTATCCTTCCCTCGTTGATGTATCTCGCCATGACCTCAGAAACATGGGAAACCTGAAAGGGTTGCTGCCCAACGAGATGCTTCATGACCCGAAAGGCTGTCCCGCACTCACAAATCGTTACTTCCTTCACCTTCAGCCGTGTTGCTTCATCGATGATCCTCTTGGCGATGAGCTGGGTTTTTGTCGGATCACCCACAAAGGCCCCGAAATTGACCGCTTCAAAAAAACTCAGTGTCCACTTTTCTTTCGCCCCATTGAATACGGAGGCCGCAGGAACAATCGAATGGGCACCGGCTAAAGCCACATAGAGTATATTCGCCCCTTCCACGTCCAGGGGAATGATTTGATCGGACGCTCCCTTCCATTTCGCAACAACCTCCCCTTCCAACCGTTTGATACCTTCGATGAATGAGTCTTTGAAGAGGTCGAGGCTCTTTCCTTTTTCAATCGAGGCGTCGGCCAGCATGGAGAGGACCTCAGGTTCACTCTCATTACCGATCAGCAGCAACTTGGCAATAGACTGAATCGCCTGAGTATCGATACCAAAGGGGCAGTACACCATGCATCGCCGACACCCTGTGCAGGTGTATGCGGCCTCATGCAGGAGATCAATCACATCATCATCGATTTCCAAGCCCTCGACCCAATTGGGCAGGAGCCTCCCTCTCAACGTAAAATGGCGTTTGTATATCTTTCGGAGAACCTCAGCCCGCCACGAGGGGGTGTACTCGACCTTCGGGACCGAAGCGTAGGCAAAGCATGCGTCCTTGCACAGACCGCATCGCGTACAGGTATCCAGATAGTAACGCATCGGCCTGTCCAATTTCGATCGAAACAGGTCAAGGAGTTTTTTCTTTTTCTCTCTCTCCATTACCTTCGCCCTTTCGTTTTGATCGCAGAGGCGGAAGAAAGCCCTCACCGGCCCCAACATCCCTTGCACACACCGGGTGAAGGCTCATCAGAATCTCGGGGATCGCCCCGGGAAACCTCCCCTGTTCCTATTTAACTCTCTTGATGAGGAACCGGATGACGTCGGCTTCTTGATCCGTCTTCAATATTTCATTGCCACTCGTGCGAGCCCAGGCAGGAAAATCAGACAGGGAGCCGGGGTCGGTGGTTACTGCCTCCAGGACCTGACCGACTTCTATTTCCTTTATCCCCTTGCTGACTTTGATGACCGGTTGGGGACAGGGCAGGCCTTTTAAATCCATCGTCTTGTCCACTTTGAATTCGTCACTCATGATATCCTCCTATTTACGAAAAGCGTTGTGTTTTGCGTTTATGCTCAGGTTCCTAAATCCTTGTCATGAGTCCTATCCTATGGGTTTCCATTGATCATATACGCTTTGCCAGGTTTGCTGGAAATGTCGCGATGACGTGCACCAACTTGCTGAAGGGAAAGTAGATTAGCAAGAGATTCGCAAAGAGGACGTGAAACACGAGAGCCGGTCTTATTGATGAATCAGCCAAAGTGGCTGGGAAGGCTGGTTTTAGGACCAGTAAGCTCTGAACATAAGCTTGATAGTCACTGGTTTGAACATCTCCGATGAAACGCATATGGTTCCCCATGACCACAATCAGGATGAGCAAAATGAGAAGAAGGTAATCCTCGAGGATCGACATCTCTTTGTACGGAAAGGTGAGGCGACGGAGGAGATAATAGATCAGCGCGACAATAAGAACGATCCCCATCACCCCGCCTCCCAACAGAGAGAGCTGAGCCATACCCTTCGTCCCGAACAGCCTAGCAAGAGGGGTCAGTTCATGGATAAGCCTCAAATGCCCAACAAAAGCGCCCAGTAGCCCAAGGTGAAAGAGAATCGTAAAAATCCACATCCACCGGTCTGAGGTGATCGCCTGGGGAAAAATGAATGAATCTTTTGCAACGCTGAGCCACCGAGCCCCTGAAGTCTTTGCCTTGGGGAAAACCCCCGTTTTGACTCGACTCCTCGGCGCCCTTACCCATTGGTAAACGCGGTAGCTCATGCCAAGCACAAAAACTGCGACGGCCCCATAGACCATGATCCCAGCCACCAGATATGAAAACCAATCCATTCTCATTCTCCCCTTCGATCAAGTGATAACCCGTCGTCACTGAAAAATGTCCCCGGAGCGAGCATCAGGGAGTTTTTGGGGTTCCCGTCTTGGCGAGGGGAGTGTCCTCGGAGAGGCGAACTCCCCCTGTTTGATCCGCCTCAGGCGGAAGAAAGCCCTCACCTCGATCAACCCTAGAAGCGGTTGAGTCCTTTTGCCTCCGTGGTCGTTTCCTTTCTGATTCCGTTGAGTGGTGTTTTCTTCTCTCAGATAAAGAGCTGTATTCGGCTATTCCTTGCCTGTTCGAGGAATGTTGCCACACCCACGTAGTCCAGGCCTGGATAGTCGATGAACTCCTCCTTTTTGAATCCCATCAGTCCCATAGACATCTCGCAGATGTAAATCTTCACACCCAATTCTCCGGCCATTTCGATCATCTCACCCAATGAGGCAACGTTCTTCTTTTTCATCAAGGACTTCATCATGGCCGTCCCCATTCCTGCCATGTTCATTTTTGACAACTTAACCCCATCCCTCCCTTTGGGAAGCATGGAGCCAAACATCTTCCCCATAAAATCCTTCCCGCCGACCCGCTTTCCTCGATCTCTCATGATCGGAGTGCCCCAGAAAGTGAAGAACATAACCACTTCCATGCCCATCGCCACCGCACCAGTGGCGATGATAAAGGCCGCTAGCGCCTTGTCAAGATCGCCACTGAAGACGATCAGAGAAACCTTATCCTCAGGGGTAGCCTCAGAAAGTGACTCTAGCTCAATCTTAAGTTGAGCAATCTGCTTTTCTATCTCCCCATTGTGCACGAGCGCCTCACCCTGCTGCTTCATCTCTTCCGCTTTCGCAATACTCTCTTGCATGATGTCCTCCTATCTCGTCGTTTTTCCTCCCTGGTTGTTAATACCATTAACAATAAAGCAGAGACCTCCGATTCCCCTACCCGGGTTCAGAAAAAGCTCATTGGTCGTGTCATACCAATCGCTCCTTAACCGCTTCCATGGCCGACCGGAACATTTCGAGGGAAGCCAATGTGCGTTTTCTCTCTTCGGGACCCATTTGCAGAAGTATTCTGCGATGGATCTCCCCTTCAAAGGCATCGATCTCTGCCGATTTTTTTTGTCCTGCCGGAGTCAGGCTGATCAGCCTTATCCGCCCGTCCTTAGGGTCATCGATCTGCTCGACCAGACCTTTTCCAATGAGTCCATTGACGATTTTGGTGATGCGGCTCTTTGCAACATCGAGCCTTTGAGCCATGCCCTTCACGGTCAAATAGCGCTCCCCGTCAAACAGCATCAAACACTTCAGCTCTGCTTGGGGCAGACCGAACTTCTGAGACTCGTAAAGCTTCCGCTCTTCGCAGCAATGCAGCATCTCTTGGATCAGATCCCGTAACCTCTGAGTCTGGTATCTGAGCAACTCTTCGTTGATTTCGAGGCTCTTTTCATTCATACTGTTAATAATTCTAGCGGAAGAATCGGATGATGTCAAGGGTCGTTTCAAAAAAATACTGTTCCATAAATAATTATTAAGTTACAGACACCTAGTTCGTGCGTCTTGTCCAAGGAGAAAGCGTCTTATGGATCATAATGTTAACGTTTTTTCCCCTTCTCCTTGCAAACCCGGACGGAAAGGCGTGAAGAGGGAGGAAGAGCTTGGTCGTCGTAGAGCCCGTCATCAGGGCGGTTATGGGGATTTCGGACCGGATCACGGTCCTCCACCCCGGGGAGGAAATCACGAAGGGCCC
>CAYGBW010000170.1:0-16725 GCA_964348185.1 uncultured Thermodesulfobacteriota bacterium | reverse complement strand
TGATCCGCCAAGGGGCTCAAATCCTGCAAAATGGACGAGGGGGATAGGGAGGCCGAATCGGCCGGTACTCCCGCCTTTCGGTGATGGATTATTCATAAGAAGGGCTGTAACTATCCCATGACACGAAATGCGGAAAAAAGCAATGCAAGGTTTCCCTCATCAGATCCAATGAGGATCTGTGCGATTGGCCCAGCATCGAGCTGTCACGTTAGAAATCGGGTGGAAGGGTTTTCCAAGATAGGACACAAGGTTTGCCTTATTACGCCAAATCGAGCAGGGCTAAAAGAAATCGAGGAGTTAGCCCCACGGAGAAACCGAATCAATTCGAGAAGTCCCATGATGGAAAAGCTGGATGGGTTGCTTTCCCTGCATGATTATTATCGCCTCATCCGCCAATCTCCTGCGGATATTGTCCATGTTCATTATGCCGCGGGTTGGGAAATGGGGCTGGTGTTACTGGCCAATCGCTACCCGCTGGTTGTCACCGTCATGGGCGGTGACGTTCTCTTCAATGAACAGTGGAATCCGCCTTCAATGAGGCGTTGGCTGACCCGAGAGCTTCTCCGAGAGGCTGATCTGGTGACGTCAAAATCTGATTACCTCAGTTGTGTATTAAGGCAACTGGGTGTCAGGGATGAGAAGATCATGAGAGTTTTTTGGGGCGTGGATCTGCAACGGTTTCACCGTGTCCCAACGGAAGCTCTCCGAGAGAACCTCGGGCTTTCTCCACAGGACCGAGTCATTCTGAGTCCTCGAATCCTTAGGAGGTTCTATAATATCCATCTCATCATCGAGGTGATGCCACGGATTCTGAAGTCCTATCCGAATGCCAAATTGCTGGTCACTGAATACAACCCGGATCAAACGTATAAGGCGGATTTGGTAAAGCGGGTTCGCCACCTTAAGCTGGAGGAACACGTTCTCTTTGTCGGAGAAATTGATCATGCTGAGATGCCAATGTACTACAGTATCTCCGATGTGGCCGTAGGTATACCTCCCTCCGATGGACTCCCCTAATCCCTGATCGAGGCCATGGCGTGTGGTGTTCCGAACATGATCACCGGGCTTCCGAGATATGAGGAAATCGTAACCCATCTCCGTAGTGCGTATTTTGTGGACCTTTCTGCAAAAAGCATTGCCGAAGGTCTGTTGAGGATTCTGGGCGACGAGGGTTTACGGCAGCGCAGTATTGATGAAGGGTTTCGGATTATAAGAGAAAAGGCTGATTTCTGGAGGGAGGTAAGGCGCGTTGAAAGTCGGTTTTATCAATTGCTGAATACGCCAAAAAAAAGGAAGAGGGGTAGCGTCAATCAGCTCCTAATCCTGTTGAATCTCATGGGCTTGCTTCTCTGCCGGTTATATCGAAAGCGCCGCGATTACCAGCCTTGGGCTACGGGCTCTCGTTCACCTGCGAAGGGAAAGGCTCTCAAGGAGACTCAGGGGGGGATTCCATAGGTTGCACGAAAAATGTCCTTGCCCCAAGAGCATTAGCGAGTTGTGGGGCCTCCGTTTTGGCAAGGGAAACACGGCTATCAGACTCTCCTGGCGCATGACAATGAGCGTCCATGCGGTGTCGCTCCTTGTGTGCCCATGGGAGCTTGACGAAACAGGATTGTTGGCATAGATTATGAACAGGATAGTCATAACTTTTTCGAGTGTGATCCATGAAGAAACGACCGATTGTTAAGAAAATCATTTTCGCCTTGACCTATCTGACCCTCTGCCTGATAGCGGTCTGTGCGTTCACGGCGACAGGTGTCTATCTATACTTCACGGAAGACCTCCCGCAAATCGAAACACTCAAGGACTATCGGCCAAAACTCATCTCAACGGTCTATGCCCTTAACGGAGAGGTGATTGGGGAATTCTTCGATGAGAAGAGAATCGTGGTTCCCATCGACCAGATCCCTCGGTTCCTGCTCGACGCCTTTGTGGCGGCTGAGGATTCCCGCTTTTTTGAACACAAGGGGCTCGACTATCAGGCCATCGTCAGGGCGTTCCTGAAGAATATCGAGGCCGGCGAAATCGTTCAGGGGGGAAGCACGATCACCCAGCAGGTCGCCAGATCTCTGCTCCTGACAAATGAAAGAAGCTGGGCCAGAAAGATCCGAGAGGCGATACTGGCTGCCAGGATCGAAAGATACCTGTCCAAGAGGGAGATCCTTTACCTCTATCTAAACCAGATCTACCTTGGGCACGGAGCCTATGGTGTGGAGGCGGCAGCGGAAAACTATTTTGGTAAAAAGGTAATGGACCTGAACCTCGCCGAAGCGGCGATGCTGGCCGGTCTACCCCGTGCGCCATCGAAGAACTCCCCCTACAACTATCCTGAAAACGCCCGGAAAAGGTTGGTCTACGTGCTAGAACGGATGGTTGCGGAAGGATACACGACCCCTGAGGAGTCAGAGAAAGCCCTGGGGACACGGCTGGAAATCAAGGCCAGAAGGAACCCCTTTCTCGAGGTGGCCCCCTATTTTACCGAGCATATCCGCCAGGTTGTCGAAAAGAAATACGGAAGGGAAGCCCTCTACACGGGGGGACTTGAGATCTACACCACCCTGAATGTGGAAATGCAGGAGGCTGCCGAGAAGGCCGTCTCCGAGGGGCTCCGAGCCCTCGACAAGAGGCAGGGATACCGGGGGTCCGAGAGGAGACTCTCTCCGCAAGAGATTTCGCGGTTTGTCAAGGAGAGGGCCGACGAGCTCCAGGATTCACCGATCGACGAGGGGGGAGAGTATCTCGGGGTCGTCACAGAACTGTCTCAAGAATCTGCTAAGGTCAGGGTGGGACGTTACGAAGGTCACCTATCCCTCGGAGACATGGTGTGGGCCCGAAAGCCAGACCCCCAGGTGGCTTATGACACCGTCAAGGTGAAAAGACCTGCTGATGTGCTCAAGGTGGGAGATGTGATTCGGGTGAAGGTCAAGACCGTCGATCCAGAGGGAACCCTTGGGCTTGCTCTGGAACAAATCCCGAAGGTCCAAGGGGCTCTCATCAGTCTCGATCTGAAGACCGGGTATGTGGTCGCCCTGGTCGGGGGGCGAGATTTCCGAGAAAGCCAGTTCAACCGAGCGATTCAGGCACGGCGGCAGGTGGGGTCGGCCTTTAAACCGATCGTGTATGCGGCCGCCCTGGACAGGGGCTACACCCCAGCTTCTATCATTATTGATTCTCCCATCATCTACGACGCCACCCAGGACTATGAGGCATGGAAGCCCAAGAACTACGAAGAGCGGTTTTACGGGCCGACGACCCTCCGAAAGGCTCTGGCCAAATCTCGAAACGTCATCACCGTTAAAATTGCGCAGGATCTGGGGGTCGACTACTTGATCGACTATTCAAGGCAGCTGGGCCTGGACGGGCCTTTCAATCGAGACCTGTCCACGGCTCTCGGATCATCGGGAATCTCTCTCATCGATTTGACCAAGACCTATGCGGTCTTTGCCCGCCAGGGCCGTGAGCTCAGGCCTATTTTTATCCGCAAGATCTTGGACCGAGAAGGGAACATCCTGGAGGAGAATCGCCCGCCCCTTTTCCCAGAGGCGGAGAATGGACCGAAGTCGCCCTCCGACGGTCTCGGAGACAACGACCCAGGAGAAGAGCGAACCCACCGGTCGATCTCCCGGCCAAGGGTCGAGGCCGTCTCCTATGGAGAGGCCATCGATACATCCACACCGAGAATCAGCCGACAACTCATCAGCCCTGAGACGGCTTACATCATGACAAACCTTCTCCAGGGGGTTGTGAACAACGGAACAGGATGGCGGGCAAAGGAACTGGGGCGACCCTGTGCTGGCAAGACCGGAACGACGGATAACCTGTACGATGCGTGGTTTATTGGATACACCCCGGATCTCATTGCCGGGGTCTGGGCGGGATTTGACGAGGAGGCCTCCATGGGGGTACATGAAACGGGGTCCCGAGCCGCCAGTCCCATATGGCTGAGTTACATGCGTCAGGTCTTGGAGGGCAAGCCAATTAGCGATTTTACCGTGCCAAAGGGCATCATGTTCAAGAAGATCGATCCAGAAACCGGGCTTCTGGCCTCTTCAAATGACGACGGATCGATCTTCGAGTGCTTCAAAGAGGGAACTGCCCCGACGGCGTATGCTGAGAAGCCTGATAAGGATCAACCGACCGATTTCTTCAAACTGGATCTCGATACGGACGACCAGCCCGATTTCTTCAAAATGGACCTCGATACGGACGACCAGCCGTAGCCACACCTTCGGCGTGGTCAAATGGTCCCCCCGAAGTACTCCTTGATCTTGCCGAGAACGATTTTGGGAATGTCCTCTTTTTGAGCCACGTGGAAGATGCTGATGTTCCCCCTGTCCCCCATGGCCTCCCTGAACCGGTGGGCATAGTTATTGTCTCCGATATACACGGCGGAGATGCGGTTATCGATCGTGGATAGATAGTTGATGACTTTGCCGAGATTCGTGATCTTCATGTCAGTGATCAAGAAGATGTCTGGGGTTTGAGCCATCTCCAACAGGGGGTCCAGATCTTTCAGATTCAGCGCAGTTCCACCCCCAAAATACTTGCACAGAACCTTGTAGATCGCCTGCCTTTCTGAGGTGAAATCGAGAATCACCCGATTTCCCATGGGGGCGTCACTGAAATTGTACACGGCGACCCTGGCCGAGTTTCTGAGATAGGCATCCGCGGCGCAAGCCGCGCCCAGAACCGCATGGGATAGATTCTTCCTCGGATTGATCATGCTTCCCGAAGAGTCGATCAAGATGATGCAGTCTGGTGCACTCTCTTGATCTCCAAAGGTTCTTCCCGAAGTCTTTCTCCAGGTCTGGGTGATACCGGGCATGATTTTTCCGAAACTCGTCCACACATCGACGTCCTGAACCGGCTTCCCCACCTCCCACGGCCTGTGAGAATGGGGATGCATGTAGCCTCTCTTCTCCAGAGACTTCTTCCGAAGGGGGATTGAGTAGTTTTCCGCGAGTTTCATATAGTAAAGGACATCCGCATCGATCATCTTTCCCCTTCCGCGACCCATCCCTCCCTCTACGCCATGCCCCAGTTCCTTGAGCTCTCCTTCAAAATCCTCGATGATCTCTTTGAATTCCCTTAATCCCCCTGCCTCCCTTGCGAAGTCTCTCAGGCCCTGATCCGCCTCCTCCTGGGAGAAACCGGACAGGTCATGGTCACCCATCATGTTCTCTTTCTGTCCACCCTGGCCCTGAGACTGTTGCTCCTGTTCCTCTTCCAACAGCTGTTTGATGACACGGGTGAACCTGTGCACGCTGTCAGGCCACCGCTTCCTATCGAGATAAGGGATTCGTGAGAGACGGCGAACGATTTCACTGTCCCCCTTTGATTTGAGATCCAGTCCCCAAATTCTCTGATAGAGAGAAACGACCACCTCTTCAAAGGGCCCCCTCTCGATGTTCCGATAGAGCTCGGGAAGCTTGGTCTCGTTACTCTTCACACAATTGGTGTCCGCCACGACGTCCATGAAAAACCCCGCCGCCCGCTTCGCCATGGCCTTGTCTTTGACGACTCTCTTGGCCTCAGCGTAGATGGCGAGATGGGTTTTGAAATCCCATGGACAGTAGGTATGATGGCCTATTCCGTGATCGAGGAGCGCCTCAAGGGCATCTTCCATCCCCATTTTTTGGGCCAGGCGGTTCAAGAAGTCCCCGCTCAGCGTGATCTGCTTGTTCTTCATCTCCATGGCAACATTGCCATCGGTATCTCCCACGACGGGCTCGGGGATCTCAGGGAAGAGGTGCTTTTTCCTGACTTTCTGCCAGAGTCGGTAAATCGGGTCCGAGTCTTTCATGGCCTAACCTGCTCGCCCTCTCCCATGGAAAGGTGACGGAGGGTCGTTTTCCCGTGAGAACTCATGGGGATGGCGCACCCCCTCAACAATTCACATTAGGGTATCGACTTTCCTTCGGGTAGATCAACTGGTCTCTCTCATAGACCTTTCCATCCATGATATTTCCCAGTCCCCTGATCCTGCCGCCCGCAAGGATCTCGCCCCCCATCATCCATTCCCCAGTGTGATGACCGACGTTTTTTGTAATGACCAGCTTTCCACTCCGCATCCCAGCGCCTGCATAGTTTTTGGCACTCCCCTCTACGGTTACCTCGCCCCCCTCCATTCCGATTCCCACAAAATCCCCGACATTGCCCTCAATAGCGAGCCGCTTTCCCGCCGGCAGCCGATATCCCAGGAGGTTGATCTGCGTCCTAATATCCTCCAACTTCAGGACAATGTCGCTTTCGTCGCAGTGGTTGCACAGAGCCGAAATATAGATCCCTGCCGGTCCCGTTATCATGTAAGGAATGCGATCGCTGCTGTCCAGTTCAAAACAGAAATCTTCAATGTCCTCAGGCTTGAATTGCAGGTCTTTTATATTCTTTTCGGCATTGGCATAAGCTTTAATAACCGTATTGTACTGAACCAACCAGACCAGTTCCTTTACCTCTTCCTCCAGAAGCCTCTCATACCCCTCCATGATCCGAGCCATGGTGATATCTCTCGACTTCACGATCCTGTCCAGGGGGATATCTCTTCGCGCTCTTCGAAAATCTTCGAATTCCTCGAATGGGTTCTTCATGAGCACTCCACAGTGAGATCTTTTTTGATTTCCAGGTATACAGGATGATCGCCGTCAAGGGGCTCAAGATCCTCGCCTCTGAGAATGCGATACCCTACACCCAAGGCCTCCTTAATCCGATCGCGCTGCTCGTCGTAGCGACGGAGAATCCCTTTGACAGCCTCCTTGGCCAGGAAGATCATGAAAGGATCGTTCCGTCTGGACTTCTCCATCCGAGCCAAATACTCATCTGTCCATTGGATTCGATGGGCCATCGTGTAGGGAATCACCTTCTTGACGTGCTCGATATCGACCTCCTCTTCCTCTAGAAACCATGCGAGAACCTGACTGTAGCTTCTTATGGACATGGGAAGTCGATTGGAGGCGCAGTTCTTAATGTCATGACAGAAGTACCCGGTGTAATGGCACCCCTCGACGCAGTTTTCAACGGATCGTTTCTGCCCATGGTAGTAACAGAACGCCAGCTCTGCCAACACCGTCCGAGTGAATGCGCTTGCATCGAGACTGAATTCTATCCGGTCGATCTGTGAGCGAATGATTTTCCTGTCCTCTTTATCAAGGACCTTCAATCCAAGTTGAGAATCGAGAAACCGACCAAAACGTTTACACACCGCTTCCACCTGGGGAAGCTTGTCATGATAGGGAGCCTTGCTGTTCAAAGTGTCCTGAAGGTCTCTTTCCAGTTGCGGATGACGGAGGATGTTCTCCTTGTCCCAGTATCTCCCCACGAGATAGGAGATATTGGGCCCGGGGTGGCGTGACTCGATGATGACGTCGAATCGGTCAATCATGGGAGGGATGATGGTGTTTGTCCCCTGATCTTGGTAGTTGGCCGTTGCAAAAAGGCAGTATTCCTCATTGACGATCATCTCGTTGAGATAGTCCCAGTTGCCCCGGTCCACGCCGTCGAGAATCATACTCTGCTTCGTCTCAGGAAGACGGTTGATTTCATCCACAATCTTGACAGGGATTTGAGAAAAATGGGTCCATACAACCTCCTCGACCCCCTTGTTCAACTTCCCTAGATCGGGTCTTCCAATGATCTTCTCTTCTGTTTGCTCCGGGTGCCCTGAGACCTCACTCCCCCAAATGACCCCCACAGGGATCTGATAGATGAGGGACCCCACAAACTCAGCGGAGGTCGTTTTTCCCACTCCAGGCTCTCCGATAATCAGCTCCTTGCCCCGATTCAAGGCTGTCAAAAGCCCGAAGAGGAGGGAGGTATTGAAGTTTTCACCGTTGATTTCCATATCCGGCCGATTGAAATAGAGGTTTTCCTCAAGGAACCGATAAATCGCCTTGACCCTCTCCTGATAGACGCCGTTGTCGCGAAATTCAGCCACAGATCCCTTTTGCTTTGCCTTCTTCCCTATGTTCATCAAGAACCCTTTCTCCTCAACTGCGCTCGCCCCGTATGCACTTCATTGAACTTAACATGTAGCCACGACGAAATCAAGGAGGACAATATCGCCCGTGCCCGCCCCCGCCCGTAGTCGCTCCATCCGAAAAAAAACCGGAAGGAGGACCCTCTCTTTGACCCAGCTTTTCTGATTGAAAAACCCGTAGACTGCTAGTATAAGCCGCCAGAAACAACTATAATGGGGTAAACCAGGATGCATCCAAAACCGTGTCATTCGGTTGAGAGGGGGAAAGGGCGTTTTTCAGTGGCAACGAGGTAGGAGATCGAGGTCGATAAATACGATTTTGGAATGACCAGATAGTCGTCACTGAAAAATGTCCCTGCAGCGAACATTACGGAGTTTTTGGGGCTACCCGTCTTGGCGAAGGGAGTGCCCCCGAAGGGGCGAGGTTCCGCTGTCTGAGGCTGCCAGGCCGAGTTCGGAAGATCGAACGACCGAGCCTTAGAGCGGGTCATAAACTCCGTACAGAGAGCGCAGGGGGCGTTTTTCAGTGACGACTAGATAGAAAAGGGTTTGGGGGTAGCCTTTATGGGAACGAGAGAGCTCGTCTTTGGCCTGATAGGGGGAATGGGGCTCTTTTTCATCGGGATGAGATTCATGTCTGAGGGGCTCCAGAAGGCTACTGGGGACAGGCTGAGGAGGATCTTGGAAGCCCTCACCAACAACCGGTTTGTGGCGGCTTTTGTGGGCCTTGCCGCTACCACTATCATCCAGAGCAGCAGCGCCACAACTGTGATGGCTGTCAGTTTTGTCAATGCGGGACTCATGACCTTGGAACAAGCCATTGGCATCGTCTTGGGGGCCAACGTCGGCACCACAGTCACCGCCCAGATCATTGCCTTCAAAATCCACCACTACGCCCTGCCGGCCATCGGGGTCGGTGTGGGATTGCGGCTCTTCGCCAAGGGCAACAGGTGGAGGTCCATGGGAGAGGTCATCATGGGGTTCGGGATGCTCTTTTACGGTCTTGCCCTCATGAAAGCCGCTATGGGTCCCTTGAAAAATGCTCCAATGGTCCGGGAGATCTTTATTAAGTTCGACGGCAATCCCCTTCTGGGGGTTTTGGTGGGGACCCTCTTCACCGTCATGATGCAGAGCAGCAGCGTCACGGTCGGAATTACAATGACCCTGGCAGCATCAGGGCTCCTCTCCTTTCACGGGAGCGTTGCCCTGATCTTGGGAGACAACATCGGAACCACCGTTACGGCTCAACTGGCTAGCATTGGCACCAACACCGCTGCCAGGAGAACCGCCCAGGCCCATACCCTGTTTAACGTCGTCGGTGTCCTTTACGTCTTGTTGCTCTTTCCCTACTTCATAGAAGTGGTGGATTGGCTGGCACCGGGATCTGCCGACTTCACGGCGAAGACCGCGGCGGAGGCCAGGAGGTTTGGCGTGGAATTGGGGGACAAGCCCTATATTGCCCGTCACATTGCAAATGCCCACACGTTTTTCAATGTGGTCAACACCCTGATCTTTTTGCCCTTTTTGGGAGTACTGGCCGAAATATCGAGGCGGATAACCCCGCAACGGCGGGCTGACGAGGAGTTTCACCTGGTATATCTCAATACGAAATTCGTGGACTCGCCTCCCATGGCCATCGAGCAGGCAAGGAGCGAGACGGTGAGGATGGGAGAGATGTCGTTGACCATGGTCCAGGGGGTCATGGAGGCCTTTTTCACCGACACCACGAAGGGGCTTGAACTCGTGAGGAAGAAAGAGGGGATCGTAGACCTCCTGCAACGAGAGATCATCTCCTTTTTGGTGAGGACGTCGCAGAGCCCCCTTTCACCAGAGGACTCCAAGGAAATCAATTCCGTCATCCACATGGTGAACAATATCGAGAGGATTGGTGATCACACCGAAAACCTCTGCCACCTGGTGGAGAAAAAGGTGACGTTGAAGCTCCCCTTCACGGAGATGGCCATAAAGGACATGGGGGAGATCTATTCTGTGAGTCGTAAATTCCTCGAAATGGTGACCGATGGAATAAGGGAGAGGAACCGCAATATAAAACCAGAGGCGGACGCATACGAGCGGAGGATCAACTACCTTGAGGACACCATGAGGGAGGGACACCTAAAGAGGCTCAACGAGGGGATCTGTGGTGTTGACCCCGGCATTGTTTTCATAGACATGCTCACCAACTTTGAGAAAATCGGAGATCATTGTTTCAACATCGCCGAAGCGGTGGTGGGAATAAAGTGATAGAGAGAACCGATCACCTTCCCCTTGTTTTCTACAGATCACGGCGCTCACCAATGAATCAAAAGAGCCCGCTCAGGGACTGTTTGTTAGAAGACGTAGAACAGAAGCTTGACCAACAGCCCTTAGGAAAGAAAAAAGAGGTCAGCCAGAATCAGCTAACCTCTCGAAATAATTGAAGTGCCGAAGGGGGGACTCGAACCCCCCCAGGCATACGCCCACTAGACCCTGAACCTAGCGCGTCTACCAATTCCGCCACTTCGGCCTATTTCCCGCCACGAATGCCCGGAGCCTCCACACAAAAGGGAGCCACGAGCATCCAACACTTAACCAACTTTTTTCCGGTTTGTCAAGCCGCCTTTTTGCTCCTGGGGGACTGCTCGGAAAAACGACCTGGAGGAAGAATCTGGATCAGAGAGCCGTGGGCTCTCGTGGGATATCCCTTTTCAGTGGGAGATGGACTGACTCTTCTGGCGGAAAGGCATTCTTGCGGGATAGACCTTCAAGACCTTTCGGGTCAGCCCCTTTCTCAGCCTGTCCTGCTGTTCCAAGAGAATCTGAAGGGTATAGCGAAGGCGCCTGTCTCCATCCAAGCCCCTCAGTGGGGAACGGCTGCAAATGGCGCCGGCCATTGAGTCGATGCAATAGGCCACCTTTGAATAGGCCGACGCCACAGACACGGGGCACCGCCTCTCCTCGGATTTCTTGAACACCCCTGGATCGTGAAAAACGGCCCCGAGGTAATCCATTCTAATCCTGAAGCGCCCCACTCCACTGTGGAGTCTGTTCTCTACCGCGCCTTCAAGCGCCTCAAAGGCCGATTTCCCCTCATAGAAATCCGTGACGTGGTTCATCACGATCAGAGGCGTCAAGAATCGTCTGGCCCTGTAGCCTTCAATCCTCTTACACAGCCGATTCTCCAGTTGCTTGAATCGGGTGAAACAGGCTCGCACCCACCCATAGCCGCTGACCAGGTCGTGGGGGGCGGTGACAACAATCGTTTTTTCCGCCAAGAGTGAAAAATCGACCGACTGCCGGCTAATCCCTGAAGCCAAATCGAGGACGACGAAATCGAAATGGGTGCTGACCTTGACGAAACTCTTCAGGAACCTCATCTTCTGCAGATGGGTGAGATTGGCCAAAGCGAAATTCCCGCGTTCCCCACCGACCATGAAAAAGCCAAAGGGCGTTTCCTCGATCAGGTCTTCTAAGGCTCTCTCTTTCAGAAAGAAATGGACCAGGTTGAGCCGGGGATAGAAGCCGAGTCGATCCGAAATGATTCCATTGCCAAGATCGGCATCGATCAAGAGAACACGGACGTCTCTCTTCGCCATGGCCGCCGACAGGCTGACCGCAAGATGGGTCTTCCCCACCCCCCCTTTGCTCGAAGTGAGCGCCAGGATCTGTCCCCTGCTAGCCACGGATGTCTCTTGCTCGCCCTTCAGCTGTTTGCCGATACACGGTTTTCATGAATACTCCCCCCTAATTAATTCAAGCGCATGCCCGGCCCGGTTCCCCGGGTTACGACGCGTACCCCTTGTGGGATAGAACCAGTCACCCTATAGATCGGATAAAAACAGAATAACATGAGAGGAAAGTGAAGCTCCCCGCGCCAAATCGCCGACCCGCCAAAGCCGCTATAGCGACGGTGCGGCGCAGGGCATTCTGGCGAAGGCGAGCGAAGTTTGCGGTTGGATCAAAGAGAACCGGGCCTGAGATTCCCTCAGGCCCGGTTCTCAAAGGCAAAGTCAGAAGGGGGGTCCAACCGAACTTAGTTCGCTGCGCTCACAATTGGGTTGGCCGACTTCGCCAGCCTACTCCGCCGTAGTAACTACGGCTACGAAAGACGGATAGTAGCCTATGGCTACGACGGCTGAATTGGAATAATGGAATGATGGAATAATGGACAGAATTGAGGGCTCAAGGCAGAACGCGAGAGGTTGAAGGAAAACCAAATGCTGTCCGCCTTGCACCCTAAGCCTTAGGCCTTGCTACACATGCTTTTTGCGGTTTTTTTACCCAGTATTCCAATATTCCACCATTCCATTATTCCATCTTCGAGGCCAACACGTGAG
This sequence comes from uncultured Thermodesulfobacteriota bacterium, assembly GCA_964348185.1. Classification (GTDB taxonomy): domain Bacteria; phylum Desulfobacterota; class BSN033; order WVXP01; family WVXP01; genus CAYGBW01. The sequence goes on along the minus strand of CAYGBW010000170.1, from coordinate 4,437 downwards.
CCTCAATAAAACCCCTTCATATTCAGTAGATTGTAGAAATTCCGAGACGTTAAATTAGGAGAGGTGCAATCACCAGCGAGACAACCCCCATCAACTTGATCAGAATGTTCATCGATGGCCCTGATGTATCTTTGAAGGGATCCCCAACGGTATCTCCGATGACCGCAGCCTTATGGGCTTCAGAGCCCTTCCCTCCAAAGTTCCCCGCCTCGATGTATTTCTTGGCATTATCCCAGGCACCTCCTCCGTTGGCCATAAAAAGAGCGAGGAGCACGCCGGTGAGCGTAGCTCCTGCGAGCATGCCCCCAAGGGCATTAGCGCCTATGAGGAACCCGACCAGAATGGGAGCCAGTACCGCCGTGCATCCCGGAATGATCATCTCTCTCAGAGCCGCTCTGGCGGCAATGTCTACACATCTGGCTGGGTCTGGCTTCCCTTTGCCCTCCATGATTCCCGGAATTTCACGAAACTGTCGCCGAATCTCTTCCACCATTCTGAAAGCGGCCCTCCCCACCGAGGACATGGTCAGAGAGGCAACGAAAAATGGGATGACCCCCCCGATGAATAGCCCAATGACCACAACTGGATTGGTGATGTTGACGACCCCCAACCCGACTGCCTGAGAAAAAGCGGTAAAAAGGGCCAGAGCCGTAAGGGCGGCCGATCCAATGGCAAATCCCTTCCCAATGGCGGCTGTGGTATTGCCCAGGGCATCCAACCCATCGGTAATCCTCCTCGTCTCGGGTCCGAGGCCGGCCATCTCGGCGATGCCCCCTGCATTATCGGCAACAGGACCATAGGCATCCACCGACATGGTCACCCCCACGGTGGACAACATGCCCACCGCAGAAATGCCGATTCCATAAATCCCGCCGAATTTGGCCGCGATAAAGGTCGCCAAGCAGATCCCCAGCAAGGGTAAGGCCACGCTCTCCATTCCAACGGAGAGCCCTGTAATCAATAGCGTGGCCGGTCCTGTTTCGGCCGATCCGGCGATTGTCCGAATCGGCTTGGCAGATGTGTAGTACTCTGCCAAGAGGCCGATAAGAATCCCCACCACCAGGCCGGATACAAGGGCATACAAGACGCCCATGGGAAGCCTAATGGCACGGACGATAAGATAGCTGAACAGAACGAGAAACAAACCTGCAATGAAGGTCGAGTAACGGAGGGCCGCCTGGGGACTCATCTTCTGCAGGATCTTTATCGAAAGAATTCCCAAAAGAGAGGCACAGATACCCGCCATAACGAGCAAGAGGGGGAATGACATATAGGCAGGTTGTAAAGCCCCCTGGCACATGGCCGCCGTCGCCCCGATGGCTATGGTGGCAATGATAGAACCCACGTAGGATTCAAATATGTCCGCTCCCATTCCAGCGATGTCCCCAACGTTATCCCCAACATTGTCGGCAATAACGCCTGGATTTCGCGGATCGTCCTCTGGGATGCCTGCCTCCACTTTTCCCACCAGGTCTGAGCCCACGTCAGCACTCTTGGTGTAAATACCTCCTCCCACCCTTGCAAACAGGGCGATTGAACTCGCCCCCATGGCAAATCCGTTGATGACGCCTGCGGTCTGGGGGTTTTGACCGAAGATATAGAAAAAGATGCCAACACCGAGAAGTCCCAGGCTGGCAACCGACATCCCCATGACGGCCCCTCCCGCAAAGGAAACGCTAAGAGCCTGGGACTGGCCATGGCTGAAGGCTGCCTGGGCTGTGCGAACATTGGCCTTTGTAGCGGCATTCATCCCAAAAAAGCCGGCCAGCATGGAACAGACAGCCCCTGAGCAGAAAGCCACGCCCGTGTAGAAACCGATCTTCCACCATAGGAGAAGGAAGACCACGACAATGAATCCAACGAGGATGGAATACTCCCTTTTCAGAAAGACCATGGCTCCCTTATGGATCATGGCGGCGAGTTCTCTCATGAGGTCTGACCCTTCAGCGAATCTCATGATGTAGCCGTAGATGAGACCGGCAAAAATGAGTCCACCCACTCCAAAAAGGGGTGCATAGTACACGAACTGTTCCATCAAAACCTCCCCTATTCGTCTCCTCTTTCGAACGCAACGCCTCCATGGAAGGTGTTCATGGCCTTTTCAACGCCTTCGAGGAGAATCGTCTCCACGGCCGCCACAGCCCTCAAGAGAATCCCATTCAAATGAGCCCTTTCCTCCCGGTCAAAAGGGCGCAGGACATAGTCTTTCACATCAGTGGTGACCCTGGGTCGCCCGATGCCAACCTTTAGACGAACGAAATCCGTCCCTCCCATGGCCTGGATAACGGATTGAAGGCCCTTGTGACCTCCATGTCCTCCCCTTTCCCTGATCCGAATACGGCCAAGGTCAAGGTCCAGATCGTCATGGATCACAATCAGATCTTTCAGGGAGCCATTAGAGGAAAGCAGAAAGCCCTTGACAGAGAGACCACTCAGATTCACGTAGGTTTGGGGCTTGATAAGAATGACAGGGTCGTTACCGATTTCTCCTACGCCGAAGCGGGCGCGGAACCTCTTCCTGGAAAGGAGAATCCCATGTTTTCGAGCCAACCGGTCAATGACCATGAAGCCCACATTGTGACGGGTGCCTCTGTAAGCCAGCCCTGGATTTCCCAGACCGACGATAAACCGCACACTCCCTTGCCTACTCCTCCTCTTTTCGCTCTTCTTCAACTTCGCCGGGGGCTGCCTCCTCTGCCTCAGCTTCTTCAGGTACAGCCTCTTCTTCTACGACCGTCGGGGGAACCACAGTGGCTATTGTCATGTGGGGCTCTGTAAGGATCTTGACTTTGCCGATTTGAATGTCACTGACGTGCACGGAATCGCCGATACTTAATGCGCTCACGTCGACGTCAATGTGGGGCGGAATATCAGTGGGGAGGCATTCTACCTCCAATTCCCTTCGGATCTGTTCGAGAACACCGCCCAATTTTGTCCCTTCAGGCTTTCCGACGAGGTGAACAGGCACTTCAACGGTCATCGTCTCCTCCATGGACACCTCGTACAGGTCCGCATGGATCGGCATTCCTTTGAGGGGATCTATCTGAAGGTCTCGCACCATGACCACATGATCTGACTGACCCCTGTCACCTCTCCCATCCTCGATCTTCAGATTGATCAGGACGTTTTGTCCATGTTCCAAAACACGGATTACGTCCTTTCGGTCACACGCAACCGCCGTGGATTGCGTCTTCGGTCCGTAGAGAATAGCGGGGAGAAGCCCCTGACCTCTCAGTTTTCGGGCTCCTCCCTTTCCCCTTGCTTCCCTTCTACGCGCGATGATTTCGAATCTCTCCATAGGGAACTCCTAATCCTTTAGACAAACAGTTCGCTCACAGACTCCTCTTTATGGATCCGGCGGATAGCCTCTGCCAGTAAATCTGCCAGAGAAATCACCGTAATCTTCTCTGAATCTCTGGCCTTTTCCCCCAGAGGGATGGTATCGGTCACGATCAGTTCTTCAATGGGTGATTGAGAGATCCGGTCGACTGCTGCCCCAGACAGAACGGGGTGCACACCACAGGCATAGATATGGCGTGCCCCGTTTTTCCGTAAGGCCTCAGCAGAGTGAACCAGGGTCCCCGCCGTATCGACGATGTCATCCACCAGAACCGCCACCTTTCCCCTGACCTGTCCGACGACGTTCATGACCCGGGAGACATTGGGGCCTTCTCTTCTCTTATCGATAATCGCAAGAGACGCCCTCATCCGTTTTGCAAAGGCCCTGGCCCTTTCCACGCCGCCCGCATCGGGAGAAACGACCACAACACTGTCTTTACAATGGCTTCTCAAATATCCAACCATAACCGGAGAGGCGAATAGGTGATCCACCGGGATGTTGAAGAACCCCTGGATCTGCCCGGCATGGAGTTCGACCGTCAGGATGCGAAAAGCGCCGGCTGTGGCGATGAGGTCGGCAACCAGCTTAGCCGAAATCGCTGCTCTGGGAGAGACTTTCCGGTCCTGCCGGGCATAGCCGTAGTAAGGGATAACAGCGGTGATTCTCTGGGCTGATGCCCTTTTGAATGCGTCGATCAGAATCAGTAGCTCCATCAGATTTTCATTCACAGGGCGGCAGGTCGACTGAATCACAAAAACGTCCATTCCTCTGACGCTTTCATCGATTTCGACATTGATCTCCCCGTCACTGAACTGGGTAACCCGAGCATCCCCCAGGGAAACCCCAAGAATGTCAGCGATCCTCTGGGAAAGTGCGAGGTTTGAATTCCCCGTGAATATCCTCAACGTATCGTCGCCAAAAACCGACATCTCAACCGTGATTCTCCATCTTAAAGGATAGCTTGTGCATGGGGTGGGAATTCGATCCCCCTTGGTGGAGGGCAATCACAGGCCTACAGTCACCCCTCAAACATCCCTCCAGAGAAAGACTGGGGTGGGAGGATTCGAACCTCCGAGTACAGGTTCCAAAGACCTGTG